>CAMBPB010000113.1 GCA_945869465.1 Prosthecobacter debontii
GGCGAGTCACCGACTCGCGGTCCCAGTGCCATGAACCGCCGGGAGCGCGGGTTTCCAAACCCGCACGCCCATGAGATGTGCAAGCGAAGGCCCGGCATGGCGGCTTCTTTCGCAGATCAGGGTCAGGCGAGTCACAGACTCGCGGTCCCGGTGCAATGAACCGCCGGGAGCGCGGGTTTCCAAGCCCGCACGCCCATGAGATGTGAAAGGGAAGGCCGGCATGGCGGCTTCTTTCTCAGATCAGGGTCAGGCGAGTCACAGACTCGCGGTCCCAGGGCAATGAACCGCCGGGAGCGCGGGTTTCCAAACCCGCCCGCCCATGAGATGTGAAAGCCAGGCAGCGAATGGCGGATTCTTTCTCAGATCAGGGTCAGGCGAGTCACTGACTCGTGGTCCCAGGGCAATGAACCGCCGGGAGCGCGCAAAACGATCACGCGGGCTGCAGGCCCGATCCAAAATGCCGGATCCGGGCACTGCGCCTTTTGCCAAAATGGTAACCATGCGGGAAAATCCTCCCGCTCTCGTTCCAGTCTTGCCATCGGCTGAAATGGCGCTAGTTTTTCCGCGAGCTGGTTTTTCCAACCTCCAAAGCCCTATTCCGGTCGAGTGCTTGTCGTTCCACGCCTTTCTCACGGGCGGTGAAACCGATCGGCGGCCCAGGAAACCGGATCTTCCTAGCTCATCGGGCGGCGGCGCAAGCTGGATTGTTCCGACATGGTGGAGTTCCTTTCCGCAAGCCGTTGCGAAGTTCCACCCCGGCACCAATAAGCCGGTTTGTCGGTTTCACTCCGGTCGGCACTAGATGCTTGCAACACTTGCAGGGCTTTCCAAGTCCATCGCGCCGGGCCACCCGAAAACCATGACCCCTGTGACACAATGTCAAACGCAACACAACATTCCCGCCAGTCGGGAGACAGTCGGCGCCGCCGTTCACGCGGCGGTAGTAGAAACCAAGATGGCAACCCAAACCAATCGCAGGACGGCCGCCGCAGTGGCGACCGCGACAACCGCGACAACCGCGACAACCGCGACAACCGCGATAATCGCGACAACCGCGGCTCGGGCCGCTCCGAAGAGTTCCACCCGCAGAGCGCGCGTTCGCCGCGTGTTACCGCGCCGGTGAAATTGAGCTGGTGGCAGAAGCTGCTCAAGGCCATCGGCCTTTCCAAGGCACCCACGCCTCCGGCCCGTCCCGAGCGCAAACCGCAGGCTCCCAGGCCTGAGGCGGAAGCCCGTCCGGAGACCAAATCCAACACCCGCAACGCCCGCACCGGCGAAGGTCAGCCCGCCCCGAAAACCGGCGAACGCAGCAGTGGTCCGAGACCGGAGCGCGCCCCCCGCAGCACAGATCGCCCGCGGGGCGGAGACCGTTCCACCGTGGAGTCCCCACGGGTCTATGTCGGAAACCTGTCCTATGACGTGTCCGAACAAGACCTGCAGGAGCTCTTCAAGGGCATCGGCGGAGTCCGCAACGTGGAGATCGTTTACAATCGCAGCACCCATCGTTCGAAGGGCTACGGCTTTGTGGAAATGCTCCACATGGACGAGGCCATGCGTGCGGTGGAAGTGCTTCACGATCAACCGTTCATGGGCCGCAAACTGACCGTTTCCGGAGCCAAATCGAAGGGTCAGGACGAACGCGAGGACCACGAGGAACGCGACGAGCGTTCCGAGCGTCAGTCGCGCCCCGTCGTGGTGGCCCCGCGTCCGGCATCCGCCGCACCCCAGAGCGAAGTCGAACCGGAGATCCAAACCATCGTGGAAACCGTGCATGAAGCGCCCGCCGAGGAAATCCCCGTGGTGGCCGAAGCGGCTCCCGTGGCAACCGAAACTCCGGCGGAAAGCGAAGCGAAGAGCGAGATCGTCTGATCGGACGATCCAACCTGAATGATCCGAACCCCGCCCGGAGAAATCCGAGCGGGGTTTTTGGTGGCTGGATTTTGGGGTGGAATGCGCGGTTTCAGCGGAATTCCCTCAAGATCCGGACAAGACGCGGCATGTAGGTTCAAAGCATGAATGCGCAGCGTGTGATGATTGTGGGCGGCGGCGTGATTGGCCTGTGTTCGGCCTACTATGCGTTGAAGCGCGGGTATTCCGTCACGATTCTTGACCGCGGGGAAATCGGTGCCGACAACTGCTCGATGGGGAACGCAGGCATGATCGTTCCCAGCCACTTCATTCCGCTCGCCGCGCCGGGCATGCTGGCCAAGGGACTGCGCTGGATGATGAATCCCGAAAGTCCATTTTTCGTCCGTCCGAGGCTCGATCTGGATCTGATGCGCTGGGGCTGGTTGTTCTATCGCAACGCGACATCGAGGCACGTCGCGGCGTCACGCGAGTTGTTGCGGGATCTGAATCTGGAAAGCCGCCGACTCTTCGGCGAGCTGGCTGCGGAAGAGGGTTTCGGGTTGGTGCAAGGTGGCTTGCTGATGCTGTGCAAGACCACCAAGGGACTCGAAGAGGAAGCGGAAGTCGCCGAATCCGCCCGTCAGATCGGCTTGGAAGCGCAGGTTCTCGATGCTGCGGCCACCGCCCGGCTGGATCCGGCGGTGACGATGGATGTGGCCGGCGCAGTGTATTTTCCACAGGATTGCCATCTCGATCCCGCTGAATTCGTGCATTCCATGCGGCGGCGGGTAATGGAAATGGGAGGCAAGATTGAGAGTTGCATCAACATCGACATGATTGAAGTCCGCAACGGCCGGGTGAGCGCCATATCCGGTGGCGGCCACCGGTTCGAGGGCGATAAATTCGTCATCGCCGGCGGATCGTGGAGCGCGAAGCTGTTGCAAACCGTCGGCCTGAAACTGCCTCTCCAAGCGGGCAAGGGTTACTCGCTCACCTTGCCCGCGCCGCCGGAATTGCCGCGGTTGTGTTCGATTTTCGCCGAGGCAAAAGTCGCGATCACGCCAATGGGCGGAAGCCTGCGCTTCGGCGGCACCATGGAGGTGGGCGGACTCGATCTCTCGATCAATCCGGCGCGGGTGCATGGCATCGTGAAATCGGTGCCTTCCTATTTTCCTAAATTCGCGGCCACCGATTTATCTAACATAAAGCCGTGGGCCGGCCTGCGTCCGGTTTCGCCGGACGGCATTCCCTATCTTGGCATGGCCGCCAACCTTTCCAACCTGATCGCCGCCACCGGCCACGCGATGATGGGCCTGAGCCTCGCTCCGGTGAGCGGCCGCCTCGTCGCCGACTTGTTAGCCGGGGACACACCCTTCCGCCCGATCGACGCGATGGCTCCCGGGAGGTTCTAAGGATTGGTCCCTGCGTTGCGACCTTTGGCGAAGATATACGATTGGATGTGGAAGCGGGTTTCTGGCAGAACCGCAGCGCAGCGGAGATCGCCGGAGGCAAACATTTTTCCGCCACCGAATGATTGCAGAGATGGGATTCGGTCGATTGGAGTTTGTGAATCGAATCAAGGCATGGGAACTTGCCGCGGTTGTGTATGCGGGAGGCTGGCGGGGAGAGCGGCGCGGGAGCGGCTTGAACAAACACGGCGGGCAAGATGTCCGCGCCACCTCGGGGGGGGATTACGCCGTTATTTCTTTGGTGGCGTTAGATCGGTGGCGGAAAGTCTGGGTTTGCCGACTTCACTGCGGAGGGCGGCGACTTGGGCGGGGGTGACGGCGGGGGCGGAGTTACCGAACGAGTTGCGCACATAGGTGAGCACCGCGGCGATCTGGTCGTCGGTCTGATAGGCGAGCGGCGCCATGCCGGCCGGGATGTTATAAGTCTGGCCTTTCACGACGATGGGGCCTTGCAGGCCGCGGAGCTGGATGCGGATGAGATTTTCGGCGGGGCCATTGACCCACTCGGACCCTGCGAGTGGTGGGCCGGCGGCGGTGCCTTCGCCGTTTTGGCCGTGGCAGGCGCCGCAGAGGATGAACTGGGCCCGTCCGTTTTTCAGAATGGCGGGGTCCACAAGGTTGGATGATTTTCCGGGGACGGTTAGAGTTGAGGGGTCGAGGGCTACGGGAGTGACGGCGACTGGGGCGGGCGCGTCGTTCTGAGTGAGGCTGGCGAGCCAGGCGACGATGTCCCGCAGTTGGGCGGGATTGAGCAGGCCTTCCATGGGCGGCATCGGCGACAGCGGCTTGGTTTCGGCGGCGATGTCCGCGCGGCGGATGCGGACGACCCTGCCGCCGGAATCGAGGTCGAGGTGCTCGGGGGTGGAAACGAGGAGGCTGCCGTTGATACTGGCGCCGTTTTTGAAATCGATGGCGACGATGCCGAATCCCGGGGCGATGACGGCGCTGGGTGTGAGGAGGGATTCGAGCAAATAGCGGCGGTCGGGGTGGCGTTTGGCGACCCCCGCCAGATTGGGGGCTGTTTCGCCGCCGATGTCGTGGCTCTCGCCGACGCGGTGGCAGCGCAAGCATTCCCCGGCGGGATGGGAGGTGAAGAGGGCTTTGCCGGCCTCGGGTTCGCCGCCTTCGAGTGCGATGTTCCACTTGGCAAGTGGATCCTGATTTTCCGCTAGGGATTTATCCAGAGCAGCGAGGGCGGCGGCGGTTTTGGTTGCGCCGCTTTGTTTGGCGGCATCGATGAGCTCGACGGCGTGGGGTGAGATGCCATTGGCGGCGCGGAGGAGATCGAGGTGTCTGGCTAACAGCGTGTCCACGGCAGCGCCGGGAATGGCGGCGAGCAGTTTCCATGACTTGCGCGCGAGCAGCGGGCGCTGCGAGGTGAGGGCGGCCTCGATCAGGGCGACGGCGGAGTCCGGCGAACTTTTTGATAGATGGCCGAGAGCCGTGAGGGCGACCTCATCCGGGGTGTTGCGGATGGTTTCGGCGAGAAAGGCATCGAGGTCCGCGGGTTTGCGCTGGATGATCAGATCGAGAGCCTTGGCGCGGGCGTCGGCGGGCAGGGCGGGGTTGGCGACGAGCTTGCGGAGGGTCGGGACATCGAGCGTGGCGATATCGAGGTGATAGAAATCGATCAGGCCGAGTGCCGCGGTGAGGACGAAACCCTGCTGTTGGAGGAGTGCGGGCAGGTGTTTGCCGAGCACCGGGAGCAGTGGTTTGGGATCACGCGCGGCGAGCGGCCGCCAGTGGCCGGTGAATTGATCCGCCGGGGGAGGGTTGGTCCAGAGCGAGAGCAGGCGGAAGGCTTCCTTGCGGAGCGCCTCGGGCTGGCCCGCATCCGCAGCGAACTTGAGCACGCGCGCGGCGTTTGCAGCATCGCCGATGCGCAACGAGTTGTGCAACAGGCGCCGCAGCATAAGTGGCGACCACCGGCGTTTTTCAAGATGATCAAGCAATTCGGCGACCGCCGCGCGGCCTTCCGCCAGATCGGCATCGCAGATGGCGCGGATCGCCTCATCGGTGACTTGGGGGTCGGGGTCCTGGAGGAAACCCGCGACATCCGGGCTCTTCATGCGGCGCAGGGCGACGACGGCGGCGAGGCGCACGGCCGTGGCCTGATGGAGTGTTAGGTTGCGGAGCGCCAGCGTATCCGGCGAGAGATGTTGGAGGGCGAAAGCCCCGGCGTGGCGCAGCAGCGGATCGCGGTTGTCGTTGGCCGCGAGCATGTCGCAGATGGGGCCGTAAAAGGCGGGCATTTGTCGTTTGCCGGCGAGGATGGCGGCGAAGAAGCGCACGCGCGGGGAAGCATCGGCGAGCAGCGGGCCGAGCTGGAGGTGGCCCGGCGCGGTGGTGGCATCGGCCAGGGTGCGGAGGGTTTGACAGCGGATTTCCTCGTCCTTGTCGCCTAGCAGGGCGACGAGTTTGGCTTCCGCCTCCTTGCGGATTTTGGCGGACGGGAGCGTGGCGAATTCGTTGTTAGGAAGTGGCGAGGCACCACGGCGGCTGAGGATGCCAAGACCCCAGATGCCATGCACGCGGACCATTGGATCCGCGGAGAGCGTGGCGGCGGCGAACTGTTTGAGGGCGTCCGGCTTGCGGGTGAGGGCGATCTGGGCGCGCAGGCGGATGCGGGCGTCCGGGTGTTCCAAGAGTTTGGCGAGTTCGGCGGAACCGCGCTGCTCCATGCCCTCGCGCAGGATCGTGGCGGCGCTGGCGGCGTCCTTGGCGCGCCATGTCCCGGCACCGGCATCTAACGACAACAGGCGTCCTCCGGCATGGGATTTCCAACCGCCGCCGAAGTCAGTGACGAACAGCCGGCCGTCCCACGAGTATTCGGCATCGGTGACGGCGACTCCCCAGAGAGCCTTGCGGGAATTGGTCAGCTTCATGCCCGCGCCATCGGGTTTCATCTCGAAGGACCAGATCCCCGAGTTCGCCGCGCCGCCGCGGTAATCGCAGATCAGGAAACGGCCGGCTTCGTTTTCGAGGAATCCGGTGCCCGGGTGATAGGTCAGGCCGGAGGGCCCGGTGGTGAGCAGGGCGCTGGGCGGCACGATGTAGGCGGGCTGTTCCGGGTTTGCGAGGTGCCACATTTTTTCATCCATCCAGCGGCTGGGCGGGCGGTCCTGCAGGCCGATCTCGCGGTGGAAGGTGTGCATCGCCTGGTGTTCCATTTCCCATCCCGTGTCGCCGCCTTCCACCAGATAGACCACGCGCGCGGCATCGCCCTGGTCGGAGTTGTTATCCACAGTGAACGGGTAGCCGAGCGCGTCGAAGGCGATTTCCTTCGGGTTGCGCAGGCCGGTGTGGAAAACCTCGAAGCCGGTGCCGTCGGGTTCGAAGCGGAATGCGGCGCCCTGGTTCGGATAGTGACAGACGACGCCCGCCTTGGTGGTGAAGCTGAAGCCGCGGTCGCCGATGGTGCCGTAGATCCGCCCGTCCGGGCCAAGGGCGAAGCCATTGAGATCGTGGCCTGATAGAGAAACGCGGACCCCGAAGCCTTGTTCGATGGTTTTGCGTTCGTCCGCGCGGCCGTCGCCGTCGGTATCGCGGAGCATGAGGAGTTTTGGGATGCAGGCGAGGAAGAGGGTTCCTTCATGGGAAAAAACGCCCGCGGCGGTGCCATCCAGGACATCGTTGAAGCCGTCGGCAAAGACCTTGGCCTCATCGAGCGAGCCGTCGCCGTTGGTGTCGGCAAAGCGGCGGACGAGCTCGGATTTTTCCGTCATGCGGGCGAGCGGGAACTTGGCCTGCCATTTTTCATGGAGCGCCCGGCGGTGGCTGGTGGTGGTGGCGGCCAGGTCGTCGAGATACCAATAGGTGTGGGCGCGGTCATCCTCGATGCCGGAACCGAAGCGGTGGGTCTCGGTGACAAAGATCCGGCCCTGGTCATCGAATGCCAGAGCGGTGGGCGAGGTGAGTTGGTGGTTTTTGAAATCGGCCTCGACCTTGAGCGTGGTTCCGGGAGGGACGGCGGCACCCGCAACGACGGGGGAATTGACCAGACTCTGGGCGTGGGTCCGGGTGGTGAGGAGGGCGGCGGTGACGAGAACGGAGCGGAACATGAGATGAGGGGTGCGTAGGAATGGGGCCGGGGGAGTATTGAAGCCAGCCGGCGATTTGCCAACCGGAAAGGCACCCGGCCAAGTGGCCGTGGGCACCCAGTTTTTCATCAAGGTGGGCGATGTCTCGCTTCTCGCGCGGGATTCGGAAATCCTGCTCCCTGGAAACCGCAGCGCCTATCGGTGGATGCGGAACGACGACGACGCGGTCGAAGGCTCCGAATGGCTTCTCACACGATCCGCCGCACCGCCTGCTTGCGGACGATCCCGGTCCGGGTGCTTGCGCCTTAATACACCCCAATGGGATGCGGTGCCCCGTCGCGGGCAGGCCACAGGTTCCGATCGGTGGTGACGACCGTGGAGACACGGCCGTCAGGCCCTTGTTGCGGGAGGATGGCGGTGACTGAGGCCCAGCCGCTACCGGCGAAAAACAAACGGGTCCCCGGGGTGATTGCCACGTTTCCATCCGGGGTGAAGTGAAACTGGTTGGTCCGGCCGCGTTCCCTGCGGATTCCGCAGTTCCAGCCCTGCTCCGGGACATCGCTGGCGACGATCGCCGCGCGCTGCCCAGCGGGTGGCATCGCCGCCGGAGCGAAAGACTCGGAGGGTGGGTGGAGCTTGAGCCGATGGCAGAAGACCGCCAGCACGAGAAGCACCAGCACGGTGATTTTGACTTGGGGGACAAGGCGGGATCCCAGCCGCGCGACAAACACCGCCAACACCGGAACGATGCTGATGGAGAAAATTAGCCAATCATACATCCCGTGCCACAGGATGTGTTGATAGGCGAAAACATACCACGACCCGTAGGCGAAGAGCCCGCTCCCCCATAATGCGAGCACCCGCCAGCCGGAGGGTCTCACAAACAATGGCACCACGCAGTAAAGGGCCAAAACCCCGATCTCGCTCACCGAGACCGCGGAATAAGGCAGCGCCAGACCGGAATTGGACCATCGGGTGCGCAGGGTGCCGAAGAAGGCCGGCGAAAACGGTGGAACGACCTCCTCCACAGTGAGAGTCCGATAGGCAACCCGCTCCGCCATCGAGATCAAGGATACCTGGAACCCGCCGAGCTCCTGAGCCGCAAGGCCAATGTGGATGGCGAAGGCAATCACGAAACCCGCGACGGTGGCCAAAAATGCCGTGGCCGCGAGCTTGAACTTGTCGCGGAACGAATCGTTTGGCCGAAAGGCGAAAAACGGCACCGTCGCCAGGACCGCGAACGTCGTGGTGAATTCGTAGCGACACAGGAAATTCAGCATGGCGGCCGGCAGGATCAGCAGGAACAACGCGCCGCGGGACAGCCTGCCATATCCCACCGTCGAGATCCCAAACGGCAGCAGCAGCGCCGGAATGAAAAAGTAAAGGTTGTGGGAAAAAATGGCCAATCCGGCCGAACTGGCGATGATGAGGGTGGCCAGAAACCACGAGAATGTCCCGCATTCCACACCGAGCCGGGTGACAAAAAGCGCCAGAATCGCCGCCGTGGCGACGACCATCAGCAGGCGTGCCAGCTCGAGATACCGCGTCATCCCGAGGTCGCTTTGCACGCCGAAAACCGAGCGCCCGAACGAAAGCACGCGAGCCGGCAGGCCAAAGTGGCTGTAATAGGCCGTGATGCCGTCCGGATAATAGGAGAAGTCGGCCGTTTGATAGCCCTTGGTGAACACCATGAATCCGGTGCGGCACGCTCCGTTTCCGTAGGCGTCATCAAGCACCTTGTTGACGACCAATCGGTCCGAATAAGCGTCCACCCGATCCTCCCAGCGCCCGCCACCGTTCCCATAGTCGGTGTGGAAACCGCCGGGATTGATGAGAAACACCATGGAAAACACAAGCACGGACACGGCAAAGAGCCGCCACGCGGGAAGACGGGCAAGGGGGGAGGCCATCTGAGTCGTGAGATTCATGGGGGGAAGGAATCGGAGCCACCCAGAATATCAGATATCTCGTCACTGCCAAGATATTTGTGTCAGGGGGGGGGGGGCGCTGCCAGGGCGGTTGCCCGGAAATCAGCCATGGTCGATGTTCATTGGCGATTTAAGAAAATACTAGACATTGGCCTCCGTTTTGGCAGTTTCAGCCTGCCATGGAAACACTGATGACCAAATCCGCCCTCGTTGTCGACCACCTCGTCCTAC
>CAMBPB010000114.1 GCA_945869465.1 Prosthecobacter debontii
GCCGAAATGTTGGAAGGCAAAACCAACGGCACGGTGCTGAAGGATTTGGGAATGGCGAAGATGCTGTGCTGCCGGGTTCGTTATTTCACGGACGGCGCGGTGATTGGCAGCAAAGAGTTTGTGAACGAGGCGTTTGCGAGCGCGCGGGAACGATTCGGGGCGAAGCGCAAGGATGGCGCGCGGGCCATGAAAGGCAGCGGCAAAGACGCGAAGGGCGTGCTGTGGAGCGTTCGGGATCTGCGGGTTGGAGTTTGAGGCGACGGGATTGTTACGGCTATCAGGATCGTCGAAGGCAGGACAGTTGGAGACTCCCTTTATCGAGAAAGCGACTATCGATTCGGCGCCCTGATGGAGGTCTCCGTCACCGGGATACCGTGGTGTTTCGCGCTCCATTCGAGGGCGCGTTGCGGGGTTGCGGGGATGCGGGGATGTGTTTGCCGGTGAGTGAAATCCCCCCCTGATTGGGACCGGGAGCGCCGGGAGCGTGCTTGAAGCGGTATTTGCCGGAGCGCAGCCCGGCCTGCTGTTGCATCCCGGTCAGATCGCCCAGCCAAATCAGCGGGGACGGGGAGCTGTCGCCGTGTTTCTCACGGCAGCTCGCGAATACGCAGCTTGCGGAAAATGATGGGGGAGCCCTCGCTTTCGAGGCACAGGAATCCGTTGGCAGGATCGCTTGCGGTGCCGCCGGAGACTTCCGCGCCATTGACCCAGAGGCGGACCTCGCCGTTGATGGCGCGGACGTAGTAGTGGTTCCATTCGCCGTGCCCCTTCACGCGCTGCTCCCTTGGGAAACTGCGGCTGCCATCGGGTGAAAGCGGCGGGAAAGGCGTCATCTTGACCCGCACCGGAAACACGTCGCCATGAGTGGTGAACCAGTTGGTCGCCTGCCCATTGGCCGCCATTTGCTCGGTGAAGGCGGGATCGAGGATCTGGACCTCGATCCCGGAGGGCAGTCCGGGTGTTCCGGCGGCGGCCAGTTTCCCCACCGAGTCCGGCGTCGCCCAGACGAAGACTCCGGAATTGCCGCACGGTTTCTGATGGCTCCATTCCACCACCAGTTCGAAATTTCGATACTCTTTCGCGGTCCGCAGCACACTCACCGGCTGGCCGGTGCAATGCAGCGCGGCGCCCTGCCAACTCCAGGTGTCGTCCGCGCTGTTGACCTTGGTGAAGTCGACTGCGACGAGGTCACGGAAGCCGGGCTGAGCGTCGTCGATGAGGGCGCGGACAGGTTCGTCGGCGGATAGAAGGGCGGCGGAAAGGCAGAGTGTGGCGGGAATCCGGAACATCATGGTACGGGGTTGTGGTGTTGATTGTTAGAAATGGTTAGCGGCCCATCCATCCACTGTCCACAACGAGGATCTCGCCGGTGAGATAGTTGGGCGCCGCGCTGGCGAGGAAAATGGTGGGACCTTTGAAATCCTCGGGTTCGCCCCAGCGCCCGGCGGGAATGCGCGCGAGAATCTGCGCTTGGCGGACGGGATCGTTGCGCAGCGCTTCGGTGTTGTCGGTGGCGACGTAACCCCGGGGCGATGGCATTCACTTGGACGCCCATCGACGCCCACTCGTTGGAAAGCGCTTTGGCAAGCTGGCCGATCGCGCCCTTGGACGCGGCGTAACCGGGCACTGTGATGCCGCCCTGATAGGTGAGCAACGAGGCCGTGAAAATGATTTTCCCCGAGCCTCGCCCGATCATCCTCGCGCCGATCTCGCGGCTGAGTAGAAACTGCGCGTTGGGGTTCACATCAATGACCTCAAACCACATCCCGTCGGTGTGATCGGCGGCGGGCGCGCGCCGGATGGTGCCGGCGTTATTGACCAGAATGTCCGGCACGCAATTTTCGGTTAGAACGCGGGCCGCGAAGTCCTTCACTGCCCGGCGATCCGCAAAATCGCATTGATAGCTGGAAAACCCGCGTCCGAGTGCGGTAAGCGCAGTTTCGATCGCGCTGCCGTGTGGCTCCAGTGACGCGTTTACACCGCTGAGGTCCGCACCGGCTTCGGCGAGGCCCTTGCCGGAGAAATTCAGCACGCCGATCTCACGGCGTTCGCAAAAGCACTGTGCGCGGAGTTCGTCTCCGGCATCGAACTTGAGAGGAGTGACGCCGGGCACCGCGGAGCCGACGATGGCGCGGTCCAAATCCGTGTAAACCAGGGTCAGCTCGCCGGGTTGGAAAAGTTCTTCCAACAGAAAGGCCCCGCGCAGGCCGGCGGTGCCGAGCCTGGAGGATTCGTTAGGCGGGGGAGTGTGGACGACTTTCATGGAACGGAAATCAAAGAATGGAATGGAAAAACCGCAAACGGAAGCGCGGGGCCAACCGCTGGATCCGATGTTGGGGTGCGGGCCTCAATCCACCAGAATGGCAAAGTCTATCCACTGGCCTTGGCCACCTTCATGCGAGTGGACGGCGAGCGTGTTGGTTCCCTTCCTGAGCGCCTTTTTCATCTCATCGGTGACGATGGCGAGATAGTATCCCTTGGAACCGTCCACGGCGAATATCTTCTTTCCGTTGATATAGATCTCCGTGTTGTCGTTGTGGCGGATCACCACGGCGCCCTGCTTCAGATCGCCTCCATCATACTCGAAGGTTTTTCTGAAATGGATATCCGGAGTCTTCCACTCGGTCTTTGTGCCGTTGCCATTGCCAAACGGCGCCACGCCGGTCTTCCAGGCCTGGTCATTAAAGCCTTCGTTGATCCAATCGTCGGCGGGTTTTTCCGTGATATACTTGTAGGGCGTGGACAGTTTCCCGTCCTGTTGGGCCCCCACCAGCACCCGCCATTTGGCGTCGAGATGTTTGACTGTCGGTTGGGGAGCAACCGGTTCTCCGCGTTCGTAGGCGGCCGCGCGCGAGGTGATTTCGTGGAGCTTCTTCGCATCGAACTTCGGCTTGCGGTCATAGAAATACAGTCCGTTCCTTTCCTGTTCGATGTCGGTCAACTGGGTATAACAGAATCCGAACAGGTTGGGGTTGTCGAGCATGGCGTCGATGGTGCCCTTGTAGCGGGTGTAGAACTCATCGAGCGTCTTCGGACCATTGCCATAACTCCAGCCGCCCTCGATGGCCCAGCCGATGCCGCCGACCTCGCTGATCATGAACGGAACCCCACAGTCCGCCTGGGATCTCGTCTGGCCAAGATAGCGCGCGGGGGGAAACGGTCCTTCCGGCGGCGAGGAGAAATAGTCCATCCATCGCTTGCGAAGGTGCTCCGGATTGTCGGTGTAATCATGCGCATCCCTGACTTCCGGATGCGGCAGCGTGTGCATCCAGCCGCTGGACTCCAGCGCGGGCCGCGTCGGGTCGATGGCCTTGGTGATGTTCCAGATCATCTGCTGCAGCTCGCCGGTGCCCTCGAAGTTTTCGTTGAATGCACACCAGCCGATGATGGACGGATGGTTCCTGTCACGCAGCAGGATCTCGGTCCATTCGTTCACCACGGCGGAAAAACCCTCCTTCTGATTGCCGTAGCCGGCATTGGGGTACTCGCCCCACACTAGGTAGCCGAGTTTGTCCGCCCAGTAGAGGAACCGCGGCTCGAACACCTTCTGATGGAGACGCGCGCCGTTGTAACCGCAGGCCATCGACATTTGGATATCCTGTTTCAACGCTTCATCCGAAGGGGCCGTCCACAGCCCGTCCGGATAGAATCCCTGGTCAAGGATCAGCCGTTGGAAAACCGGTTTGCCGTTGATGAGAATTTTCCGCCCGTCGATGGCAATAGAGCGCAGGCCGAAATAGCTGTTCAATTCATCGATCTTCTCCTTTCCGCTGTAGAGCGAGAACTTCAGATCATACAGAAAGGGAGAACCGGGTTCCCATAACTTCTTCTCCTTGAGATCAATGACCAAGCTGTTCCGCCACGGACCGGTGGCGGTGGCCGAGCCCACCGGTTTGCCGTCGGCAAACGCTTCCGCCTTGAGCGTCAGATCCTTGCCAGAGCCGTTGATTTTCGCATCGATCAGCACCCGCGAGTGGTCAGGATCCGGGATAATCGAAATGCTTTCAACGAATGACGATCCGACCGCTTCCAGCCACACCGGCTGCCAGATGCCCGTGGTGCGGGTGTAGAAACAACTGTAACTCTTGTCGCCCGACTGCTTGCCGCAGGGCTGCAGGCCCGACCACATGTCATCGAGCACCTTCACCACCACTTCGTTGGCGCCATCCTTGAGGAAGTCGGTGACATCAAATGCGAATTCCACGTTCTCGCCGACATGCGAACCGGCGAGCCGGCCATTGACATAGACCCAGCTTCGGTAGTCCACTCCGCCGAAATGGATCCTGATCCTCTTGCCCTTCATGGCGGGCGGCACTTCGAAGGTGCGGCGATACCAAACGTCCTTGAGCTTTTCGGTATTTCCCAGTCCGAGGCCGGATAGTTTGCTCTCCGGGCAGAACGGGACGATGATTCTGGCATTGAGATCCCTGCCATAGGTCAGGCCCCGGGAGTCGCCATCGGCCGCCTTGTCGATCTCGAACTGCCACTCGCCATTTAGCGTCATCCAGTTCTCACGCATCAGGTCGGGCCGCGGATGTTCGGGCCGCGGAGGGGTGGCTCCCCCGCTGATCCCCTGCCCCAGCATCAATGCGGTTAGAACCCACTTCAAATGTTGAATATTCATGCTATTATTTTTTTCCGGTATTCGCCGCGGCAGCCCGTTCCGGGATCACCTTGTTGATCTCGCGATCATAGGTCAACAAACCATTGCACTCGGTTTCCACGTCGGTGATCTGGGTGTAGATCACGGCACTCAAGCCCTCACTGGCATTCAGTTCCCACGCTCTGGCGAGCAACTCCTCGTATCGGGTTGTCAGTTCTTCCACGTTCTTCATGCCTTTGTAGCCCCAGGTTCGTTGCGCCCAATGATGGCCATCGATCGCCAGACCGAGACCGCCGAACTCACCCAACACGGCGGCGCGGTCCGCTTCCGGCTTCGGCGAGGATGGGCCGGGATAGGTGTGCTGATCGTAAACATCGCCGCACTTGATGACGGTTTCACCGACCTTCTCCGCGTGTTCGCCGCTGCAGGCATTGACGAGGCGGGAGGGGTCCAGCGCTTTGACATGGGCCGTCAACGCCTGCGTGTCATGGATGCCCTGATACTCATTGAAGACCACCCACATGATGATGCTGGGATGATTCGATTTCTGCCGCACCATTTGCGTGAGTTCTATCTTGAACTGGGGAGCGTCGATCGGTTGTTTGACCTTCGCGTAGGAGTTGATACTCGGCATGTCCTGCCATACCAGCAGTCCAACCTTGTCGCACCAGTAATACCATCGGTCCGGCTCCACCTTGACATGCTTGCGAGTGCAGTTGAAACCGAGGCGTTTGGTTTGCGTAACATCGAATTTCAGAGCCTCATCAGTCGGGGCAGTGTAAATGCCATCCGGCCAGAATCCTTGATCCAATGGCCCAACTTGAAATACGGGCTTGCCGTTGAGCATGATGCGGGTGACGCCATTTTCGTCCTTGCCCAAGGCGATTTTTCTCATGCCGAAGTAGCTGGAAACCGAATCCGCCACGGAGGATCCGGCCGCTTCCTTGGATTTCAGCGAAACCTTCAGATCATACAGATGCGGCGTATCCGGCGACCAGAGCTTGGGATCGGGAATGGCCAGTTTGATGTCGGCCCCGATTTCGCCGCTCACGCGGGCAATCTCCTTACCGCCATCGCTGGCCACCGCCTCGACCATCGCAGCGTCGCCCGCTTTGTCAGAGCCGTTCACTTTCAGGCGCAGGCACTGCGCGTCCACGTCGGCAACCATCTCCAACGACTTGATGTGGGTCGGGCTCACTGGTTCCAGCCAAACCGTTTGCCAGATGCCGGTGGTCGGCGTGTATTTGATGCCCTTGGGCGTCAGAGTTTGTTTTCCGCGCGGCTCGCCCGCAAGGTCCGTGGCGTCGAAAACATTCACGGTGAGTTCCTGCGCGCCGTCCTTTTTGAGCGCATCAGTGATGTCGAAACTGAACGCATCATACCCGCCGCGATGCGTGCCGAGTTCCTTGCCGTTGAGCGAAACTTTCGTTTCCCAATCCACTGCGCCGAAATGCAGGAGGACGCGCATGCCGTTCCAATCCTTGGGAACTTCGAAGCTGCGTCGATACGACAGTTTGTCCGAGTATTTCATCACACCCGACAACGCGGACTCGACCGCAAACGGCACGAGGATCTTGGTCGCGGTGCCATCACTGAGTTTGACATCCCACAGGCCGTTCAGGTTCATCCAGTCCTTGCGCACCATCTGGGGCCGCGGATATTCCGGCAGGACCTTGTCAGGCGACACGTCCTTCGCCCAGCGTGTCTTGAGCGGCCCGGCGGCGGGTTTCCACTCGGCGGCTCCGGCGGGAGGCACCAACGGCAGGGTGAACAATGCGGCTAGGACGACAGTCAGGTGGTTCATGGCAGGCTTCATACGGTGTTAGTTTTCGGATTTTCGCAAGCATCGCGGATCTTTTTCCATGTCCTCGGGCGGCACTCCGCAGCCGGATCTTCCAACCCGGCATGATGCCGTGGAATCAGTGGACGATGGATTCCACCACCTTGGTTTCACCATTGACGCGGACCGTCACCTTGAGACTTTCGGCAGCGGAAACATGTTAGCAATCATCCTGGGGGGCGTCATCAACATCGCAAGGAGTTTGTAGGCATGCTCGCCATCGACAGTCCCATTCGCTCGTAGTCATCCGTCTTGAAATGGCAGTGTTCGCCGCTGTGGATATCCCGTGTGGCCATGACAGTTGTCCGGACCTTCATACCCCTGATCGGCTTCTCCCTGGTGCCATCGCAGGCCGCCGCAAAGCGAAGATCGCCGCCGTTTGCCTGCGCCTCATTGAAATCGAAAAAAACCTTATCCAGGCGCACCGGCAGGGTGCCGGCAACTCGTAGTATTCTACGATTCATTGATTCATTCGAGTCTGATTACCTGTTGATGGAGAAGAATTCCGCGTCGTTTCCAAGCTTCCGCCGGTGGTTATTGCTGACTGACTTTGAGCCGGACAAAACCGTTGGCACCGAATGCCGGCAGAGTCACCTTCACGTGATCGGTAGTGGCACCTGGAATGATCGTCACGGCGCCGTCACTGGACAACGGAATCGTCAGCGGGTTCCATCCTGATAGATCTCCGCCAAATTCCACAATCTGCGTGACGGCGGGCGGGCGCGACGCGCCGTTGCGCTCATAATCGAAAGTCCATGTGCCGGCGACGGGTTGGGCGAGCGTCGGCAGGATGGTCCGCGACGAAACCATCGGATTTCCGGCGAGCGCGAACTCCAACAGGTTTGAAACACCATCGTGGTCCGGATCGTGCAAGGGCCCGTCATTCTCACCCGCGGTGAGCCCTTGCGCGGGATCCAGAGTCCACGCGGTGAAAGGTGGCACCGGCACCGCGTTCACCGTGAGCGTATGTTGCACGGGAGTGGCCGGGTGGTGATTACCGTCGCCCGCCTGGCTCGCGGTAATCGTCGTGCTGCCCGCCTGCAGGATGGTGGCCAGGCTGCCATCCACGCTTGCCGCAGCGGGATTCGAACTGACGTAAGCCACCGACAGGCCGCTGGTCGCCATGGCTGTTAGCTGGAACGGCCCGTCGCCCACGGTTCTGGCCGGCGGCGCGTCAAACGCGATGGTCTGCTCCGCCTGGCTGATCGTCAAAGAGCCGGAGACATAAGCGATCGTGTAGTTTGCCGCGCCGAAGGTGCCGCCCGCAGCCGCACCGGGCACGATCAAATAGGGCGAACCCGCCACCGCCGCAGCCGCGCCACCACCAGCGCTGTTCAGGGTCACCGACCCGATGGATTCACCGTTCTGCAGCCCGGAGCTGGAGAACCGCATGTTGCCACTGCCGAAGATCACGGCCTGCCCGTAGGTCTTGTTTTGGTTGTCCGCCGTGACGGTCAGCGCCCTGGGCGAGATGCCGGCTGCTAGATCAGCGGCTTGCGCGAGAACGTAATTGCCGCCACCCGATCCGGTGAGGGTCAGCCCGGTGACGGTCACCGGCTTTGACGTGCCGACGTTTTTGTCCGCAAACGAGCCCGCGGCGATGCCGCCCAAAGCGAGCGTGTCGCCAAGGTAGGGATTGCCGTCGCTGCTCGTGCCCGCTCCCGCGGCTTCGGTGGCAAGCAACGCGGGGGTGCCGGTTAGGGATGCCGATGTCGTGCCGTCATAGGCCCTGCCACTCGTCGCAAGGCCCGTCACAATCAGGTTCTTGGGCGTGACCTGCACCACGCCGTTCGCACCGGTCAGCGTGTAGTTTCCCGCTGCGGATCCTGCTAGAGCGAGGGTGGAGGCGCTCGTCTTGAAAGTTGCGATGGTGCCGGCCCACTGGGCCGAACTGCTGATGGTGCCGCCGGACGAGGCTTCCCCGGTCGCGCTGACAAAACGTTCGAGGGCATAAACCCGGGCGTTGTTGCCGACGATGCCGTTGCTGGTCACCGCGTTGTCCACACTGGTGAAACTATTGAGGATGCTTCCCAATGTGCCGGTGTTGTGGGCGAAGCCGATTCCGCCGATCCATAACTCACGAGCCTGGTTCGTGGCGGCGGTCGTCCCGGTGACGGCGGCAATACCGGTATTGGCCGAATTCCCCGGCACGATTTGGTCCACCGGAGCGGCAGCCAGGATGCCGGAGACCTCGATCACCACGGCGGATGAAAGAAATGTTCCTTGATTCACGGTCACCGCGGTCCCTGCACCGACGGGAAGATTGGGAGCAAACCAGATCTCGGTGGTCATGCTGGTGTTGTGGGCCTCCGCAGCGCGAACCCATGTTCCGTTAGGCACGCCGGTCTGCGTGATGGAGGTCACCACGTTGGCACTGGTGCCACGCGTCCCGATCACGGCGACCATGGCATTTCCCGCCACCGGGGCACCCCCCATCGTCACGCTGATGGTGGCGGCGGCGCTGGCACCGGTGTTGCCTTTGGCACTGCGGACCCGGGTGGCCGCCGCCGTGCTGGTAATGAGCGCCTGCGGGCCGACATCCTTTGCTGCCAGAAACGCCGCACCGGTAAGGGTGAGATTAGCGCCATCAAGATTGTTAGCTATCGTCAGTGGCCCTGACGCCACGGTGCCATCATAGGCACGGGTATTGGCCAACTGGATCGGCCGCGCGATGATATTCGCCGCCAGCCCGGTTGGCTGGACGGGCGTATAGTTTCCGCCATGGGTTCCGGACAATGCATAACCGCTGGCCGTCACTGTCTTGCCGATGCCCGCGTTGGCGTCGTCGAAGGCTCCTGTTCCCGCGATCAAAGTCACGGAGTCACCGGGCATCACCCCGGACAGCGCACCGCCTGTTAGAGTAGCGGTGGTGGTGCCGTCATAGACTTTTCCGCCCGCAGTGACCCC
>CAMBPB010000115.1 GCA_945869465.1 Prosthecobacter debontii
TCACGATAGCGGGCATGGCGGGGATTCGGTGGCCCGGAGGATGGTTGGTTCATACGGGTGGATAGGTTGGCTCGGACTTGCGGGTGGTCAGGGCCTGCCGCACCACGCGCGCCGACCATTCAAGCGGTCAAACCGCCGGAGGAAAGCACAAATCCGCCGATTCAACCGTGGGTTGCGAGCAGATTCCACTGAGAATCTTGGATAATCAGTTTCACTCTCCGAGTGAAACTGGAATTCTTCGGCGGGCGGGAATCGAAGGCCGGATTCAGGGCGCTTTTGCCGAAATGAGGAACAGGTGCTTTTCGCCCCGGATGAGCAGACCGCTCGCAGTGAGAGACGGCGAGGCAATCACCCGTTCGCCCATGGCGTTTTCACTCAGCAATTCGAATTTGTCCTCCACCCGCGCGGCGAAAATCGTGCCGTCCTCACGCGTGGCATAAAGGACCCCCTTGGCAATGACCGGCGAGGCGTAGTAGCTCGAACTGCTGCGTTTGAACGCATCCGACCAGATTGTTTTTCCGGTCGCCGGGTCGAGGCAGACGATCCCGCCACGGTGCCGCAGCAGGAAAATCCGGCCCTTGTATTCGACCGGCGTGCAGCAGAACACCCCGACGTCGTCGCGCTCCCAGAGACGATGGCTGCCCGTCACATCGCCGCTGCCGTCCATTCGGATCGCGTGCATTCGCGCTTGGTTCGGGCGGTCATCCCGGCCCACCGGCACCATCGCGATGCCGTTGTGGATGACCGGGGTGGCGATGGCGGGCCAGTTGACGGTTCCCGCGGGATTGAACCCGCCGCAGGACCAGAGCAGAGCGCCATCCGCGGCGGAGTGGGCGGTGAGGTGATCCCCGCCCCAAATCAGCAGGGCCGGACGTCCCTTGTAATCGAAAAGCACCGGCGTGGTGTATCCATTGTCGTTTTCCGCAGGCACCACATAATCGCGTTCCTGCAGCCAGCGCTGTTTTCCGGTCTGCTTGTCGAAACCCGCCACCCACGACTTCCCATGGTGCAGCCGGCTAACAATCAGCAAGTCGCCGGCTAACATCGGCGAACTGCCCTGGTCCCAGTAGAGTTCCTCCGGGCCGTAGCGATCGTCGATGTTGAACTGCCAGCGGATTGTGCCGTCCAGGTTCAGCGCGATCAGGCGGCCGCTGCGGAAGCGGGCGAAAACGCCCTCGCCGTCGGTCACCGGGGAGGCGTTACAGCTTGAGGCCAGGGTGCGGTGGCGCGGCGCGCTTTCGGCACCAAACTTGGTGAGCCAGATCTGTTTTCCGTTCGCATCAAGCGCCAGCAGCGCATCCTGGCCATCGGCCGGCGTGGTGAGGAAAATCCGGTCCCGCCAGACGATCGGCGTGGAACTCCCGATTCCCGGCAACTCGATTTTCCAGGTGGCATCCTCCGGTGTCCACTTCGTAGGGTAGTCCCCTTCCAGCGCGCTACCGTTAGACGAAGGCCCGCGCCACGCCGTCCAATCACCGGTTTTTGGTGCCGCGATGGCGCAAAGCGAAACAACCAGAGGGATGGCAAGACAGAGGATAACGTGTTTCATGGGGTTCCTTTTTTGATGTGCGTCATCGCGGTCAACCCACCGCCATGAAACAACGACCGGAACCATTGCCGAAACCCGCGGCACGATCAAGCTGGGATTCGCGTAGTCCAAGTCGCAGCCGCCGACGTAATCCAACTACATCACATCCACCGCCCCATAGTTGGTGAGCAGTTCCTGGGTTTCGCGGATCTAGGGAACCTTGGACAAATCACTCAAATCGGGTTGGGATGATTATTTTCCCTTGCCTGATACCGGATTTGCCAACTGATAGTGCGAGCTCAACGCCGCATACCACCGCTCGGCATGCACCAGCAGGCCGCGCGGTCCGAAATGAATGGAGTCATGGCGGTATTCCCCGCTGCCAACGAGATCGTTCGTGTCCGGGCCGCGGAATGCGACGCCCTTGTCCCACAGCGCTGTTTGCGCGCCCAGGATGTCGGCGATGCTCTGCCGGTAATCCTTGCCGGGCTTCGGCGGAATGTAGGAATTCCCGGCGACAAACCAGTCCAGCTTCCACCCTAACATTTTCCGGCTGGCCTCGATCATCGCCTTGGCATCGCGCTCGTAGTCGGCGGCGGTGGTCGAGGGTTTGCCCGGATCATCGGCATCGGCTTCACCCTGCACCCACAACACGGCGCGCACTCCCTCAGGTCCGAACCATTTCGTCCGTTCCACGAGCCGCTCGATATTTCCCGAGCCGTCGCCCGGCAACCACTGATGGACGCGCAGCCAATTCACCGTGGCCGCACGGAAACAAACCGGGGCGCGTGTGGTGCGGGACAACATGTCGCCGAGCAGCGGCCAGGGAGTGCCGCCATCGCCGACGGCATCGGGGATCGGATCGGAGGCCTGGGTGAATTGTTTTCCGTCAAAATAGACCGACAGGCTCTCGTTGGATTTCTGCCGGGGCTTGCCGAAGTTCACGGAATTGGACTGCCCGGCGGTGATGAACACGTCGCCCACCCCGACCTGTGCGACCGAGGCCCCGCCTAACACCGTTTGATCAGCGGTGGATTTCCGAAACCGCACCTTGAGCGCATACCAACCACCGGTTGTGAGATTGAGCCCTCCGCTGAACCTGCCATCCTTGATCTGCGCTTCCCCGGCCACGACGGTCCAATCGACCGCACTTCCACGCCGCCCGGCCTCCAGTTCCGCCCTGGCCTCCACCACCGCCGTGTCGGCGGGAACGGTTCCCGCCAGCTTGACCTCAGCCCTCTCATCCGCATTCCGCTGGAAGACCTGCCGCTCAAGCGGCGCATCCAGCACGAGTTTGATCTCGGCAAACGCCATTGGCGTCAGCAGCATCGCGGCTATCCCGCTCCATCGAAGGCATGTTCGGATCATCGTGGGTTTGGATCGAAGTGTGGGATGGCCAATGAATCAGGTCTCTCGCTTGAGCACTGGTCGGAATCGTAGGCTCATACGCCCGGGATGCGACTTTATTTCTCGTTTCGACATGGCCCAAGAACCGGCCTAACTCACAAGGTGTTGCCACTCGAATCTCGTCTGCTTCCTCGATAAGGAGCCACGCCGCGCCAACCGTAGTTCGGGACTTCAGTCCAATGCCTTTAAGGATTCGAAGCTCAGACGCGGCGAGAGAACGGGTCACCGAAGTGTTGTCGGAACGACCCGCGTTCCGGCTCCCGCCGCATCCAAGCAGATCTGCAGGGTGTGGGAAATCCCGGGAAGTTCGGCGATCCAGCCGAGGGCGGCCCATGGAAGATTGAGGTGTTGGAGCGCCATGGCGATGGCGCGGACTCCGGACTCGGTGCGGCCGGAAGCCGCGTGATGCCAGGTGACCCGGAGCAGCGGAGGGCCGGGCCAGGTGTCCGCCGCGCGAAGCTGGAGTTGGTGGGGACACCGCCGGGCAAACCAGCGTGCCACCTCGCAGCAGGGGCCGCAGGTGTCATCGAGCCACAGTTCGCACGGCTCCCCGATGCGCGGGTTCCAGCGTGGCAACCATGGCCGGACGGAATCATGATAGCGCGGCCAGGCATCGCCGAAACGTTCGCGCATGTCCTGACTCTCCGACCAGCGGGCCAGCCCTTCCGAATACACCACACCTAACACCGCTAGGATGCCGGGCCACGGGCTCCACAGGAACAAACACTCAAGCAGCAATAACAGGGTCATCGAGAGCTGCATCGGATTCCGGACGAAGGCATAGATGCCATGCGTGACGAGACGGCGGGGAGGATCGAGAGGAACCGGGGTTCCATCGCCGCTGCGGGCGAGATCGCGAACCGCGGCGAGGCCGGGGAGGGAAAAGGCCAGGAATGCTAACAGCATGGCGTGGCGCGCGGGCTCGGGCCAGGCATTCCAGCGGGCGGAAATTCCGGCGATATCGCCGCAGTCCGCCAGCAGCGGAATGCCGAGGAAAATGCCGCCGAAGGTTGCAACCAACATCGCGCAGCGGAGTCCGATGCGTTCCCGCGATGCGGTCCAGCGGGCCATAAACATCGAGGGAACGAGCAGCAGCGCGGCGATCGCGAACTCGCCCGCCGACCAATGTGGATGAAGTTCGAGGATCGGAGTCATTTCAGGCATCGCCCGGAGATCGATGATCACTAGCAGTGCGACCGCGGTCCACAGGCGTCCGCCGAGCGCGTGGGCCAGCAGCGGAGCGACGACTCCCCAGCCGATGATCCAGCCAAAGTAAAGTGCCAGCGGCATGCCCCCGATGGAAACGGACGGCGAATGATAACTCCACAAGCCTAACATTCTAGCGGAGCCGTCCAACCAAGGCAGCAGGGCCGCATTCCAGGCGAGGGAAAATAACAGGCCCGTGGCCTGCCGTTTCGCAGGGCGCATCCACCAGAGCAGCAGTCCGGCGCTCACCAGCGGGCCGTAGAGACAGAATAGCTGGATTGCCCCTTCGCGGGTCACTGGGTCTTGAAGGTTTGATCGAGGAAATACTCACCGGCCTTCCTCACGCCGTATCGTTCGATCGGTTTGAAATACCATGCGGGATCCAGCAGCCGCTTGTAGCGCATGGTCAGGGTCACCCGCGAGCCGTTCCTCGTCGCTTCGATGGACCACTCGGCTTCCTTCCAATCGAGCCAATGGGCGATGTGGCTGGTATCGGCCACGCAGGCGACGCGGATGTGCGACGGGCCGCTCTCGACCACTTCCGCCCGCAGATCGCCCGGTTTGCCTTCGCCACCCGCGAAGTGAATGAGCCAGGTGTCGCCGGTTTCAAGACCGGTGCCTTCGATGCGATGCGGCGCGGGAAATCCGAGTTTGAGAAAGGCCGGCAATTCTGATAGAGCGAACGCCGGTCCCTTGGCCAGCAAATCACGGGCCGCGGCGGCGGGCAGCGCGACCTCGCGGCTGACGGTGATCGCCTCATCGCGGGGAAATGACAGAAAATCGGCGATCCCCTCCAGGCTCATCAGCACCAGCAGCGGCAGCACCACGACGCGAAAGCGGCGCTCCACTTCCCGCCGCGCCCGTGACCGGTCGACAAACATTCCGACAATGAAACCCACCGCGTAAAACAGCGGGGCGGCCATCAGGATGCAGATAAAACCTTCGATCATCAGAATGCCAAGAATCAGCAGAAACAGCGTGATGCCCTTGGTGATCGTGCCGGTGGCGCTGGAGGCCCGGGGGAGGAAGGCGATCAGCATCGCCAGCGCCGTGGGCAAGCCGATGAACATCAAGGCGCTCTGCTCCTTCTCGCCGAGAACCAGCACCCGGAACAGCACCGAGCCAATCCCAACAGCCAGGCAAAGCCACACGTAGGGACCCGCATGGCGGGGTGGCGGCGCGTTGTCTCCGGGAGTGGCAGGGCTGGCAAAGGGTTCGTCAGACATATTTCTGATGTTTTCAGAGTTTGCTGAAAAATCCAATCGCTACATTCTAACAAAATGACCGGCCGCCGCCGCTTGCTTCGCGCTTGAGGTCCGCGGATGGTCCGTCACATGCGTCCGGCGCATTACCGGACGCCCGATTTCCATGACCGCCGCAGTCTCGCGCTCATGATCGACGGGGAGCCCAACGCCTCCGACGATCCGGAGCAACTCGCGCGCCTTGGTGCCGCCGCCGAGTGTTTTCCCGAGCCGTTGAAATTTGGCGTGCCGGATGGCGACGGCCGCATCGATTGGTCCGCCCGCACCCAGCGCTAGCAGGCGGAAACCCAGCGCCAGGCCGCAAGCGAAGCCCGCTGTTTGGCGGAGACGGCAAAACGCCAGGCCGCGGCCGCTGCCTGAGGATGTGAATCAAAGCTGGAATCGTGTCACTCGTTTCCCCATGGTCCGCCCATGACCGCCGCCGCCGCTGGATTCTCGATGCCGCCCGAGTGGTCGCCGCAGGAAGCCGTCTGGCTGTCGTGGCCGGTGGATGATCCCCGCCACTGGGGGGGGGCCAAGCGGCAAACGATGTGGACGAAGTTCGCGGAAATCGCCGCCGCCATCTCCCGCCACGGGATTGTTAGAATCAACGCGCCGGGGGCCGATCACGCGGCCATCACGGCAGTCTGCAACCGGGCGAAGGCCGTGCCAGAACGCGTGCAACTCTTCGATCACCCGCACAACGACGTCTGGTGCCGCGACCACGGGCCGATCTTCGTGAAACATGCGGACACCGGCGAAGTGGCCGTCACTGATTGGGGCTTCAACGCCTGGGGCGGAAAATTCCCGCCGTGGGAGCTGGATGACTCCATCCCAAGCCGCATCGCCGGCGCGCTCAACCTGCGGGTTTTTAAAGGCGGCATGATCCTTGAGGGAGGCGCCATCGAGATCAACGGCGGCGGCCAGCTCCTCACCACCGAGGCGGTGCTGCTCAACCCTAACCGAAATCCGCATCTCGGCCGCACCGCAATCGAACAACTCCTGCGCGACGGCCTCGGCGTTTCCGACATCCTCTGGCTGAAACAAGGCATCGCGGGCGACGACACCGACGGCCACATCGACGACCTCGCACGTTTCACGGACCCACTAACCATTCTCGCCTGCGTCGAGCGCGATTCCGGCTCGCCCAACCGGCGGGTGCTGGAGGACAATCTCAGCCGCCTGCGCTGCTTCCATGCACCTAACGGAAGGCCCTTCGAGGTGGTGGAAATCCCCCTGCCCCAAGCCTGCGAAGTGCCCGGTTGGCGCCTGCCGGTGTTGCCGGCATCCTACGTCAATTTCCTCATCGTCAACGGCGGCGTGCTCGTCCCCACCTTCCGCCAGAAACACAACGACGACCGGGCACTGGGAATGATCCAGGAGCTTTTTCCTGATAGGGAAACCACCGCCATCGACTGCCTTGATCTCGTCGAGGAAGGCGGCACCCTGCACTGCATCTCGCAGCAGCAACCGGAGGGGCGATAACTTTATCCGGTCAGGAACCGGAGACGATCTCGCACTTCGGCATCTTCTCCTTGAGTGCCTTCACCGCATCCGGCGTCACCGTGGTCTGCCAGAGATAGAGGCGCTTCAGATTGGGCATTGCGGCGAGTTTTTGAACTCCGGCGGCGGTGACCTTGGTGCCGTAGAAATTGATGGACTCCAAGGTGGTCAGTTTCAGCAAGGTGTCGATCGACGCATCGGTGACGCCGGTTTCCGCCAGACGCACCACGCGGAGTTGTTTGGCGGATGCGAGCGCGGCCACCGACTTGTCGGTGATCTTCGTCGCGGTTAGATCCAAAGTCGCGAGATGAGGCAGCACCGGGCCGAGTTTGCCGAAGGTTTCATCGTCGAGTTTCCCGCGGAGCGAAACCGCGGTGAAGGTCACCAACTCGGATTCCTGGGACTCGAAGGTCAAAGCCCCCGGAAACTCCTTGGAAAGTCCGGCGACCACCGCCTTGAGCGAATCATCGGGGCCTGCCTCCTTGGCGGATTCGGGATGCCCGGGAGCGAGTTCGGCGCCAGCCGCAGCGACGCTTGTGAGTTTTGCCAGGGCTTGCTTGATCTCCGAGGGAACTTCGAACTCCGCCAGTTTTTTCGTTGGATCGGCCCCGCTGTCGAGCCACCACTTGATCACCGCCACTTCGAAATCCTCAATGTCCGGTTTGCCTTCGGGCGGCATGTGCTCGTCGTCGTCCTCGGGCAGATCCATGCGGACGACGATGTTACTTTCCGCAGCATTGCCCGCTTCGATTGCGGGGCCGTTTTTGCCGCCCTTGACGAGCAGCTCGTAGGTGTCCATCCGGAGTTTCCCCTTGGACTTGTCCGCCTTGTGACATGAGACGCAGCGGCGTTCGAGAATCGGTGCGACGATGTCGGTGTAAACCACTTGATCGGCGGCGGCCTTCACCGGAACGGTGGGTTTTCCACCATCCAGTCCGAGAATTTTGCGGATCGGAGCCGGGGCATACATGGTTAGATAATCACTACCGTGGGTCATGGAAGCGCCATCATGACTGGCGAAACCCATCACCCCCACGCTGCCGAAGAGCAACAGGCGGTATGCTGCGGGATTCGCCCCGAGGGCGAGCGTCCACGCCTTGGCAATGAATGTTAGGACCGCTGCGATCGCAAAAAACAACCCGCCCCACAAGTGGCGTTCAGCCGTCGGATTGTCGCCGTATTCCCCGCCATCGCCGTGATAAAGCAGGAATCCCGCGATCACCGCGAGGATCGCGCTGGCCACGCCGAAGAACAGCGGAAACAAGGAACCGTTTCCCGCTTGCGCGCGGCGCTTACCGAAAGTCGCTCCGAGTTCCTGAAATAAAATCAAGACGAACACGCCGATCGGCAGGTGGAGGAGGAAGGGGTGAAAATGACCGAGAAACCGCACGATGTCGGGCATTTCCTCAGCGCCCGGCTTGCCGGCAAGCACCGGCATCGCCACGAGGCCGCCGACGGCCAGAAGACCAAAAAATGTCAGAAACCATGGACGTCTGCGGCGGATGGGTATGGACTCGGCTTCAACCATAGGACCTGTTTACGGGATTCATTGGGTATTCTTGCAGACTTCCCCCCAAAAGCTCAGACATCAATGGTGGCATCCGCCCGGTTTTTCGGCACCGCGGGAGGTGCCCTTTTGAGCCTTCCGAAAAAGGCCAGCCAGCGGCGCACATCGTAGCCCAGATAGCCCATGCAATTGACAAAAACGAGCAATGCCGTGGCCTCGTCAATCAAGGGCAATGGATCCGGCAAAGGGCCCACTGAGGCGGACCCGAAAGTTCGACCACGGAGGGGCTAAACTAAGCTGGTGTGGTGGGGCGCGGGAAAGAGATAGGTGATCATGGATTGGGGATCAAGGTTGGAGTGGCGAGGGACTCGATTTTGGGAAGCCGGAGTGGAAGGCGCAGCA
>CAMBPB010000116.1 GCA_945869465.1 Prosthecobacter debontii
CCCCGCACCCTCCCGCCCACCCATTAATCACCCAGCTCTCCCCTCCATCTTCTCTTCATCTTGAAGTCTCGCGTCTCGCGTCTCGCGTCTCGCGTCTCGCCTCTTTCTCTTGCGCCCCGCCACCCGCACCCTAAGATCCGCCGCAATTCCGATGCACGCCATCCTCACCACCCTTTTCCTCGCCGGCACTGCGGCGCTGGTCGCCCAGCCCGTTCCCTCCGACGTCTATCATTCGGTGCTGCGCATCGAGGTCGCCACCCAGATTCCGGATTACGAAACTCCATGGAATTCAGGCCGCTTCAGCGGCGGCAGCGGCAGCGGCTTCATCATCGGGAAAAACAAGATCCTCACCAACGCCCACGTCGTTTCCAATGCCCGGCGGGTGCTCATCACCATCCATGGCAGTCCAGTCAAATACCCGGCCACCGTCGATTTCATCGCCCATGACTGCGATCTCGCCCTGCTCTCGGTCGGAAACTTCAAGGACTTCGAGGCCTTTCCCACCTTCGAATTCGGCGAGGTCCCGACTCTCGAATCCCAAGTCCGCGTGATCGGCTATCCCATCGGCGGCGAACGCCTCTCCGTCACCCGCGGCGTGGTTTCCCGGATCGACTTCCAACCCTATTCGCACTCCCGCGCCGACTCCCACCTCGCGGTCCAGATTGATGCCGCCATCAACCCCGGAAACTCCGGCGGTCCCGTCGTGCAGGACGGCAAGGTCGTCGGCGTCGCGTTCCAAGGCCTGCGCCAGGCAGACAACACCGGCTATATCATCCCCACTCCCGTCATTCGGCGCTTCCTCAAGGACATCGAGGATGGCAAATACGACCACTACGCCGACCTCGGCATCTCCGAGTTTCCGCTTCACAATCTCGCTATGCGCAAGGCCCTCGGCCTGCCCGACGATGGCAAGGGCGTGCTCATCACCAACGTCGTTCCCACCAGCGCCAGCGATGGCACCCTCAAGCCGGGCGACATCGTCATGTCTCTCGATGGAAAACCCGTGGACAGCGCCGGCATGGTCACCATCGATGGCGAAAACATCAACCTCAACGAGATCGTCGAGCGCAAATTCGCCGGTGACAAGGTGGCCGTGCGTTTCCTGCGGGAGGGCGCGTGGAATGAGGTGAATATCGAACTCAAACCACTGCCGTGGGCCCGCATGTATGCCATCGAGTATGAGAAGAAACCCCGCTACATCGTATTTGCCGGCCTCGTTTTCCAACCGCTCGACACCAATCTCTTCGCCACCGCGAAATTCGAGAACGTCACCGTGCGCCGGCTTTACACCGACTACGTGCCCAAGGGATTGTTCCAGAAACACAAGGATGTCGTGGTTCTAACACGCGTCGAGAGCGATCCGGTCACCAGCCAGCTTGAAAACTTCTCCGGTTATGCCGTCAACAAAATCAATGGCGTGGAAGTGACGGATCTCAAACAAGCCCACGAGCTCCTGCACCCGAAGGAAGCGCCCGAGTTCCATATCATCGAACTCTTCGGCGCCAGCCGTCCGGTCGTCATCCCCTCGGCCGCGGTGAAGGCCGCCAACCAACGGGTCGCCGCAAACTACGGCATCGCCCGGATGGAGAATCTCACCGACTAGCTATGCCCCGCGCCGGCATCGCCCTTGGCTCGAATCTGGGAGACCGCATCGCCCGCCTGCGGGACGCGTTCGTCCGCCTGCGGGAGATCGCCACCCCGGGAGAACCCGTTCTAACCGCTCCGATCTATCAAACAGAACCCCGTTTCTGCCCGCCGGGTTCGCCATATTTTTACAACACCGTCGTCGAAATCGAATTCGCCGGCGGCGCGCTGGAGCTGCTGGAGAAAACCCGGTCAATCGAACAACAACTGGGCCGCCTCCCGAATGGCGAACGCAACGCTCCGCGCGTCATCGACATCGATTTGTTATATCTCGGCGACGAGTCCCGCAATGATGGCGGGCTCATCCTGCCCCATCCGCGGCTTGCCGAACGCCGCTTCGTCCTGCAGCCCTTGTCGGACCTCCGGCCGGACCTCGTTCTGCCCGGCCAAACCCAAACCATCGCGGCGATGCTGGCCGCCCTGCAAACCGACGAACCGCCGCTGGTGCCGGTCCAAAGGCAGGGATGTCTCTCCGAGACGTCCGTGCGAATGGATTGCCAATGAGTGAAACGCCACGGCTCCGCATTCCCCACCCATTTGCCGGACCGCTCGGCGAGGCGGTCCCTGCCTAGCTGGTCAGGCCTTGATCTTCCGCTGCTCGCTCAAGCGCTATCGGATGGCGGAGTTCTCCCTGGTGGAACACCTGCGCTGGCTGGCATCCGCCCTGCCTGACAAGGAACGGGCCGGCGCGATCCGCGCGCTGGTTGAAAGCGTCCGCAAGCCGGTCAACACCACGGATCCGCTCGGCGTTCCAGCGAAAAGCATGGACCCGCCGGATGGCGGCTCCCCCCCGGTCCAAGCTCGGGCGACCGTGCCGGAAGAACCATTCCAAACGGTCCCAGGAGTCATCCATGTGGAGGCGGAAACCTTCACCAACAGTTTTGCCGAAGCGGCCTATCCGGCTGAGCAAAAAGGCTGTGTTTTTGTCTATGATTGTTTCACTGGCGGCAAGCAGTTGAATTTCCAGAAGAACATGAAACTCACGTGGGTCGATTATGCCATCGAAGTGCCGGAGACCGGAAGTTATGCCATGGAAATCATGGTCGCCACCGCCAACCGCGACCAGATTCTGGACGTGAACAGCGGCCCGGAAAAGTTGGCAACAATTCAAATCCCCGGAACCATCGGCTTGTGGCAGCAGATGCCGCCGGTGGACATCAAGCTCAACCAGGGCACACAGACTTTGAGAATCTCAGCTCCTCTGCAGAGGGGGGTCGCGATTCGGTGGTTTGAGTTGAAATTGAAAAAATAGCGGAAGCCGGGCTTTCCACCCGCCACAAGCTGGCACAAGCAGCTCGGAACGCCGGGCTCCGATCCGCCGAGCTGCCTGAAAATCCGATGCGGGACATCCGCTTCATTCCCTCGCCGCAGCGCGCCCCGCGGCCTCGCCGGTAGCGAAGCAGGTACCCATGACGCGGATCGATGCCTGGGCCTCGTGATCGGCGGAAATGCAGCGCCCGGCGACGAACAAGCGCTCGATCCCAGCTGGCTTGAGGCAGCGCAGGGGAATGCCGGCAGGTCGATTTTCCACGGGAAAGCGGAGTTTCGGGCCTCTTGCGGTTTCACGAAACTCCATCGGCCAAGTGGCCAGGGCGACCTCGTCCTCGAAACGCCGCCCCGCCAATAAATCCTGCCCGGTGAGCACGTATTCGCCAATCCAGCGGCGGCTCTCACGGACGCCCGCACGCACCGGCCAATGGCTGATGTAACAACCGCGCCAGACCTCATCCCGTTCCGCGAGCCAGCGCACGGCATCCGCGGCGATTTTCCGCCCCCGTGTCTCGAGCGCGCCGAGGCACGCCGCATCCAAGGGATCAAAATCCCGGGTGGTGTTTCCGCCCGTCAGATCGAGCGATCCAAAAATTTCACCGGCGCGGCCCGAGGAGCGGAAGCACAGCCCGAGAGCATCCTCATGCACGGCCCCGGCGCGCACGCCCTCGACCAACAGGGCCGAGGTCCGGAGCGGAAACTCCTCCAGCACCCCGCAGGGACGCCGCACGCCGAACACGTATGCCGGGCGTTGCAGGTGCATGGCCGATTCCATGACGAATCCTTCGCCCAACCAACCCGCCACCGCGGCATCGCCCGACGCATCCACCAGGCTCCGCGCACTCACCGCACGGTCCCCCGCCCGCCCGACGAGCCGAATGTCCCAACCCTGCGCATCCCGCGCAACCCCGGCGACTTCCGTGTGAAGCCGCACCTCGAGCCGTGGCTCCGCCGCCACCAAGTCATCCGCGATTCGGGCAAACTCGACGGGATGTTGGGGCAGGACATCCACCCGCCCCATCCGCACGGGTCCGATCCCGGTCGCCGCCGTCATCAACGCGGCGATTTCCGCAGGGATTCCGGCATTCGCCAACACCGCCCCGGGTTCGTCGCGCAGCAAATACAACCCGCAAAAGGTATGCACCAGCGAGGCCGTGCCCATGCCGCCCAAATAGCCATATCGTTCGATCAGAAGCGTCGCTGCCCCTTCCCTCGCAGCGGCGAGCGCCGCGGCCAACCCGGCGCTGCCTCCGCCGATCACCACCACATCGAAACGCCGCCCGCCCGCATTCATGAAGTCCTCGCGGCGATCAGTGCCGCCAAGCTTCGCGGGGTCGCCAGGTTGGCGCTCGTCAGATCGTCGGGACCGAGTTCGATCCCGTACTTGTCCGCCACTGCGACGACCAATTGCATCACTGCCATCGAGTCCAGGCCGGCGCTGAAGAGATCCCCGTCATCCGAGAAATCCCAATCCAATTCCAACAGCCCTTCGCCGTTCATCCAATCGATCAGTTCCGTGGGGTTGGGTGACAATTGTTTCGATAATTCCATGCGGGGAAACGGTGCGACGCTCTCCCCCACTTCATCAAGTGGAAATCATCGCGTCCTTCGAGAAAGCGCAGTTCGGGACTTCAGTCCGCTCGCCGCCCCTCGTCAAAACTCCACCGTTGTTCCCAAGCCCGCCACTTCCACCGGACCGTGGTGTCGCTCCTGCAGCGCGTCGCGGAGAATCGCGGCGTTTGCGGGTTCGCCGTGAACGAGCCAGACGCGCGTCTTCGATCCGGTGGTGCGCTCGAAATAACCGAGCAGTTCCGAATGGTCGGCGTGACCTGAAAACGAATCGACGATCTCGATTTTCGCCCGCACCTTGTAGCGACCGCCGAGGATTGGCACTTCCCGTTCTCCGTCGCGAATCCGGCGGCCCAGCGTGTTGTCGGCGCAGTAGCCGACAAACAAGACCGTGGTTTTCGGATCGCCAATGTGGTTCTTGAGGTGATGCAGGATGCGCCCGGCCTCGCACATGCCGGATGCGGAAATAATGATCGCCACCCCGTCGATGTCATTGAGCGCCTTCGATCCGCTAACCGACCGCACCAGCGTTAGATTCTCAAAGCCGAAGGGGTTTGCCTTTTCGAACAGCGACGCGTAAACCTCCTCGTTGAAAGCCTCCGGATGAAGTCGATAGATTTCCGTGGCGCTCACGGCCAGCGGGCTGTCCACATAAACATGCACCGGCTGGATGGCATTGCGTTCGAACAAATCGTTGAGCACGTAAAGCACCTGCTGGGTGCGCTCGACGGCGAAGGCCGGGATCAGGATCTTGCCGCCGCGCACGAACGCCTGACGGATGATCTGGGCAAAATGTTCGCCCATTCCCGGCGGCGCTTCGTGTTCGCGTCCGCCGTAGGTGCTTTCCATCAGCAGGTAGTCCACGTTCTCCACCGGCACCGGATCGCGCAGCACCTCGTTGCCGCCGCGCCCGACATCACCGGAAAACAAGAACCGCTTCCTTTTCCCATCGGCCTGGTCGTCCACCTCCAGCAGAACCTGCGCGCTGCCGAGGATGTGCCCGGCGTCAATGAAAGTCACCGCCACTCCGTCGCACACCGGCATCGGTCGGTCGTAGCCGATGGCGACGAACTGGCGCAGGCAGCGCTCGGCGTCCTGCTCGCTGTAGATCGGCGTCACCGGTTCCAAGCCGTCTTTCTTGCGGTGTTTGTTGAGCCAATCGATATCGCTCGCCTGGATCCGCGCGGAGTCGGCAAGCATGATCTGGCAGAGATCGCGGGTGGCGTGGGTGGCATAGATGTTTCCCGTGTAGCCCTTGCTCGTCAGGTTCGGCAAATTGCCGCTGTGGTCGATGTGCGCGTGCGATAAAATCACCACGTCGATCGATTTCGGATCGAAATAGGGGAAACCGCAATTCACCTCGTAGGCGTGTTTGCGGGAACCCTGATAGAGCCCGCAATCCAGCAGGATGCGCTTGCCATTGACCTCAAGCAGGTGCTGCGAACCGGTGGTGGTGCCGGCGGCACCGCAGAACTTCAGTTTCATGTAGGTCTGGGTTGTGGGCGCGGCTTGAAAAGCTGCGGATCAAAGGAGTTGTCTTGAGAACACCAGCGAATCGCGCCCGCTGGCTTCGAATTGCTCGCGGCGGCGGCTTGGCAGCGCATCCACCGTGGCCGCAGTGTAACCCAGATTCACGGTAAAAAAATCCTTGGCGCGATTGCTCAGCGCGAACACCCGCGGGATGCCACTCCGCCCGGCGAGCGTTTCCGCGTGGCGGACCAATTCCATCCCGTATCCCCTGCCCTCATGCGCCTGCTTGACATAAAGGCACGCCACTTCGGCGCAGGCTTCCGCCGGATACTCGTGCAATGCCACGCAGGCGACCACGTTGTCGTCGATGGTCATCACATGGAAATCCCCGATGCGCGACTGGATGTCCTCATAAGTGCGTTCGACGAGTTTGGTGCGACGCACCGAGCGGCCGATCATGCCTAGCAGCTCCGGAATATCCTCCTCGCGCAACGGCCGGATCATCCGGTAGCTGTCCGCGTGGATCATGGTGCCGACGCCTTCGTTGGAAAACAACTCGTCAACCAGCACGCCCTGGCGGCGGCCGTTCAGGACATGGACCCGCGGGATGCCGCGGTGGCAGGCCTTCGCCGCCGCCCTCAGCAAGGCCGCGCCCGCGGCATCGGTGCGGGACGCCAGCGCCTCCGCATCGGCCGCGCGAAGCGCATGGGCTGGCGCGCCATCGATGAGAATCGCCTCCTCCAGCAGGGTGATGATTTTGGCCACGCCGATGCCGCGGGCGAAATCCACCACCGCCGGATCGAGCGGTCCGGTGGCCGAGGCATCAACCACTGCGGATTGGCCGCGGGCGAGAATATCCAGCGTCTCATGCACCGCCTCGGCATCGGTGATCGGGCGGGAAACCCGGGCCGCCATGATTTCGCACTCCAGCGTCCAGGCGAAGAGGTCCTTGAGGTCGCCACCGAGCACGCCGAGCACCAGTTTCACCCCCAGATCCTCCAGCACGGCCAAATCCAGCAGGGTTTCGGCAACTGCCGGCTCCGGCAAAAGCCCGGCCTCAATGAGCACGAAAAACACCTTCCCCCGGAATTGGGGGATGTATTGCAGAACTTCCCGGACATCACTTGGCTGCGCCACGGGCTTGTCCTACCAAACCACCGCATTCCCGCAAGAACGGGTTTCCGCCCGGATGCCCTCAGGACCGCGAGTCTCCAGACTCGCCGGCAGATCGCGGTGCAACGGCGGCACTCATTCGCGTTGATTCGGCAGGCGGGACGGTGCCAGAGTCCCTGCCGATGTTGCTCATCCGCCACTGCCGTTTCACTGCGATCGATTTCGAATCGGCGGGTGCGGCGCGTGGCATGACCGACAGCCCGGTGCAGGTCGGGCTGGCCTCGTGGTCCGCGGAAGTTGGCCATGGTGATCCGTTTGTTTCCTATCTGTTTACCGATCAGGCGGTGCAATGGTCGGCGAGGAAGGTGCATGGGATCGGCCCCGAGCACCTGACGGATGCCCCTTCCCTGCTCTCGCTGTGGCCCGAGCTGAAACGCCGGCTCTCCGGAGCGGTGGTGGTGGCCCATGGGAAAGGCACCGAAAAACGCTTTCTGCGCGCGTTTCCCGGCCATGGATTCGGGCCGTGGATCGATACACTGTTGCTGGCCCGCGCGGCATGGCCGGATCTGCCGGACCACTCGCTCGGCGCGCTCTGCGAGTGCCACGGCCTGAGCGCCGCGGTCCGCGCCATCGTTCCCGGGAAATCCTGGCACGACGCCTTGTTCGATGCCGCCGCCTCGCTGGTGTTGCTCGCCCACCTCATCGAGGCGCTTTCTCTCACCGATCATCCCGTGGCCTCATTCCTGCAACCGGATACCTCCGCCTGGCACAAAAACAAACGTGCCAATCCCAGCCGATGAAAACCAACCGTTTCCTGCCGCTCAGGTGCGTGTTTCTGCTCGCCGGTATCGAACACGACGGCAAGGACCCGCAATGAACCTTCACCGGCTGGCAGCTCGTGGACCGCTCGAAACTCCGGGTCTGGCTCAAGGCCGGGTTCTAGGCGTCGCACGCCGGACTCTAACATAAATCGGTTCTTTCCCTGCCGCAATCAGCCCGCTAGCCTCGCCTTTCCATGAACCTTCCTCCCCGGCGCACCAGCGGCTCGACCGCCATGGACGACTACCTCGAACAGATCCTCCATCTGATCGAAACCAAGGGCTACGCCCGCGCCGTGGATATCTCGAAAAACCTCGGCATTTCCCAGGCCAGCGTGACCAACATGCTCCAACGGCTCGATGCCGAGGGCTTGGTGAAATACGAAAAATACCGTGGCACCATCCTCACCGAGGAGGGCCACCGAATCGCCGGAGCGATCATCGAACGCCATCAAACGCTCACCCGTTTCCTGCGCCTCTTCGGCATCGACGAAGACACGATCTACCGGGACGTCGAAGGCATGGAACACCACGTTTCAAGGCCCACTCTCAATGTCATCCGCGCCGTTGCCGACGCCCTCGAAGCCGATCCCGCCCTGCTGGAACGAGTCCGCCAGCAAAGCCGGTGAAGGGGCAACCGCCTACAAAGCCGGGTGAATTTTGGCAGAATCATCGCCGACAGCAGAATCATTGCAGAGAAGATTTCCAGATTGGAGTTTGCATTTTCCATCACTCTTGAAATGAGGATTGTAGATAACAATCATTCCCCGCCCCGCCCCGCCCCGCCCCGGCCCGGCCCGGCCCGGCCCGGCCC
>CAMBPB010000117.1 GCA_945869465.1 Prosthecobacter debontii
TCATTCTGGGCGGATCCATCGGCTTCATCTTCCTAGCCTGGCTCACCGGCCACCTCGACCTCGCCACCAAGCTTCCCCGCTGGCTGCCCGCCCGCGACAAAATCGCCGAAGCCGCCGGCGCCTTTGTGGAATACGCCCGTGCCGGCAAATCCGTGGGCCTGGCATTCCTGATCTCGATTCCCTCGCACCTCCTCATGTTCTCGACATTCTGGTTCGGCGCCAAGGCCTTCGCCGCAGGGCTGAATATGCTGAGCGTTTGTTGCATGATGCCCATCGTGGCGACCGTCACGGCCCTACCCATCAGCGTCGGAGGCGCGGGCCTCCGCGAGGGTCTCTTCATCAAAATCCTCGGCGCCCTCTATTCAACCCCTGAACCCATCGCCACGCTCGTCTCGCTTTCTGGATTTATGATGCAGGTCTTCTGGAGCCTCATCGGCGGCGCCATCTATCTCGCCTACCGCTCGACCGAACGCGCCTCCCTCACCGAAATGGAAACATCCGTCGACGATCTCGAAAAACGCGTCGAGCACAATATCGAAGCCGGTCGCCCGCCTGAGGCATGAGGCCGAAAATCCACGCCCACTTCGCCATGACGGCGGATGGCAAGATTAGCACAAAAAACCTCACGCCGTCCCAATTCACCTCGCCGGCCGTCAAGGCGCGGATCGGCGAGATCCGCGCACGACACGACGCCATCCTCGCCGGACGCGGCACTGTGGCCGCCGACACCATGTCGATGCGCCTCTCGAGTGAAAAACTCCGCGCCGCCCGCATCAAGCAAGGCCTCCCGCCAGAGCCGCTGCGTGTCGTCATCAGCAACGCCGGAAAAATCGATCCCGCGTGAAAAATCTTCTAGCACACCGGCTCGGCAATAGTCACCCCCCTTTTCCCCGCCCTGGTCCGGCCCAACGGCTGTTTCAGCAGCCCCCGCCAAAAGCAAATTCCTAGCAGCTGCCGGGATCGTGGCAACCATCTGTATTCGCGTGAAGGGAAGGAGATCGAGATGGAGACCCAGAAAACCGCTATCCGCCTGCTGCGACTTTTGCCGTTGCTGTTCCATTTCCTCTCTGCGGAGAACGAGTTCCCGCACTCCATGGCAGCGCCTGCGTCCGGCGCCACCGGCAGCCGCCAGTCGAAGAACCCCGCCCTCTGGGTCTGCCTGCTTCCCAACCTCCTCACGATGGCAGGGCTCGCGCTGGCGGTGATCATTCCAAAATACCACCCATGCCCAATCACCAAACTCCTCTGAACAGCCCGGCCCGTGAAATCACTTCGCCTCCCGCCGCGCGCGCGCTCGGCGGAGGTGATCCAGCGTGACGCGGGAGCGCATCAACCACCGGCCAAACAGCCACCCCGCAAGCGCGCCTCCGAAGTGGCAGGCGTGTCCCATTTGAAACCACCCGCTCATGCCGTGCTCGACGAGCGCCCGACCCGCTGCGGACCATCCAGGCAAGCCCAGTGCCGGATCGATCAAGGCGAGTAACAACTCCGCCAGCAGAATCCCAAGCCCCAGGCTTTGTCCGGAAACCGGCAACGGAAATATTCGCGACTGCGGCGAAAGCGTGGTCAGCAGCAGCAGCAGCGCCAGCCCCCCCCCCGACATGCCCGCCAGCAGCCCGGATCCTAACAGTAAGTGCCCCAGCGCGCCGCCCAGCACGCCGGCCAGAAGCGTAAGCGTCAGCACCCGACCACCGGCCATGTGCTCGATCCTTGATCCGATCAAGAGCACGAACAACGCGTTCAGTCCGGCATGCCACCAACCACCGTGCAGCAAGCTATAACTGAAAACCTGCCACAACTTTCCCGCTAGAAACCCGCTGCCGCTCAGTCCGAAATTCTCGAACCACGCGCTGACGCGATCGGGTCCTCCCGCGATGGCCACCGCCGACTGGATTCCCATCACGATGCCGAACCAGATCCAGCAAGCGGGGGATCTGCGGAGTTGGCCCAGATTGCGGGCGGCATTGGAAAACGGCCCACCGATGGATTGCATGACGGGGGGAGGGGAGTTTGGCCGCTTACTCGATGACACGTGCGCGAGGTTCGCGGCGGACGGTATCCTCAGCCCCCGCGCTGGTCACGAACGGCCCGCCTTCAAGCGGAGCCACTCCGGAAAACGCCACGTCGGGCATGTCGCTCGGACGTCCTGCCAGCGGGAAATCCTTTCTCAAGGGGAAAAACGGATACCCCTCCCACATCAGGATGCGCTTCAGATTCGGATGCCCGGAAAACGCAATGCCCATCATGTCCCACACCTCGCGCTCGTGCCAATCCGCGCCCGCCCACAAATCGGTGGCCGATGCCACTGGCTCGTCTTCGGACACCTTGGCCTTCACCCGCAGGTGTCTGGAATCATCCAGGCTCGCGATTTCATAGACGATCTCAAAGCGGGGGTCGTCGCCGAAATGATCGACGCTGGAAATATCGAGGACCATTGCGTAGCCGAGATCGTTGCGGCATTTCGCCAGCACGTCGTGCAGCGAGCCGAGTTCCACAATCACGGTGTTTTCGTCACGGAATTCGACGGTTTGCAAAATCTTCGCGCCGAAGATCTCGCGGAGTTGGGTCACATCGGCTGCGGATGACATGGCGGGGGATTTTCGATCAGCCAACCTCGGCGAAGAACGATTTCTTCTGGGCCATCGTGGACTCCTCGCCCTCGATCTTTGTCTGGAGTTTCATCAACCCCTCGATCAAAGCCTCGGGCCGCGGCGGACAGCCGGAAATGTAAACATCCACCGGGATCAGGCGGTCGATCCCCTGCAATACCGCGTAACTGCGGTACATGCCGCCGCTGGACGCGCAGGCCCCCATCGCGACACACCATTTCGGCTCCGGCATCTGGTCCCAAATGCGTTTCACGGCCAGTGCCATCTTGTAAGTTACCGTTCCGGAAACGATCAACACGTCAGCCTGCCGCGGTGAAAAACGCATCACCTCCATCCCGAAGCGGGAGATGTCAAAACGGCTCGAGGCGGTGGCCATGAGTTCGATCGCGCAACAGGCGAGGCCCATCGGCATCGGCCACAACGAGTTCTTGCGCATCCAGTTGATGGCGGCATCCACGCGGGTGATAATCACGTTGCCCTCGATTTTTGAATCGTAGGCGGTGTGAACGGTGTTGATGGAAGGGCTGACCATGGTGCGGTGAGGCTGCGGCGGAATCTTGCCCGCCATCCACCATTCCTCAAGCCGATTGTGCATAAATCAATCGTCCGGTCATTGCGCCGGGCTGATCGGAGACGGGCTGACCCGCGAAACGGTGCTTGTGGATGCTTCCAAATCCAGCCCGGGTGAACCTCACCCTGGCGTTCTCCCGGTAAAGCCGCACGACCTCTGCCACGGGCAAGCCCCACGACAGGAAAGTGGCAAGGATGGCTCCGGAGCAGCTTCCGCCGCACAATCGCTTGCGATGCCACGCCATCCCGTCTATGACTGCGTCGTGTCCCGCACGGACCTTCCCGCGCACGGCTGGCTCCGCCGCGCCGTGACTCACCCCGATTTCGCCGCGCGCCTGGCCTCTTTGGCCACTGGCGAGGGCGAACTCGTGCTCGATCACTCCGCCGAGGCGTCCCACGCCTTCCTCGCCGCGCTCGTCTGCGAGGCGGCGAAGGACCGGAAAAAACAGCGTCTGTGGCTGGTTTGCGATGTTCCCCGCCTCCGCGAACGCCTCGCCGCCGAGTTGGAACTCTGGGGTGTCAACGCGCTCGTCCTGCCCGACCCGCCGACCGAAACCGGCGCCGGCTCCCTCGCCGATCCCGAGTCCGCCGCGGAATGGTTCTCGGTGCTGGAAATTCTCGCCCGTTCCGAAACCTGTGCCGTACTTTGTGGCAGCGACGCGTTTGCCGGCAAGGCCCCCTCGCCCGAAGCGCTCCGTGCCAGCCGCAGCGACCTCAAACCCGGCACTTCCCTCAATCCCACCGATCTCGCGAAATCGCTCTCCGATCACGGCTACGAACGCGTCCCAACCGTCACCGCCCGCGGCCAGTTCGCGGTGCGCGGAGGCATCCTCGACCTTTTCGCGTGGCAGGCCGCTAAACCGCTGCGGCTGGAGTTTTTCGACACCGATCTCGAATCGATCCGCGAGTTCGACCTCGATTCACAGGCCTCGACCACGAAACTGTTGGAAGCCGAGCTTCTTCTAGCCGAACCCGCCACCGAATCCACTGTTGCCGAATACCGCCGGCCCGGCGATCTCATCGTTTCGTTCGAAGCTGAAATCGCGAAACCCGACGTCCGCATCCTCGAAGGCGCTGCCGAGTTCAACCGCGAGGAGGATTTTACGCTCGCCACTTTCGGCAGCCCGCTGGGAACCTTCGAGGCGGGCGATTTCGTGCTGGAAGAACTCCGGCGGGAGAACTTTTTCCGCCTGCTCAACGAGTGGAAACGCGATGGCTGGGACGTCGCCATGGTGTTCTCTAACAAAGGAGAGCAGGAGCGCTTTTCCGAACTCGCCGGCAAGGATCTCCAACGCGATCTCGGCCTCGTCCCGCTGCACGGCGAATTGATGGCCGGATTCACGCTGCCGGTTGTCAAACTCGCGGTTCTATCATCCTCGGAGCTTTTCGGCCGCTACCGCACGCCCGGCACCGCCCGCCGCACCACTCTCGAAAAAGCCCGCGCCGCCCGCGCGCGCGCCACTCTCGATGAGATGGAAGAGGGCGATCTCGTCGTCCACTACGAATACGGCGTCGCCCGCTTCCGTGGCATCCAGCAGGGCGACGACGGCGAGGAACTCCTGCTAGAGTATCGCGATGGCGCTCTGCTCGGCGTGCCCTTGGAACAAGCCCACCTCGTCGGCAAATACGTCGGCATCGGCGGCAAATCGCCCGAGCTCAACAAACTCGGCGGAACCGCATGGAAAACCGCGCGCAAAGCCGCGGAAAAGTCCATCCTCGATTACGCCGCCCAACTCCTCCGCGTCCAGGCCGAGCGCCAGCACGAACCCGGCTTCGCCCACCCGCCGGACACCAAGTGGATGTGGGAGTTCGAGCGCTCGTTCCATTACACTGAGACCGCCGACCAACGCCGCGCCATCGACGAAACCAAACTCGATCTCGAATCGCCGCGCCCGATGGACCGGCTGATTTGCGGCGATGTGGGATTCGGCAAAACCGAAGTCGCCATCCGCGCGGCTTTCAAAACCATCACCAGCGGCAAACAAGCGGCGATCCTCGTGCCGACCACGGTTCTAGCGGAACAACACTGGCGCACCTTCCGCGAACGCATGTCGGACTATCCGATCCGCGTCGATCTGCTCAACCGCTTCCGCACGCCGTCTGAAATCCGCAACACCATCGCCGGCGTGGCCGATGGCTCGGTGGACCTCGTCATCGGAACCCACCGCCTGATTTCCGGCGACGTGCGTTTCAAGAATCTGGGCCTCGTCGTCGTCGATGAGGAACAGCGCTTCGGTGTCGCCCACAAGGAGAAGTTCAAACAACTCTTCCGCCAGGTGGACGTGCTCACTCTCTCCGCCACGCCGATTCCGCGCACGCTCTACATGGCGCTGATGGGCGCGCGCGACATGTCCACCATCGATACTCCGCCGCCTAACCGGGTGCCGGTTTCCACCACCGTATGCGCCTACGACGAACGGATCATCCGCGACGCCATCCGCCGCGAGATGAAACGCGGCGGCCAGGTTTTTTTCCTCCACAACCGCGTCAAGACCATCGATCAGATGGCTTCGCGCATCCGCGAACTCGTACCCGAGGCCCGCATCCTTATCGGCCACGGCCAGATGGACAAGGACGACCTCGAACTGGTGATGCACACCTTCGTCAAGGGCGAGGCCGACGTGCTGCTGGCCACCACCATCATCGAGACCGGCATCGACATCCCGAACGCCAACACCATCCTCATCGACCGCGCCGACCGCTTCGGCCTGGCCGATCTCTATCAGCTACGTGGCCGCGTCGGCCGCGCCGGGGAAAAAGCCTACGCCATCCTGCTGCTGCCGCGCGACATGATGACCGTCGGCGACGCGCGCAAACGCATCCACGCCATCAAGCAATACACCGCGCTGGGCTCCGGATTCAAGATCGCCATGCGCGACCTCGAAATCCGCGGCGCGGGAAATTTGCTAGGCACCAAACAATCTGGCCAGATCTCGCAAATCGGGTTCGATCTTTACTGCCAGCTCCTCCGCCAGTCCGTCGAGCGCCTCAAAGGCCGCAAGGACGCCCCGCGCGGCGAGGCCACCTTCAGGGCCGACTTTATCGCCACCACCGAGGCGCAATTTCTAAGTCTTCAATCCACAAGCCGCGATCCACAAGCGGCCTTCCTCCCGGCCTTCCTCCCGGCCTCCTGGCTCGCCGAAACCCAACTCCGCATCGCCGCCTACCGCGAACTCTCGGAAGCCGGCACGGAAAAAGCCGTGGACGCCCTCGAGCCATCGTGGCGGGACCGCTTCGGCCGGCTCCCGGAAGGGGCCGCGAATCTGCTGCAAATCGCCCGCATCAAAGCCCTCGCCGCCGCCGAACACATCGCCTCCGTCGAGATTCAGGGCCAGCGTCTCATGCTTCACCGCGGGGGGGATTATATCCTGCTGGAGGGCCGCAGGTTTCCCCGGCTCAAGGCTGCAGATCCATCCGGAAAACTCGCGGAAACGATCGCCATGCTCCGCACGTTCTGAGATCGACAATTCATCCGCGCATCGTTGCCCATGCCCGCAACGCGGTGGATTTCGACCCTGGCCGAGGCCAGGGTCGAAAAGGTCGTCAAAATCTCGTCGCATTGACCGATTTTCCAGGTTGCCAAAACCGCGCAGGCCGGTTTAGTTTGCGCCCGCCGCAGGCAAAAAGCCTCATAGTGTAATGGTAACACCACAGATTTTGATTCTGTTATTCTAGGTTCGAGCCCTAGTGAGGCTACTTTAAGTGAAGAGGGTGGGGGACACGCGCTGGCAATTTTTGCAACTGCCGCCGGTTCACCGGGAGCGCGGGTTTCCAAACCTGCACGGCCATGAAATGTGAAAGTCAGGCCCCGAATTGCGGATTTTTTCTCAGATTGATTGGGAGAAGCCGGCAAGGGCTCTTGTATTTGAGCGATCCGGATGGTGAAAACCTGAGATTCATCGAGCTCCCGGCCGCGGTTCCGTTGCCGCCCGATTGTTTCGTAGTCTTCCACCCCTCAGCCGCCTCTGTGCCACGCCGGTGCGCAGATACGGGTAGAAGGAGAAGGTGACAATCTCACGCGATCCCGGGCATTTCGCTGCGCGGGCAAGTCTGGAGACTCGCGGTCCTGCCGGGTTATGGAATGATCTTTTCCCCGCCGCTGCGCACGCTTTGATAAATCGCCCGGATCACCGACACGGCCTTGCGGGCTTCATTCGCGCAAGTCGCGGGTTCGCGGCCTTGGCGGATGGCGCTGACGATTTCCTCGAAGTTGCGCTGGTGCTGTTGGAAACCGATGGATGCCGGATGGTTGGCACCCAGGCCGGCCGCCGCGTTGTTCATGAGGGTGGCGCGGATTCCGGCGTCTGCGGGTTGCTCGTGTTTGAAATCCCAGACCTCGAAGGCTTCGTCGGCGAGAAACGCCGAGCCTTCGGTGCCGGTAAGTTGCACCCGGACCGGATGGCCGTCCCGCGACCACGCGCAGGTGGATGCCTCGATCACTCCGCGGGCTCCGTTTTGAAACTCTACGATCGCAAGCGCGATGTCCTCCACTTCGATGCCGGCGTGCGCAAGGCAGGCGGCGTCCGCCCGCACGGACCTAACCGGACCGGCAAGATGAATGAGGGCGTCGATGGCATGGATTGCCTGGTTCATGAGCACGCCGCCGCCGTCGAGAGCCCATGTGCCGCGCCATGCGGCGGAGTCGTAGTAGGCTTGGTCGCGGAACCATTTCACATAACACGAGGCGGATGTTAGCTTGCCGAAGCGGCCATCGACGGCGGCCTGTTTGAACGCGTCCATGGCCGGGGTGAAGCGGCGGTTGAGTATGGATGAAAGGCTTTTGCCGGCGGCGGCTGCCGCGGCGATCATCAGGTCGATGCGCTCGGTGGTGACTTCGAGCGGTTTCTCGACAATCACGTGTTTGCCGGCGGCGAGCGCCGCAAGCGCGGGCTCGAAATGCGCGCCGGAAGGCGTGCAGACCGTAACGATGTCGAGTTCGGGGTCGGCGAGGAATGCCTGGAGGTCCGAATACGCCGCCACGCCGAAGTGCGAGGCGAGTTTCCGCGCGCCCCCGCTGTGATGGTTGCATACCGAGTGAAGCGTGGCGCCTGCCATGGCAGCGACGGCTTTGGCGTGGACTTGAGCGATCATGCCGGAGCCAACGATACCGAATTTCATGGCGGGATCATGGGACAGCGGCGCAGTGCAATGCAAGGGGCATGAAGCTGTGGCTAAATGACGCAGGCGCGGCGAAATGGGTGCTTTCACGCCGTTTCGCGGGCATCGTCGCCGATTTGTTAGGTGTTGACGGGGTCCGCGTCTATCATGATCAGGCGCTGCTCAAGGAACCCGGCGGTGGTCTCACCCCATGGCATCAGGACCAGCACTACTGGCCGCCGGCGACGCCACATTTCATTACGGTGGGACCCGGTACGGTGCGCCGGACAATGCCTTTGACCGCACCCGTGAAGTCATGACCAGCATTTAGCATCCTGACGGCACGATCGTCGGTCCACTCGACAATGACAGCCGCGAGCG
>CAMBPB010000118.1 GCA_945869465.1 Prosthecobacter debontii
AAACCATCAGCATGTGTGCAATGAAAGCGGGGATGAACCGCAAGACGGCGGGCAAGTATTTGAGTCAGGACAAGGTCATGGAGCAGCGGCGGGTGCCGCACACCTGGAAGACGCGCAAGGATCCCTTGCAGGAGATCTGGCCGAAGGCGCTGGAAATGCTGGGCGATGCGCCGGAACTGGAGGCGAAGGCGCTTTTTGAGTATTTGGTGAATAGGGTCAGAGTACACGAATTAACACGTTAGATTAGCCAGCTTCTATTCCACTAGCAAAACTCCATATCGGAAGATCGTCTCTCCGCACCACCAAGCACCCCGCTGCGTGCTGTCACGGTAAGTGTCCTAAATTCATCCCCCGGCTGCGGCACCGGCGTGACGATTGTTAGGCGACTTCCTGCGCCTGAGCTCGGAGGGCGACGGCGAAGCGGGCCGGGGTCAGCTCCGCGGCTTGCTCGACGGTCGCATGGTGCGGCAGGCGATTGATGACCTCGGTCAGATACATCTCCGGATCCAAGCCGTGGTTCTTGCAGTTGGCCATCAGCGTGTAGAACAACGCATTGTTGGTGCCGGCATCAAGACTGCCGAAAAAAATCGAGTTCTTCGCGCCTAGTTTGGTCGGACGAATCATGTTCTCGACCAGGTTGGTGTCCACTTTGTGTGGGAGGGGCTGTGGATTTGATGGCCAGACAATCAGACCTTGATCGGCGGCACCGATCTGGCAGAGGTATGACGGATGGAAGAGAACCTGACCAAACATGCCGACTCCCGGATTCCGGTGTGGCGTGATTCTGTCGGGATTCAAATCCACTCCAAATCCGCGACAGAATTTTCCGAAATTCCACACGGATTCCACACAAACGGCCCGTAAACAGCGCGAAGTAGTGCAAGGACGGGTGAAACCACGAACGCAAATATCCCTATGAAATCAAGGAATCACGCACAACCTACTCAGATTCAACCAGATGGCGGATGGGCTGGGTAGCCCTCGGATGGTGGGTAATCTATTGATTTCATAGGATTCTTTGGGTCAGTGGATTTTCCGGGTTGGCCAGAATGACAGGCATCGACAGGTGACTTTGTCAGAAATCCGTCGGAAAAACTGCCATTCTGTCCCGGAGAGACGGATGGATTTGAAACCCGATCGACCGAAACCGGCTTCCCGGAAATCCGGTGACGGGTCTGGTTGGTCAGGTTCTCATCCATCCGTCACACGTCTGCCAGATCGGCACCACCGATCAAGGTCATTTCACTTACTGGGAATAACCCCCTTGACTCAGCACTCTCACTGACATAACAATCTGAACACCAAAGATGCGCCGATTGCTTGCAGCTTTTCTCACGGTTTGCCTCGGGATTCTCATCCCGGTGGTCGCTTCACCGATGCGGGTCTGCTTCCTTGATGATTCGGTGCTTCTGCCGGGATTCGCCACTTATGGAGAAACTTCTACGCACAAGGACAAATGCTGTCCGGACTGCGGGGATACGGATGAGGGGGACACCTGTTGTCTCGATTTGAAAAGGCTTCCAGACGCCGAGATACACACGGGGCCGGTGGTTTTGCCGTCCCTCGTCTGCTGCGAACTTGATGCCCGCATCGCCCTGCCGAGGTGCCCGGTGACATGGGTGGAGTCGGCGCATTTGCCCGCCACTCCGATTCGAGGTCCGGATTCGCCCGGTTCACGTCGAGCGTTGTTGTCCATCTGGACTATTTGATCAGGGGCAAGTTGCCCTGCTTCGGCCGCCCGTTTTTGGGTGGCCTTTTGTGCCCTTTTTAGCGGGGCGCATTATGCCCGGTCACGTGGACCGAGATCGCACATGGGTTTTCACCCTTCCTGTTCCTCAACTCCGCTTGTTCCATGACACCATCCAAACCATTTTTCAGATCTCTTTTTTGCCGCAAGGCTCTTGGCATCACCCTTTTGGGCATTTCGGCAATCCGGGCCGAGCCCGTGCCCGTGCCGCTCTCCATTGATAGCCTCGTAACCCAGACCTTGGCGCGCAATCCTGAGATCAAACTCTATGAGGCGGAAATCGCCGTTGCCAGGGCAGGTCGCACTACGGCCGGAAAACTCGCCAATCCACAGCTCGATCTCGACCTCGGCCATAAACGTGTGAGCGGCGGCGATGCCAAGGCTGAGGGGATTGCCTATTCGGTCACACTCGTCCAACCCATCGAGTGGCGGGGACGACTCGGCCTGCGGAAGGCCATAGCCGACCGCGACATCGCCCTTGCCGAACTCGGGTTGGAGCGTTTCCGCGCCTATCTGGCGGCACGGGTCAAGGTTCTCGCCTACGCATTGGCCACCCAGCAGGAGAACGCGGCTACTGCTGCGGAAGTCGCCGACCGATTCACCGCCGTGAGGGATGTGATCGTGCAGCGCGATCCAGGCGGTGTGGCTCCGATGCTGGAGGCTAAAATCATCGAGGCCGCCGAAGTCACCATTCAACGCAAGGCGGGCGAGGCTGCGGTGGAAATGCAGAAAGCCTTGCTGGAACTCAACCAACTGATGGGTCGCCGGGCGGATTCACCGTTGGAAGTTCGGCGCACCGAGTTTCCCGCACCGAAGATTCCAGCGCTGACAGCACTCCTCAATAAAGCGGCGGCCAACAACTATGATCTGCGTGTTCGCCGTGCCGAATTGGAACAACAAGGCCTCAAGGTTTCACTCGCGGAAAACGAACGCTATCCCACTTTCAACGTCGGCCCAAGCGTCTCACAGGAGCGGGCCGGAGATCGCGAGACCGTCATCGGGCTGTCTCTCTCTGTCCCATTGCCCTTATGGGACAATGGCCGTGCGGCGGTGGACGCGGGTCTTGCACGCCGCATGCAGGCCGAAGCCTCATTACAGGCGACCATGCGCGAAGTGGAGCGTGAGATCACCGAATCATGGCTGTTGCTCGGCACCCAGCAGAAACGTCTCGATTCCTGGAAAGCCGATGCCCTCGCCTCGTTCGCGGATGCAGCCAAACTCGCCGACCGTCATTACCGGCTCGGGGCCGTTCCTCTGAGCACCTATCTTGAAATGCAAGACAAGTATCTCGAAGCCACGGAAGCCATCAACGCCACCCGCCTTGAAGTGCTCCGCGCCTCGCTCGAACTCGATCAACTCGTGGGCACATCCGCCCCCGCCAAACAATAGATGTTTACCGCCATGAAACTTTCAACAGTCATCCCGCTCCTCGGAGCAATCGCCATCGCCACACTCAACACCTCGTGCCTCGAATCAAGGGGCGCTGCCGAAAAACCACCCTCGCAGACACCGGAAAACGGAGCCCAATTCAAGAAAGGTCAGGGGCTTTCACTCACGGAGGAAATGAGCAAGGCCATTGGTCTGAAAGTCGAGGACGTCGGTGAGATGAAGATCGCATCAGCCGTCACTCTGAATGTTTCCGCTGAAACACAGAACACCGCGACTGGTTGGGTCACCCCCGAACAGGCCAAGGCGATTCGCCCGGGCATCGAAGTGGAGCTACATGGTGATACCACGTTCAAAGGCACAATCGAAAAGATCGAAACCAACCCGCTCGGTGTCATGGGCGACTCCGAGATCACTATTACCACTAAAGAGAACCTCACGGTGGGCCAGCCGCTCAAGGCCGTGCTTCGCCAGGCAGCAGGTGATGCCGTGGCGGTCGTTCCTTCAGGCGCTTTGCTCAAGACGGCGGAAGGCTCGTTTGTTTACGCGGTCAACGGAGATTTTTTCGTCCGCACTCCGGTGAAGACGGGTGTCACGGATGACAAGTTCGTGGAAATCACCGACGGCCTCTACGCGGGCGACCAGATTGTGACGACGCCCGTCATGTCGCTGTGGATGGCGGAGCTTCAAGTGCTCCGTGGAGGAAAAGCCTGCACCTGTGGACACTAACACACCATGTTGAATCACCTATTGGATTTCGTCATGCGGCAACGCGTGGCAGTGCTGCTAGCCACCCTCGTTCTAGTAGGTGTTGGAATCTGGGCGATGTTGCGCCTGCCCATCGACGCGGTTCCCGACATCACCAACCCCCAAGTCCAAATCAATACTGCCGTGCCGGCGCTTGCTCCGGAGGAAGTTGAAAAGCTGGTGACATTCCCCATCGAAAGCGAAATGGCAGGACTGCCGGATATGGTGGAGCTGCGTTCGCTCTCCAAGTTCGGCCTCTCCCAAGTCACGATGACTTTCAAGGACGGCGTGGATCTTTACCGCACCCGTCAGCTTGTCACCGAGCGACTGCAAGGCGTGCTTGATGATTTGCCGGAAGGGCTTTCACCCAAACTCGCACCCATCGCCACAGGCCTAGGTGAAATCTTCTACTACAGCCTCGATTACACAGCCGATGCCAAAGACAAGCCCGCCACCCGCGAGCAACAACTCATGGCGCTTCGCCAGATTCAGGAATACACGGTCAAACCTCTGCTTCGTGGAACTCCGGGAGTCGCCGAGGTCAATACCAGCGGCGGTTACGAGCGTCAGCTCGTCATCCAACCGAATCCCTCCAAACTCGCTGCCGCCGGACTATCACTCGACAAACTCGCCGAAATTGTCAGCCAGAACACCCTCAACGCCGGTGGTGGCTACGTTGAGATTGGCGGCGAACAACTCATCGTTCGCGCTCCCACCCGAGTGACAACTGCTGATGAAATCGCCCGCCTTCCATTGAAGTTCGGGGCAGGTGTCCGCCCCATTCTGGTGAGTGAAGTGGCCAGCGTCGGGATCGGATCTTCCTACCGTACTGGCGCGAGCACTCATGAGGGCGAAGAAGCACTTGTGGGGGCGGCCATCATGCTTGCCGGGGACAATACCCGGCTTGTCGCCCAATCCGTCCGCGCGAAACTTGATCAGATTCAGGAAAAGCTGCCCGTCGGCGTCAGCATCAAGGCGCTTTATGACCGGAGCGACCTCGTCAACCGCACCATTCACACGGTGGAGAAAAACCTCTTCGAGGGTGCGATTCTTGTGGTCGCGGTGCTCTTCCTCCTTCTTGGCAACATCCGCGCCGCATTCATCGTCGCCTTGGTTATTCCGCTTTCCATGCTTTTCGCCATGATCGGCATGGTTGAAATGGGTCTATCAGGAAACCTGATGAGCCTCGGTGCCGTGGACTTCGGCCTGATCATCGACGGTGCGGTGGTGATGGTTGAAAATATCGTCCGTCACTTGGGAGAACGACAGCATGCCCTGGGCCGGCGGCTCACCGCTGAAGAGCGCACGCGGGAAGTCCTGCGTTCCGCCAAGGAAGTGGCCAATCCGATGTTCTTCGGGGTACTGATCATCACCGTTGTCTATCTGCCCATCCTAGCACTCCAGGGCATCGAGGGCAAAATGTTCAAACCCATGGCGGTGGTTGTCATGCTCGCGCTTGGCGGTTCCCTGATTCTCGCTCTTACACTGATGCCGGTGCTGTGCTCCTATCTGTTGGGTGGCAACATCCGTGAAAAGGACAACTGGCTCATCACTCTCACCAAGCGTATTTATTCGCCACTGCTGAACTTCGGCCTGCGCTTTCGCTGGTTGGTCATTCTGCCGATGTTCGGTCTTTTCGGTCTTTCTCTCGTCATCTTCTCAAGACTTGGCTCCGAGTTCATCCCCCAGCTTGATGAAGGCGACTTCACCGTGCAACTCATTCGCAGCAGCAGCGCGGGACTCACCGCGTCCGTGGACTTACAGAAACACTCCGAGCAAATCCTGCGGCGTGATTTTCCCGAAATCCGCGACATCTTCTCGCGCATCGGCACGGCGGAAATCGCCTCCGATCCCATGGGGCCGAATGTTTCCGACACCTACCTCATGCTCCATCCCAAGGAGAAATGGCGGAAAATTGATGGACAAACCATCAGCAAGGAAGACCTCGGCGACCTCATGCGCCGACGCCTGCTTGAACAGGTGCCCGGACAAAACGTCCTGCTCTCCCAACCCATCCAAATGCGCTTCAACGAAATCATGGCCGGTGCCCGGGCCGACTTGATGTGCAAGATCTACGGAGAGAACTACGATGAACTCGAACGTCTCGCCGGTGAAGTTCGCACCGTGCTCAACGGCATCCGCGGTGGTGAGGAAACCGAGTTCGATTCCATCGGCAAGGTGCCTATGATCGAGATCCAGCCCGACCGCGAGGCGATGCAGAAGTTCAACGTTCACTCGGATGATCTCAACCGACTGATAGAAACCGCGCTGGCCGGGGGTGAGGCAGGCATCATGATCGAAGGAAACCAACGTACACCCATCATCGTTCGCCTTGCGGAAGACCGCCGGGCGGATCTCGCCGCGATGGAACGGCTGCCACTCGGCACCGAGGATGGCATGATGCTCGCGCTGGGCCAGATCGCCAAAGTGAAACTGGTCGATCAGGTGAATCAAATTGCCCGAGAGGATACCCAGCGCCGGGTCTCCGTGCTGATCAACGTGAGGGACAGGGACACGGCGGGTTTTGTCGCCGAGGCAACCAAAGCCCTCCATGAAAAGGTCAAATTCCCAAACGGCTACTACTTCGAGTTCGGCGGGCAGTTCAAAAACCTGATGGAAGCCAAGCAACGTCTCACGATTGTGGTGCCCCTAGCATTGGCACTCATCTTCGTGCTGATTTTCCTCAGCTTCAATTCCCTCCGTCAGGCCGCGCTGATCTTCCTCTGTGTGCCACTTGCCGTCACCGGCGGCATCTTCGCGCTGTGGCTGCGCTCGATGCCGTTCACGATCTCCGGCGCAGTCGGATTCATTGCTCTCAGTGGCATCGCCGTACTCAACGGCATCATGCTCATCTCCTTCATCAACCAACTTCGCGAGGAAGGCAAATCACTCCGCGATGCCGTGGTCGAGGGCACATTGACCCGCCTTCGTCCGAAACTGATGACCGCCCTTGTCGCTTCGCTGGGTTTTCTGCCCATGGCCATCGCCACGGGAGCGGGAGCCGAAGTCCAGCGCCCCATCGCTACCGTCGTGATCGGCGGCATCGTCACCTCCACTTTCCTCACCTTGCTCGTCGTGCCGTTGCTCTACGAGTGGCTTGAAAGAAAAACCAACCCAAGAACCGAACCATGAAAACCATCCGCCGTATTCTAACTGCCGCCACGCTGCTTGCCTTCACCGGAAGCGCCCTCGCCGATGCCACCATCAAGGCCGGTCCCCGCAAAGGACGCCTGCTAGAAGTGGAAAAAGACAAGGCCGAATTCTTCGTCGAGAAGGACCGGACCGTCAGCATCGACTTCTATGATAATGAAATGAAATCCAAGCCAGCCGCCGATCATGTCGTCACCGCCACTGCCGAGGCTCCCAGCGGCAAAGTGAAGCTCGAATTTGAAAAGAAGGGCGATCTTCTCGTTTCAAAAGCCCCGCTTCCTGAAGGCGAACACTACACCGTCGTCGTTCAGGTGAAGGCCGGTGCTGACGCCAAGCCCAAGAACTTCCGGATCAAACTCGACCTGAGCACCTGCGCCGGATGCAGCAACCCAGAATATGCATGCACCTGTGACGAGTGAAGTCACCAGTAACCCTCTCGTCTGCCCTTGGTTCCATCGGGATTCTCCGGTGGGGGGCGGGCAACCCAAAAAACACGAAAGAACAAAATCCATGAAAACAACAAGAAATGTGACTGCGATTGTATCAGCATTCTCAATCATCCTCGCCGGGACATTGTCCGCATCCCCTCCGGGCAAAGGACCGATTGGTGACCGATCGCACAAACCCACTGCCCAAGGTGGCACCACGTCATCTGCACAGCACAAGGTTCTCAAACGAACCGGCCCTCCTGGAAAAGGAATGGTTCGTTCCGGTCTAGCTGCTGGATAGAGAACACCTAGCCAGCAGTGCCAACGGCCACGCTGACCCTAAATTGCCCGGTGGCGAAGGTCACCGGGCATGTGCCTTCTGAAATTTTACTTGCTGCCGCCGATTCTTCGGCTATCCAAACCTTGTCGTGAATCACTTCCTGTCATGGATCTTGTTTTTTGGAGTCTTCATCGGACTTCACGCCAAGGTCATTGGCAAAGATCCATGCGAAGTGGTTGCCAAGATGCACTGCCCCGATAAATCTGGAACACACCACGACGATAATGCACCGGGTGATTCGTCCCACGACGAGAATTGTCCCCCTGAGCACCATCACCATGCGGCATGCAGCCACACTTCCCCTTCGGCTGCGGAATTCGATTATTCCTGCCGATTGGAACCACCCTCATCCTTTTTCCAGGGTGTATCGGTGGAGTCTGAGTTCGCGCCCGATGGGCCGTTCCTCAGTGAGGATAAGCCTCCGTTGATTTGAGCGATATTTAACGCTCCGTCGTGCCCTGTTGGCGCGATGTCATTTCCCCATTATTGGCGTTTAACGCTTTGGGGACTCAACGCAACTCATTGATTCCGCGCCTATTCCCCATGTTGGGGATGGCCATCACTCCAAACAACACCATGTCCAAATTGCATTTTTTCACCCTGTTGGCTTGTGCCCTCACGGTCCACCCACTCATTGCTGAACCTTCCGTAGTAGTCACGCTCGGTAGCATCGGCGACCGCATCCGTGCCCAAAACCCCGACCTAGCGGCTGCGCGATTGCGCATCCAGGAGGCCGTCGGCCGGATGAACCAGTCCGGCCGACTTTCGAATCCGGATCTTGATACTTCCTT
>CAMBPB010000119.1 GCA_945869465.1 Prosthecobacter debontii
CCTCGCCGGCTACTTCACTAAACAAAGCAAGGACCTCAGCGACAAGCTCGTTGAGTCGATCCAGCACTTGATGAATCTACCGAAAATCATCCGCTCCGTTTGCAAAACGCATTCCGAATAGCGGAACTAATTTTTGGCAAAGGGTCTAACCGCCATGCGCCTTCCACCGAAGAAGCGTCCCGGCAACCCAATCCTCGCCAGCGATTGGAACATGTTGCTCGACGCGCTTGCCGCCCGCACCCCTCGCCCGTCGGCGGGATTGGAACTGGTGTCCACCTCGGGTGGCTTCATCTATCGGGTGCGGACGGTTGCTGCCGGTGGTTCATCAGTCCAAGGTGATCCATTCGCGGAAATCATCACCTACAAGGACGGCGAGGTTTCAAAAACCGGCATCCGTGGCGGTGTGGTCTATGCGGGCGACAAGGTGTGGAACGTCGATCACCGGGAACTCAATCTCGAAGCCTCGGGCACGTTTCTGGTGTGGCTGGAAATCGGGGTCACCGCCAATGTCGAGGACGAGGTGTTATTGCCAGGACTCGAAACTTCCAGCACTCCGGTCTGGCAACAAGCCGAAGATGATTACCCGGATCAGATGATCCCGGAAGCCCCGTCTGGCAGCGGCACGGCGATTGTCGCCATCGGCACCCTCCAAATCGAAGAAGGCAAAGCCAAACTCACCCCGGTGGGCAGGGGGTCCATCCGCATCGATCACTGCCCCGGCACGCTCAGCCACACCCGCCTTCTATCCGAATGACCATCGCATCCCTCACCGACTGGAACGCCCGCATCGTCATGTGCGCGTGCTGTGAAATGCCCGAGCATCCCGAGCCGCGCACGGAATTTCAGCATCGCGACCAGCAATGGTCGGCCGCCGGATGGAACTGGGCGAACTACCGGGCGGCCTACGGACAGGCCATGGCTCCCGGGTTCACCGCCCCCATTCCGGACAGCCTGATTTCGTATCGCACCGTCAGTCGCCACACCACCGGGACAGCCATCACCGCGATCATCTACACCATCACGGCCGCAGCGGATGCGGAACTCGGATTGCTAGGATCTCCCGCACCCAACACGGAAGGCGGCACCACGCCACTCCAGCCCTATGCGGGATCGCTGGAGGTTGAGCTTGACCGCCAGCGCGGGACCGATGCCGCGTGGGAACGCCTGACCGTCGTGGCCCCTGATCCGACAAAACCCGTTGTCGCCACAGCGTTCACTGTCGAACGGGCGCATCACCGCATCCCGGACTGCTTTGTGTTGGCCGCAACAGACGCGGGCTTCACCGCAGTGCTCCAAGCCACGCTTTCCGAAATCGCCCGGCAGGCGGGGTTGACGGTCCAGTAATCACATCAGACCCATGCGCCAAGCCATCGACATCGACTACGTTTCCAAAGCCATCGTTGGCATCGCCTCGCCGGTGGTGGGTGTGATCACGTCATTCCAAGAGCAGATCGAATGGCACCTGCGTGTGTCGTTGCTCTGCGTGGGCCTGGCAGTCGGCGTGATGTCACTCGTGAGCATGTTCAAAAAACTTCGCCGTCGCTGACATCACCCCGGACTGCTAGGAATTTGCTTGCTGCGGGAGGACCCTGAAAGAGCCAATGGTCCGGACCGGAGGGCGGGGAAATGGGGGTTGATCGTAAGTGGAGCCTGTCACCATTGGATTTCATGGTTTGGAGGATTTGGGTTTCAGTTCGAACGACTTCATGGAAAGTCCGCGCTGTGGAGGGGCGCAGAGCCAAAGCATCTGGGTGCCCTCGACCAGGTACATGTCCAAGGGTTTGGTGGTGTTCCAGCAACCGGATCTGTCGGGAGCCGATTCCGCTTCAAGCCAACCGCTGCTATCAAAGACCTTGCCCACACTGATTTCCCAGATGGTCGGGCCACCCTGCGGGCCCTTGCCATCCAACAGATTGAGCCGCACATGCTGCGTGGTCACCGGCGGAAATTCCTTTTTGCATTCCCCGAGGTCGGAGCCTTCGAAAAGCACCTTCCACTCGTCGCCAGCCTTGTATTCCACCCGGTAATGCGACACGCGTTCCCAGGATCGTTCGTCGATGATCATCTTGCTGATCTCCCTGGGCTGGCCCAGATCGAGTTCGATCGTACCTTGCTCTTTGCCCAGATTCATCGCCCAGCGCGTCCCCAGATCCTGATCGATGGCCATCTTCGCCCCCAGTGCGTCCTGTTCCCGGTAAACATCGGATGCCGTGGCCGACTTGACCGGATACATCGCGCCGAAGGATCTGGCATAGAGGCGTTGTCCCCAGTTCATGGCCGCCAGGGTGGCGGTCAATTCATAGACGCCGGTCTTGGGGACCTTGATCTTGTAGCCAACCCAGGCAGCCTGTGACATCGCGCCGAAATGCAGTTGTTTGCCACCGGTGAAACCATCTTCAAGCCCCACGCCGGGACCGTAGCCGCTGATGCCACCGATGCTAACAAAATCCCCGGCCTCAACATGCATGACCCCGGGTGCCACCTTGACCGGCGGAACCGGCTTGACCACCGGTTTCGCCGCCACCGCGGGCGAGGGTTGGAACGGGACGAGCGGATCCCTGCCCGCATCGGCAATCACCGGCATGGTGGCATTGACCGCATCGATCCGCGGCTTTCCCGTGAGATAGGACGCCAGCCAGCGCAGGTGCTCCACGTTGGCGAAGGCATGGGTTTTGCGCAGCTTGACCTGCTCCAGAAACTCACCGCCCGACATCATGGCGCGGTCGGCGAGTTTCGACACGCCCCAACTTTTCCCCAAGGCGACCTGCCAGTTGCTATCTCTGTCGCGGAAGGCGACTGCGGCATGCCCCGGTTGACCCACGCCGATGGCGGGGATGCCGAACGCCTGGTTGATGAACACGCCAAAGGAGGATCTGGGACCGCATTTGCCGCCTCCCGAAAACACACAGCTCATGTTGTGATAGGGAATTTGCGACCCTTGATATTGCATCTGGCTCGCCATCGCGATGATGTTCTCATTTTTCCTGAAGCCGGGATTCCAGGAATTGAGCGCTTCCCGGGCCCAAGCCAGATCCTGATCGGATGCTCCCGATGACACCACATGTGTCATCTCCCAGGCGGTGAGCGAGTCGAAGCTCGGCATCAGCTCATGCTTCTTGTGCGCCTTGAGGTAATTACCGAAGCGGGCCAGCGGCGTGCTTTGCTCCTTGGCCATGCCAACGCCGACGTTGCCAGTGCCGGGCGGGCGCAGCGCCGTCGCAATGGCGAGCCGCAAGTAGAGACCTTCCCGTGATTCCGGATAGGCTTCCCAAATCTTTCTCCAATTTTCAAGCACGATGGCGTTGATCGACCAACTGTTGTCATATCTGCCGGCCATTTCCGTGGGTGTGCGGGTCAGCAGCACCTCATCCATGAGCTTACTGTTGGACATCAACCAGCTCAGAAACGCCTTGTTCTTCGGGTCGGCTTTGGCATAGCCGCCCAAGTCCGGCTGGTCCCACACTTTGCCAATGAACTGCCGCTCGGCCAGGGCTCCGACGAATCCCGGATCCTTGAGCAGGGCCATCAGGGTTTCCTTCGTGATCCGGGCCGGATCCGCAGGCACCTGCTGATTCAGCCATTCCGCAAGCCGGTTGGAGTAGGCGGTGAAATCCCCCGCATTCATGGCGGCCGCCCGATCCTTGGCATTGGGCACCCACGCGTGGGCCGTCATGGACAGCGCCAGCAGCGTCATGACGCCAACCAGCCACCGCAGCGGTTTTCCTGTTTTCACTGGCTTCATGTCCGATTTCTTGTTTTTCATGTTTGCTGTTTGTTCGAGCTATTGTAACGCTTGTGACTTTCGTTAGAATCAAAAACCCACTGCTTCCAGCGTCCGGATTGAAAGCGCCACTACGGGCCTAAGGGTGTCATTCTCTCAGCATTCCCGTCTTTAGGGAACACAGCCGTCCCGCCTGCGTTGTGACGGCTGGATTGGGGCTTCCCCTGCTCTTTCATTGCTGGCGATCTTCATGTTGATGCGTGTGTGCAAGCTCGGAACCAGTCCAACCTACCCCTTTTAGACAGGTGTTTCGACCCCGCTAGATTCCCGAGAGAACCCATCATACCCCGGAAGATGGACGCGCGTCGATAACACCAAGTCGAAAAGTCGGGAGATTGAAGATCATGTTTCCGCCGTCACTGGGCCGAGACCCGCACGAAGAGTGCCGACTCCGGCAACGGCACCGTATCCGGCAGCGTGACTACCACCGTCTGCACGTCGCCGGTTCCAGACGGACTCTGGTCAGCCGCAACGGTCGCCCAGTCGCCGGGTCCAACACCGCTCTTCAGTGTCGTCGTGGTCTGGATGAGGTAGGTGAGCCCCGTCAACGCCGGATCGCGGCGGGTGTAGGTGAACTTGCCGGTCGTCTTGTTGAGCTGCACGGTGATCGGGTTGCACGAGGCACCGTCGTTCGGGTCGAGGCCGAAGGCGTATTCCTGCTGGTTGGTCAGCCCGTCGTGGTCCGGATCGGCATCCGGTCCGACAATCGCCGTGTTCGTTTCGCCGGGGAAGTAAGAATCGATCCACGAGCCGAAGTTCGGGGTGACTGTCACGTTCACCTGACCGCTGGCCGTGTTGTAGTTCTCGACATCCCCAGCGGCCGGGGTGTAGGTCACATTCTGGAGTGCCGTACCGACGGGAGGTTTCGTCGTGGGCGAGGTGAAGGCGAAGGTCCCGCCTGCGGGCGTGACCGAACCGCCGGTTAAGTTCGACGACGCCAAGGTCTGGCCCCAGGCGATGGAACTCGCCGTCGGCCAAGTCGTGACGACGGAGTCGGCCTTGCTGACCGTGCTGGGGACCGTCGCAATGATTGCTGGGCTGGCCACGCCACCGCCGGAAACCGAGATGTCCCCCGAGTAGGGTGAACCGCCCACACCGGCGGTGGCGGCCAGGCGGACATGGACCGTTGTGTTAGTAAGCGTGCTGCCGGTGTAAGGCACCGACAAGCTGGTGGCATAACCTGAACCGCTGCTGAGGGAAACCTCATAGCCGGACGGCGGAGTGACGGTGAGGTTGCCGGGAGCTCCCGTTAGATCGCTGCCGGAAACAGTGAAACTGGTCGGAGTGGCTGAGGGCGTGCCGTAAGTGGTGTTCACCGCGACGATCGGAGCCCCCGTGAGGGTAATGGCCGGCGAGCCGCCGCCGCTTGCGACAGTGAGAATCACATTCCCGCTGCTGACTGAAATCGTGCCGGTCTTGCCGGTGACGGCGGTTCCTGTGACGGCCGGATATCCACCGCCATCGATGATGACTCCTGCCGTTCCATTACCGACCTGGATGATCCTGTAGGTGCCATCGTCGAGAGGCAGGGCGGCGTTGACAGTGAAGGGATTGCCGCCCAGTGACAAAGTGCCTTGTGAAACGTAGAGAGCGGGATGCGTGGTGTCGCCGGGGGACAATCCCGATGCCAGGTTCAGCGTGATCGGTCGGGTACCCAGGCCAACAATATCGCCGGTTCCGGACCCGCCTATGATTTTGGCGGCAGTTGCGGCTGCCGTTCCGGTGCCGCTGCCGCTTATCGCGTTGTTGCTGCTCAAACCATAGATGCTGATGGCTGACACGTCGAAGGTCGCACCGGCGGCGATGGAAATCAACGGGGTGTTGTTGATCGTGGCGCTTGCGCCGAGCTTCAGCGTGCCGGCACCGAGGGTCGTGTCGCCGGAGTAGGGATTGAAGCCGTTGAGTGTGACCGTGCCGGTGCCGGCCTTGGTCAGGGAGTTGGCGCCGCTTACGATGCCGGCCACGGTCAGCGCATTGACGGAGTTATTGGTCCACGTCTGCGCCGCACCCAATACGATATCGGCGTTAATATTGCTGGCTTGCACGGAAGCCGCGATCGTGATTCCAGCGCTGGAACTGGTGGGGGCGATCGTCAGCGCATAGCCGTCAAAAAGGAGGCCGAAGGCGGTGGCGGTGTTGTTGATCGTCAGACTCCTGACTGTCATATCCGTGCCCAGCGTCATGCCAACCAGGGTGCCCGGGGTAGTCGCGGTGGAGAAAACCACATCGGCCGTCGAACCGGGTGCCAGCGGCTGGTTCACCCCATCGGTCACCTGCCAGTTGCTCTGGGTGCTGCCATTGGATGCCGCCCATACGCCGGTTGCACTCCCCAACCCGCCTTTCCAATTGACGTTGCCGCTCAGGGCCGTAGCGCTGGCAGTCGTTACCTGCAGGTCGGTGGCGGTTCTTGTAAAGGCCGCGGTCCCGAACGCGACCGTGAAATCGGTGTTGTTATAAACTAAGCCGAGGGTCGGCGTCCCGGCCAGAGTGCTTCCGCCGGCACCGTGAATGAGTGTGGCGAGGCCTGCATAGTGCGACACGCCGTTGACACCGTAGATGTTCACCGTGCCGATGGTGCCGGACGCATTGCCCGCCACGTTGATTTGCGCGCTGTCGGCGCCATTGCCGATGGAAGTGCCGATATTGCCGATGGACAGAGTTCCGCCGATGTTCAGCGCCGCATCCGTTGCGGCGCTATAGGTCAGATTATTGCCGGCCGTCACATTGGCCAAACTGCCAGTGCCCAGCGCGCTGGCACTACGCACGATCACGGGGCCGTTGATGCTGGTGGGACCGGTGTAGCTGTTCGCGCCGGAGAGCATTGTTGCTCCTGAGAGGGTGAGACCGACGCCTGAGTTCCCGGAAATATTTGCCGAAATGACGAGCGTTCCCAGCGGCCCACTGCCAATGGTTCGGGTCGCGGCGCCAAGGTTCAGGTTCCCTTTGATGAGTTTCGCCTGGTATGATGCGCTATCTCGGAGAATGTTGTTGCCGATGGTCAAGGTTCCTCCTCCTGTGTCGACTGTGGAGGTGAAACCAACCGAACCTGCATTGAAGAAGATGGCGCGGCTGGTATCTCCAGTGATCGTGTCGTCATAGCCGGCGAGGTCAAAGGTGGTGTTACCGGCGTTTCCAACCAAGAGCAGTGCTCCCTTGTCAGGCAGCACATTGCTGGCACCACTGCGAACTGTGCCGAAGTGGAGCTGTATGTCTCCAAGATTGGCATATGAGTTGCCCGTATTCGCCAGGACCAGTGTGCCAGGACCAAACTTCCTAACCCGGTGACCATTCGTTGCCTGTGTCGAGATATAGGCGCCACCGAGCGTCAACGTGCCGCTGTTGACTGTAAAGTCGCGGGAGGCCGTCGATTGCATATCAAAATTGATCGCTTCGGACGCGATGCCAGTTCCGACAGTGACATTGCCAGTCAGGGTGATCCGATTGCCGGCCAATGTGTAAACGCTCGCATTGTTGCTGAAGGTGATGCCGGCGATGCTCAGATCGGCGGCAAGATTGTTGTTGTGCGTGGTGATCGAGGAGGTGCCGAATACGAGCGCGCTACTACCAACAGGCAAAATGTCCCAGTTGGCCGAATCATTCCAGTTTGCATTGCTCGGAGTCGCTTTCCATGTCGAACCCTGCGCCACTCCGCCTTGAAACAGCACCGCCATTGCCGCCGCAGCCACGGTTGCGCCCCGGAAACGATTGGCGAAGCGGCGCGGGATTTTCATCGCGGCATCGCGGGCAGATGGCTGGAATGCTTGCGACTGGTCCTCGCGGGCGGGCGGGGCAGTGGTCATGGATGGTTTCATCGGTGGTATTGGTTTTGGTTGGAGCGTGTGGGTTCGGAGGGCGGGATCAAATGAAGAGAGTGGATGTTAGATTTTGACCTGGCAAGCGGGTGAAAAGGCGACGGAAGAGGTGTTTCGGTCTGTCAGTGGACGGTGTTTCGGTAAGAAAAATCCCCAGTCCGCGCCGGTAAACAGCTGACTCGGGAGCTTTCACGGCGGTTTTCATCCGACGCGAGCGTAGCTTTTCTAGCCGCTGTGCCAAGATTTTTTTTGGGGACGGTTTTTCGGCGAGTCTGGCCGGATCTTCAGGTGGATTCGAGAACCAGGATGCGGCCGTCGTCCAACTGGATTTCGGGTGCCTGCCATGTTTGGCTTTGGTCGATGCCATTCGGGTCGGGATTTAAAGGATTCCGGAAACGATTGAACCCCTCGAGATCGGGTTCGTCGTCGGGGATCCACTCCTTGATCGCCTGCCAGGGAGGCTCGATGGGCTCCATGGCTTGGATATCGAAGGGCGGAGGCGGCGGGCACCTGCGCGTGTCGTCGCTCTGCGTCGGCCTCGCAGTCGGCGTCATGTCGCTGGAGGCGATGGTGCGGAAGTGGCGGGGGAACTGAGCGCGTGCAATAAAAACCCCGGATGGCTTTCACCGTCCGGGGTTTTTTGTATTCAGGAATCAGGATCGAGCATCAACCTGGTAGATATTTTTGAGAGCTGCGAGGACGGCTTCAATCTCGTAGAGGTTGCATCGCGAGGACACTTTGATGCACGGAATCACCCGCCTGGCAACCCAGCCGTCGATGGTTCGAGGGCTGATCGACAAGCGCTTCGCGAGTTCCTTTTTCTGAATGAGGGTTGGTTCAATGGTAGGCGGATTCATGGTTACGCAGCGTTATCCGTGTCAACGCGCCGATTACTCCGACGTGCGGCCAGCTTCCGCCATCGATCCCGAAGCGCCCAATCCAGCCCGGGCGGTTGCCATCCCTCGGGTGGC
>CAMBPB010000120.1 GCA_945869465.1 Prosthecobacter debontii
TTGCGGCCAAGCCGGGCAGGGCGAATCGGAGGTGGAAGGTGGCGGGTAGTTCTACGCTGCCAGTGCGGATGCGGGCCTCCATGTCATCAATCTCGATGAAATCCTTCCACGCCGCTCCGGTGGTGAAAACGGTGGTGAGCAGGCGTTCGAAGTCCGTGCGGGTGATGGTGTTTTGAAAGGCGTTGAGGGTCGTCCAGTCCGGCATTTCACCCAGCACCGAGAGGGCCGGAGAACTGCGTGGCGATGCCGCGGGTGGCGGCCAAGGCTCGGGTGGCGGACGCAACCACCACAGCACGCCAACAAGGCCAAGCAGAACCAGCAGCGGGATGGAGCGTTTGAGAGATGGGATCATGCGGGAAATAGGATTGTCGGCGGGCGGGCGAGTGTGGATGTTGCGCCACGGGTTGATTCCAGCCCGAATCTTCCATCATGACCACCATCCGCATCTTGTTTCTCGGCGATATTGTTGGCGAGCCTGGCCGCAAGGCGGTGATCGAGCAATTGCCGAGCCTGAAACAGGCGGAAGCGCTCGATTTTATCATCGTCAATGGCGAAAACTCGGCCGGGGGAAAGGGCATCACGCCGAAAATCGCCATCGACCTGCTGCGGGCGGGCGCGGCCGTCATCACTACCGGCGATCACGTGTGGGACCAGCAGGAAATCGTGGATTATTTCCCCACCGAGCCGCGTTTGCTGCGGCCGCTCAACTACCCGGAAGGGACCCCGGGCAAGGGCAGCGTGGTGTTAGAAACGCCCAAGGGCCGGATCGCGGTGATGCAGGTGCAGGGCCGCTCGTTCATCCAGCCGCCGCTTGAAAATCCCTACCTTGCGGCGGAAACCGAAGCCGCCCGTTTGCGCGCCGACGGGGTGGGCCCGATCATCGTGGACATGCATGCCGAGACCACCAGCGAGAAAATCGCCATGGGGCGCATGCTGGATGGCAAAGTCTCGGCGGTGTTCGGCACCCACACCCACGTACAGACGGCCGACGAAACCATTTTCCCGGGAGGCACCGGATACCTCACTGACGCCGGCATGTGCGGACCCGAAGAATCGGTGCTCGGGCGCAACATCGAGTCGGTCGTCTGGCGTTTCCGAACCGGCATGCCCACCCGCTTTCCGATCGCCAAAGGACCGGTGCGGTTGTGCGGGGCGATTGTGGAAGTCGATGTGGAAAGCGGCGCGTGTCTGGCCATCAAACGCCTGTCGCTGCTGCTGCCCTCCTCTCCCGCGGAGGCGGCCGGGGCTTCCTAGCAGATCCCGCAGCTCCATCTCACTCCGGCGCGAGATGGCGGTGCTGCTCGTGAAAGCGGAAATGGTGTTTGCTGGCGGCGGGCGGGACAGGCAGCGGGGTTGGAGCGGTTTCGCTCTCCATGGCTTCCAGTAACGGCCGCTCAGACCCCGGAGGCGGGCCGGGTTTGGATGAATTCGGAGGCAAAACGCAACGAAATTGCCATTTGATTTTTTCCCGCGCATCCGCCACATGCTTCCGGCATGGCCAAAGCGAAGAACGAAAACCGGGTGGTGGTGAAGGTGTTTCTCTATGGGATCCAGCCACAGATTTGGCGGCAGTTTTCGATTTCGAGCGAGGTGACCTTCATCGCCCTCAGCAATGCAATCCAGCCGGCGATGGGCTGGGACAACCGGCATCCGCACGAATTCCGCCACGGCAAGGGCAAACGCCTCGTCGATGTGATCGGCCCGATCGGGCTGGAGGATCAGACGGATGGCGAGTTTCAGGACGAGTCAGTGCTCACGATCGCGGAATTTCTCGGCAAGCGCAAACTGCCGATCCGGATCCTCTATCGCTACGATTTCGTCGATGAATGGATTCACGAAATCGTTTTTGAAAAGCGCATGGCCGGCGAGGGCGGTCCGGAAATGCTCGCAGGCGCGCGGGCCTGCCCGCCGGACGATTTCGGCGGCACGTTCCAATACATGCAGGCCCTTCACGGCGAAATCGAATGGGCGCATCCCGGCTACGACCCCGAGGCCTTCGATCCCATGGCGATTTGCTTCGAGCCGAAGAAATCCAAGCGGGCACGGTAACCCCAACCTCGCCTCGATCCCTGCCTATCCCATGGCGGGCCTTCGGCCATGAAGCTTCACCGTTCCTTCACCCGCTGGACGTCGGCGCCTAACATGAGCAGTTTTTCGTCGATGTGCTCGTAGCCGCGGTCGATGTGATAGAGGCGGCTGATTTCGGTGGAGCCTTTGGCGGTGAGGGCGGCGAGCACGAGCGCGGCGGAGGCGCGCAGATCGGAGGCCATGACGGGGGCGGCGGAGAGTTGCGCAACGCCGCGCACGACGGCCGTGCCGTGGTCCACCTTGATGTCCGCGCCCATGCGTTTGAGCTCGGCGCAATGCATGAAACGCTGGGGAAAAATCGTGTCCTTGATCACGCTGATGCCAGCAGTGGTGGCAAGCAGGGCGGTCATCTGGGCCTGCATATCGGTGGGGTAGCCGGGATAGGGCGCGGTGACGAGGTCCGCGCCCTGCAGGATTTCGCCGCGGAAAATCGTACAGCTGTCGCCCGCCGCGTTGAACTCGACGCGGTGGCCGGAGTGTTCGATGGCGGCGGTGATGGCCTTGAGGTGCTCGCGGCAGACGCGGCGCAACGTCACACCCTCGCCGGCGAGCGCGGCGGCGGCCATGAAGGTGCCGGCTTCGATCCGGTCCGGGATCACGGTGTGCTCGACGCCGTGAAGGGCTTTGACGCCCTCAATGACAATCCGGCGGGTGCCGGCACCCTGGATTTTCGCGCCCATGGCGTTGAGGAAATTCGCCAGATCGAGCACTTCGGGTTCGGCAGCGGCGGATTCGATGATGGTGACGCCATCCGCCAGAGTGGCGGCCATCATCACGTTGTCGGTGCCGAGCACGGTCGGGCCGTGGGTGCCGCGCAAGTCGATTTCCGCGCCATGCAGGCCGTCTGTGGCGGTGAGGATGATGTTTCCGCCTTCGAACTCGACTTTCGCGCCAAGCGCTTCGAGTCCGCGCAAGTGGAGATCCACCGGGCGGTCGCCGATGACGCAGCCGCCGGGCAATGAGACCACGGCGCGGCCCTTGCGGGCGAGCAGCGGTCCCATCACACAGATCGAGGCGCGCATGCGGCGGACGAGTTCGTAGGGCGCGACATCGGAGATTTCCTCACAGGCGATGCGAACCGTGCCGGACGAACGCTCCACGTCGGCGCCCAGTGCGCTGATGATCTGGATCATGTAGTTGGTGTCCGAGACATCGGGCACGCGGCGGATGATGCAGGGCTCCGCGGTCAGCAGGGAGGCGGCGAGGATTGGCAGCGAGGCGTTTTTCGAGCCGGAAATATTGATCGAGCCCCGCAAGGTGGCGCCGCCGTGAACGATGAGTTTGTCCATCTGTGAATTGGAAAATAAAAATTCGAGACCTAAAATTCAGAGGGGCCGCCGGGCGAACGGGAAACGGGCGACCCCGGAGAGGTCGGTTTTCACTTCGATGGCGGTGAAGGCGGCAGCTTGGAGAAATCCGGCGACCTGTGAAGCCTGATCGTGACCGATTTCGAGAACCAGCCAGCCGCCGGGTTTGAGGCGCGGGAATGCTTCCGGAATGAACCGCCGGATCAGACCGAGCCCGTCCGGACCGCTGAAGAGGGCGAGCGCCGGATCGTGCCGCAGCTCGCGGGCCATGGTGTCGCGCTCGGATTCCGGCACATAGGGGAGATTCGCGACGATGCCGTCGAATTCACCGCCCAGCGCGTTGAACAGGTCGCTTGCGACGAAGCTCGTGTTGTTCAATTTGAGTTCTGCGTCGTTTTCTTGCGCCAGAGCCAACGCATCCGGTGAAACATCGGCAAGCGTGACATCCCAAGCGGGACGTCCGGCGGCGAGCGTGAGGCCGAGCACGCCGGAGCCACAACCCATGTCGAGCACCCGTTGGCTTTCCGGAAGGGGCCAGGAGAGGATCCACTCGGCGAGTTCCTCGCTCTCCGGGCGCGGGATCAGGGCGCGGGCGTCGGTTTTGAATTCGTGTTTGTGAAACCACACGCTGCCCAGCAAGTGCTGGAGCGGGATGCCCTCGCCGCGTTTTTTGAGCGTCTCGCGCAGCGGCGCCAGGTCGGATTCCTCGAGCGGGCGGTCGAATTGCAGATACAAATCCATCCGCGTGCAGCCGAGTTGCCGGGCCACCAGCAGTTGCATGTTGCGGCGGGCATCCTCGATGCCGCGTTTTTCGAGATAGCGGGTGCCGCCATCGATGGTTTCCAAAACCGTGCTCATTGTTGATTTGCTATGGCTTTTTTAGGCCCTTTCCGATTCCTTGCGCACGCCTGCGAAAAGGTGAGAAATGCGCTACGAAAAGCGCTCATAGCCCGAGAGCGGCCAGACAGCAAGTCCGGCAAAACCTATTGGCACGTGCGCTGGAACGACGTGCGCGGAAAGCAATCGGTCAGTTAGAACGGCGTCCCGCCTGGATTGCGCCGTCGGGCATTCCCCCGCAACAAGAGTTGTGGCATGGTGCAACTCGGGTTTCCGAGCTGCTTCAGCGCCCGATCCCGTTGGGCTTCGAGATCGCCCGGGATTCCGGGATCGGCGTGTTGCAGCCAGGGCTCCCGGACTTCCGGTATTTGGCGGAACGCCTCGCGCGCGCGATCCGGAGCGGTTTCAAGGGGATCAATGCAGCCCGCGCTTGCTGAGAAACGGCACCAGTTCGTCCACGCCGAAATCAGCGAGCACCTCGCCGTGCCAATCCATGGTGGGCGCCTTCGATTGACCGGATAGATCGACCATTGCGCGCATCGCGGACGGGTTTCCGGAAACCACGATGGTTTCGACTTCGATGCGTTTGCGGCGGAGAAAAGCGCTGACTTCGTCGCACCACGGGCAGCCGGGTTTGATGTAGAGGATGGGAAGACTCATGGTGCTGGCCGCCAAACTTGTCGAGGACCGCCCGTTCGTCCAGTCCGAACGAGTCGGATCGGCCCATCGCGCCCTCCGCCTGTCGGGGCCCTCCGTCTTGCCGTCGGCAATTTCGCCGTTTAGGGTCGGCCCCGATGCCTGACGAATCGCCGTGCCCCATGCCCACCCGCCGCCAATGGGTGGGATTCTGGAGCATGATCGTCCAGCAGACGCAGAACGCGTTCAACGCCACGATGGCGCAGTTCATCCTCATCCCGCTGGGCGGCGCGGTGGGAGTTGCGGTGGAATCGGCGGCCGGGCTGATGATCGCGCTGCCCTTCGTGCTGTTCGCGCCCGTTGCCGGATGGTTGAGCGACCGCTTTTCAAAACGCGACGTGATGCTCGGCGCCGCGGTCCTGCAACTGCTGGTGCTGGTTTGGATCTGCCTTTCAATCATCGGAAAAAACCTGCCGCTCGCGCTCTGCGGATTCTTCGCTCTGGCGGTGCAATCGGCATTCTTCAGCCCGGCCAAACTCGGCATCAACAAGGAATTGCTTGGCTCGGAACACCTCGGCTTCACCACCGGAATCCAACAGATGACCGCTATGCTGGCGATTCTGGCAGGACAAATCGTCACCGGCTGGCGGTTCGATCAACGCTACCAAAATTTGGGAGCAACTCCCGCCGTGGCATGGCAGGCGGCTCTCGCCCCGCTGCTGGTTCTAACCGCCCTCTCGGTGCCGGCGCTGGTCCTGGCATGGATCGTCCCGCGGGTGCCGGCGCAAGGCGGGGGAAAATTCACCCTCAGACTTTCAGTCGGACATTTCGTGAACCTAGCTGAGTTGTGGCGTGACGTGCCGTTGCGGCGGGCCTCGTTCGGGGTGGCGTTCTTCTGGGGTTTCGCCGCCTATATCAATCTGTGGGCGGTCAAACTCGCCAAGGCGATGACCGGCGGCGGAGAGGGCTTCGGCACGCTTTTTTCAACATTCATGGCGGCCGCGGCGCTCGGCATCACCGCGGGTTTCGGCTTCGCCTCGTTGCTGCTTGGCCGACGCCTCGAACTCGGCTGGATCCCGGTGGCCGGCGGGGCGATGACCTTGCTCTCCGCCGCCATCGTGTGCGTTCCGCCGGATGGATTTCCGTTTCTAACGGCACTCGCATTGCTGGCGTTTGCCTCTGCGTTGTTCCTCGCGCCACTCAACGCCTGGATGCAGGACCGCTACCCCGCGGCGAAACGCGGCGAACTCCAATCCGCGGTGAATCTTCAGAACTGCCTCGCCGGCAGCATCGCCGTGGCGGTCATCGCCGTTTTCGAATACGGGGCCAAAGCGCTCGGGATCGCTCCGTTGGTTGGCTTCCGTTTCCAGATGCTCTTGGTCGCCCTGGCCTGCTTGCTTGCGACAATCCTGATCATCCGCTTGCTGCCCGCGGATTTCATCCGCGTCATCGGAGTGGCCGTCATCCGCGCGATCTATCGAATCCGCGTGGTCCATCCCGAGCGCCTGCCCAAAAGCGGCGGCGTCCTGTTATTGCCCAACCACGTGACCTACGCCGACGCGTTTTTCATCTCCGCCGCCTGCCCGCGGCCCGTCCGCTTCGTGATGGACGAGGTCTTCATGGCAGCGCCCGCCATCCGTGCGTTCACCCGTATCTTCGATACCCTGACCATCCGACGCGACCAGCCGCTCGAGGCGATCCGGGAAATCATCAAGGCCTTGAAACAGGGCGATGTGGTGTGCCTGTTTCCGGAAGGCCAATTGACACGCACCGGCACGCTCTGCGGGTTGCAGCGCGGCTTCGAACTGATCGCTAGAAAAGCGAACCATCCCTTGATCCCCTTGTGGTGCGATGGTTCGTGGGGTTCCATTTTTTCGTTCGAACGCAACCGCTTTTTCCGCAAGCCGCCCCGCCGCTTCGGCCATGGCATGACGCTCGCGTTCGGGACCGCAATCGCCCCCGGAAAAGCGAGTCTGGTTTCCGTTCAGCAAGGCATTCTAACCACTTCCTCCGAGGCCATTGAAAGACGCTTCGCCGGGCGCAGCGCTCTAACGAAACTACCCCGGACGATAAATCCGCCGGCCCGGGCTTTCCACCTGTTGGATGATTGCTTGCGGCGGCGGATGTGGATCAATGGCCACCAGATCGGAATGATCAACGCCCTGCGGCGCAGTCAGCCGTTCCACGCGTTGAAGGAGGATCCGATTCTAACATCACTGCCCGGCCTGTTCGCGGCCTTTCCGGAACTGTTCCGCGCCGCCTTGCGGATCCATGACACCTTCGATGGCGAAACGGGCGCGGCCTGGGTGGGGGGCGAGCTGCTGCGCGACGCCCTGCAAACCACCCAAATCACCGTCAGAATCGTGTTCTATGACTTCGGCGCACACGCCTTGAAACCAGTCGAGTGCGCGGGACTTTGCCATTGCCCGTGCCTCGCGGTGAACGGGACGGTGGTTGCGATGTCAATGCCCGACCCACCCGCAGCCACCGACAACTTCGAAGCCCAGCGCGGACACAAAGCCGGTTCATGGGGCAAGCTGCTGCCCGGCTGGCACCTTCAGCGCTCGGAAGACGGCGTCCTCCATGCCCATGGCCCGGCTGGCCCCGCGGAGGGATTGCCACTGCCGGCCGGCAGCTCTCTGGATGCCGAGGGATTTCTGATCGCGGGTTAGATCCCGCGGGCTTTCTCCGGGAGAAGCATTTGTGTTTCCGGAATTTAAGTATTCTTGCGCGGAAACGGCCTGAATCTCCATGAACCCGCACCCCACGAGAGGTCCGTGCGCAAAGCCCCTCCCGCCGCCGGATCGCGGAGCAAGTCGGCGGTGAGTCGATGGCGTATTTCGTGCCACTGGCGGGGGCGGCGTGATGCGCTTCGTCAAGGCCGCCCGGAAAATCATCCCGCATCGCCTGCGCGGAGCACCTGATTGGCCTCGGCAAACCAGCGCCGCGTGTTGACCGCGCCCCGGTTGGGCGCCCGGTGCATGGTGGTGATCATCGCTTCCAGGGAAGCGTGGGGGCCGTGCCTTCGGGTGGGGTCATGGAAAGCATCCGACATCTCCGGGCTTGGCACGGAAACCACCACCTCGCGCACGCTGAGACGATCCGTCGCGAAGACGACGATCCCGTTCAGATCCTTCGCCTCACCCCAGCCGTGGATGCCGTAGCGCACGAGGATGGAGCGCAGTTCCCGCATCCGTTGGTCGTGGAGGTCTGACTTCCGGTCATCCCATCCCGCATGCATCTTCACATCGACATGGTGCCGCGCCAGTTGCACCGCCTCGTTGAGGGTCAGGCGCTTGTTGCGGGGCATGACCTTGAGCGGGTTTTTCACGAGGATCTCGCTCCCGAAGTTGCGCTTCAGGCTGTCGAGCGTCCTGCGCTCGGGCGGCACGTCCAGCCGGAGCAGTCGCGTTCCCGGCTGTAGCTCCACCCGGAACATGACGGGGCCGAAATACAGCGCCACCCGCCAGTTGCAGGATACGTAAGTGCCGCGCCCATACATCCCGTCGTGCAGCCACCGCGTGGTGCCTTCCCCGACCTTGTATTTGATTTTCGGGGTCGATTCCGTCCACGACCAATCCCTCAGGCCCTCGCGCAGGATTCTCCGCGCGTTGCGCTTGCTGGTGCCGTGGTAGAACACCCGGTTCTC
>CAMBPB010000121.1 GCA_945869465.1 Prosthecobacter debontii
AAGGGGAAAGGGGAAAGGGGAAAGGGGAAAGGGGAAAGGGGAAAGTCAGCGGGAGAACCCATGACTCATGACCGTTGACGAATGACTTCTTAATATTGCGGCGGCAGGATGAGTTCGTCGCCGATTTTCGGTTGGAAGGGGCCGAAGCCCGGGAGCGGATTGGCGATGCCGCCTTCGGCCGAAACACCGGAGACCTTGAACTGGCCGAGGATGCCGGTCTTGCGGCGGATGCCGAGGACGGTGCCCACCTGCACCTGCTCCGGCATGAGGATCTCGAAGGTGATGAAGCCGCCGACATCGGCGGCCTCGACGAATTCCGTCACGCGGCCGATTAGCAGTGCCTGGCCGATCATGCGGGCGTGTTTGAGTTCGCTGTCACCTTTGTCGAGATCGCGCTGATTTAGCAGACCTTCCTCGTCCTGAGCCAGCTTGGCATCACGCTTGGCCTTCTCTTTTTCCAACGCCATTTGGGCGAGGTCCCTCTTGTTGGCTTCCAATAATTGGTCCTTGAGCGCAGCGATTTCCGCGGCGCTGGCGGCTGGCGCGGGAGCGACAGGAGGAGCGGCCTTGAGTTGTTGGATTTGAGTTTCCAGGTGGAGTTTCCGCTGCTCCTGCTCAAGCTCCGCCACTTGCTTTTTGAGGCGGGAGAGTTCATCCGGCGAGGTGTTCTTCACCCCGCTGTTCATATCCTTCAAGGACATGGCAAGCGCGCCGAGAAGCAGCGCGACGGTGGCGCCAAGGAGAAGTTTCATCGTGTCCATGGGCGGGACGGTGGATGCGAAGGCGGCGGATGTCAACGCGGCGCGAAGCCGGCGGGAAACGCCAGCCGGTGCCCCGCAAGGCCGCCTAGCCCGCATGCCGCACGCCCGTCGCACGCCCGGAGGCGTCGTGGCTGGCACTGACGGGCACGTCCGCCGGTTTTTGAGTTTTGGAATCCGCACGGCGGGCCTTAGGATCGCTTCGTGACCGATGGCGACTGGAAGCAACGATGGCGGACGGATGGAAAGTTTTTCCGCTCCGGCGCTTCCCGCGTATCGATCGTCTCGGTGACATACGGACCGTTCCCGGGTGGTTGGCCGGAGGCGTTAGAGCCGGATTTCCGGCGGATTGCCGCGGCGGGCTTCAATGCCATCCGGGTGTTTGAAATGCCCGGCCATGAAATGTTAGAGGTGGCGTTGCGCTGCGGGCTGCGGGTGTTCGGCGGGCTCCAGTGGAGCCAGCACGCGGATTTTTTGCAGCGTCCGGGGCTTTACACCGCGGCGCGGGTGGAGCTGGTGCGGGCGCTCAAGGAAACTGCGGGGCATCCCGCGTTGGCGGGCGTCTATGTTGGCAACGAAGTGCCGTCCGATCTCGTTCGCTGGATGGGCCCGCTGCGGGTCAGACAGGCCATTGAAGGTCTGATCGCGCTCGGCCGGGAAACCGCGCCAAACTTGTTATTTGCGTACGCCAACTACCCGAGCACCGAATACCTGGAGCCGGAAAACGCCGATTTTTCCGCCTTCAATGTCTATCTTGAAAATCCGGAGGCATACCGGAAATACCTCAAACGCCTCCATCACATCGCCGGCGACCGGCCGCTGGTGATCTCCGAGTTCGGCTTGGATTCGCGGGGAAACGGCCTCGAACGCCAGGCCGAAGTGCTCCAGTGGGCGCACGCGATTTCCCGCGAGGAGGAAACCGCGGGCCTAACCATTTATGCGTGGAGCGATCGCTGGTGGAACTCGGGCAGCGAGGTCCTCGACTGGGATTTTGGCCTGATTGACCGCCAGGATATCGATAAACCCGCGCTCGCCGCGCTTCGAAATCTTCCTCCGGATTCTCGACCCTCAACTCCCAATCCTCTTTCGTTTTCCGTCATCGTCTGCACGCGCAACGGCCGGACCCGCGTCGGCAAGTGCCTGCAGGCGGTCCGGCGCATGGAAGGCGGCGCGTTTGAAACCATCGTCGTCGATGACGGCTCGGAGGATGGCACTGGGGGTTTTGTGGCGGAAAACTTCCCGGAAGTCCGGCTCGTGCGGCTGGATCCCAGCGGGTTGAGTGCGGCGCGCAATGCCGGCGCTGCCGCCGCAAACGGAGAAATCCTCGCCTTCACCGATGACGACTGTGAGCCTGATAGAGAATGGCTCGCACGGTTGCGGCGGGTCTTGGCCGACGGGCGCTTTGTGGCGGCGGGCGGGCCCAATTTGCCGCCAAGGCCGCGGACCTGGCGCGAGGCGGTGGCGTGCGCGGCACCGGGCGGACCCAGTCATGTCATGCTCGATGACGAGGAAGCCGAGCACCTGCCGGGTTGCAATCTGGCAGTCACCAAGGCGGCCTTCGAGGCGATCGGCGGATTCGATCCGGTTTTCCATACGGCGGGCGATGACGTTGATTTCTGCTGGAGACTGCGCGGCGCGGGTGATCGCTTGGGTTTTGCGCCGGGAGCCTTCGTTTGGCATTGGCGGCGGCCGTCCATCCGCGCGTTTCTCTATCAGCAAATCGGCTACGGTCGCGCGGAGCGGCTGCTCATCCGGAAACACCCGGGAAAATTCTCACAGCGCGGCGGCGCGAAGTGGCAGGGTTTTGTGTATGGCGGCGGCCCCGTGCGAGTGATGGCGAATTCCATCATCGACCACGGGCCGATGGGCACTGCGGGCTATCAGGCAGTGATCGACCGCATGCTTCCGCTGCGGGGGCTCGACTCACGCTTCAATGTCTGGCGGGCCAGACTGGTGCTCGGGGCGGTGGAGTTTCTGGTGCCCCGGCTGCGTGCTTGGGCGCGGAATCGTTCGCTGTGCGTGGGGTGGAAACCTCCGGATGCGGATCGGCAGCCCCATGCAAGGCGGCGGCACTCCGACATGGCAGCCCACGATTTCGCGATCGACGCGTCCGCTGGAATCCCACGCGAGGATTTGCTGCGGCGGCTTCTGGCAGATGGCTGGAAACCCGGCGGACCCACTGACTACTGGGACGTTGAACAAGACGGCACCCGCGTCTTGCTAGCCACCGAAGGCGACGCAGAGAACGGCAAGCGCATCCTTGTCCGTGTGTGGGGTGATGGTTCCGCCGTCACGGAGCCGGGACGTCTCATCCCGCCCTGATCCGGAGTTCAGTTATCCGGGTAGGCAACAAGCTGGGAAGGCGTTGACATTTGCTGCCCTCTGCCGAATCCACGCGTGGCGGCTTGATTTTCCGGAATAACGGGCGATTCCAATCCTCCCATCCCCGTTCCATGAGTGAATTTGAAGAATTGGTCGATGCCCATTACCAAGCGCTGTTCCGCTTTGGGATGTCGTTGACGCGCGATGTGAACGCGGCTTCCGATCTGGTGCAGGAGACCTTCTGCATCTGGGCGGCCAAGGGCAGCCAGTTGAAGGACCGGACGAAGGCGAAAACCTGGCTGTTCACCACCCTCCACCGCGAATTCCTCAGCCAGCGGCGGCGGGCCGCCAAATTCTCGGATGAACCGATCGACGAGGAGTCGGCCGCGGCGGTGGCGGGCGTCCAGGACGCTGCGGAGCGGCAGATGGACGGCCAACGCGCGCTGGATCTGCTAGGCTCGCTCGATGAGACCTACCGCGCGCCGCTCGCGCTTTTTTATCTGCAACAACACAGTTATAAGGAGATCGCCGAGATTTTGGATGTGCCGATCGGCACGGTGATGTCGCGGCTTTCCCGCGGCAAGGAAATGCTGCGGCGCCGGATGATGGCCGAGCCCTCAAGCGCGCCGAAAAACATCCTGCAACTCCAACCCGAGGACCTGCAGAAATACCATGGATAGGGAGCAGGCACGGTTTGTTCTCCGCAGCTTCCGCCCGGATGGCGCGGATGTGAACGATCAGGATTTCGCCGCGGCGCTTGCCCTGGCCATCGAAAACCGGGAACTGGGCGAATGGCTGGCGGGGGAACGGGTGTTCGACGCCGCGTTTGCCAAGGCCCTGGCCACGGTGGCATTGCCGGAACACCTGCTGCAGGAAATCCTCGGCTGCCTCGCCGGCGAGCGCGGGGATTTCCCGCAAGCGGAGGATGCCCGTGACGCCGCGCTGATCGGTGCCGTGGCCTCGATCCAGCCGCCGCGCGCGTTGCGCGAGGAAATCCTCGCTGCAATGGGCCAACCCGGGCAAGCCACCCGCCCTGGCAAGCCGGTCTGGCAGCGGCTGGCGATGCCGCTGGCGATGCCGCTGGCCGCCGCCGCCGGGATCGCACTCGCGGTTTTTCTCACCCGCAGGAACGATCCGCCACCCCTCGCCATCGCCAGCCCGGTCCCGGTGGATGTGGTGCAGGCGGGTTTCATCCAGGCCTATCAGTCGCCGTCATTCAGCCTGGACACCAAGCGCACGGATCATCAGGTCCTGATCACTCACCTGAAGTCTCTCCAGCTGCCTTGCCCGGGCTGCCTTCCCCCCGGTTTGGCCAAACTCAAAGGCATCGGCTGCCGTGAATTGGTCATCGATGGCAAACGCGGATCGCTCATCGGTTTCGACGAGCGGGTCAATGGCGTCGTGCATCTGGTGATCTTCCGGCGCGAGGACGTCTGTGGCGAGTTGCCGGAGCGCGATCACCCGGCCTTCGCACAAAGCGGGAGCTGGGCCGCCGCCCGGTGGGAGGATGAGCAGAATGTCTTCATCCTGATTGGAAACACCGCCGTCGAGAAGCTCGCCACCTTGTTTTAGAACCTGCTGGATTGATTCGCGAGCGCCGCGGTGGTTTCCCTGATGCCTTGGGAAAAATCTGACGATTCCCGGCGCTTCAAGCAGCGGGAATTCCGTGCCCGATCTGGCGTGCATCCGCGGCCGCCCGCCCGAGTTTTCGCAGTGGACCCGTCGGGCATCTCCGTGGATGCTCCGGGCATGGGAAAACGCTCAGCGTGGATGAAAATCGCGGCGGCCGTCGTGAGCGGCCTGCTGGTGGCCGGGCTGTTTCCGCCGTTCCACCTGGCCGCCATGGCGTGGGTGGCGCTGGCACCCTTGTTGGCGGCGCTGTGGTCGGTCCGGGAGAAACGCGCGGGCTGGCACGGCTTCGCGCTCGGTTGGCTGGCGGGTACGGCGAGCTGTTGGGTCCAGTTCCGCTGGATTTCGGCGGTTTCGCCGCTCGGCATGGTGCTGCTGCCACTCTATCTGGGATTGTTCTGGGGCCTGTTCGGTGCCTTCGCCGCGGCTCTTGGGAATCCGTGGCGATCCGCGCCGGATTCCGCCGCCGGCGGGTTTTGCGCAACGCTGCGCAGCCTGCGCGTGGCGTTCTATCATGGCGCGGTGTGGGCGGGTCTCGAATGGCTGCGTAGCTGGTTGTTCACCGGCTTCGGCTGGAACGCGCTGGGCGTGGCGTTTCATGAAACGCTGGTCATGGCACAGGCCGCGGATTTGTTAGGCGTCGCCGGGTTGTCGATGGTGCTGGTGTTTTTCCAGGCGGTGCTGGTACAGGCGGCACGGCGCTTGATGCAGAGCGCGCGCGACGGCAAACGCCGCACGCGGCTGGACTTCGGAATCGCTGCCGCAGTCATCGGGCTGCTCGTCTGTTATGGCATTGTGCGCATGGCTGGCGAGGGCCGCGGCGGGACGGTCCGGCTGAAGACCCTGTTGGTGCAGATCAACATTCCCCAGGACGCGGCGCGGGTGTTGTGGGAGGCCGTCGATGTCCACATGGCCTATGAGCAGGAGACGATCAAGGCGCTCGATGACCTGGCGGAAAAGGACGCCGCGCGCTTGAAGGAAGCCATGGATGAATCCGACGAGGGCGGGGTTTCGCTGAGCTGGCCGGATTGGGTGATGTGGCCGGAGTCCGCTCTAACCGGTCGCATTCTCCGCGCCAATGACGGCACCTGGGGCACCTGGCGGGAGAACCAGGAAACCATCGCGCAAGTCCGCGCCGCCGGACTGTTTCACCTGATCTACGGCATCAACGAATTGGAGGCGGAAAAATCCGGCGACGGGCAACTGGTGATGAAGGAACAAGGCCGCGCCTGGAATTCGCTCGCCGTGATGTCGCCCGAGGACGAGCTTCAGACCTATCGCAAACACCACCTCGTGATCTTCGGCGAAACAATTCCCTTCGTGGATTCCATTCCGCTGTTGAAGAAAATCTACGAACAGCAGGCCGGCGTCGCATACGGCGGCTCGTTCACGCCGGGCGTGGCGTTTGATCCCCTGCCGATTCACACAAATGGCGTGGTGATCGGCGCGATCCCCAGCGTCTGCTTCGAGGACTCGGTGCCGCGCCTCGTCCGCAGGTTCGTGCGGCCCGGCCCGCAAGTCATCGTCAACGTCACCAACGACGGCTGGTTCAAGGAGTCCCCCGCCGCCGTCCAGCACTTCGCCGCCGCCCGCTTCCGCGCCATCGAACTGCGCCGCCCGATGCTCCGCTGCGCCAACACCGGAGTCAGCGCGGCCATCGACTCCACCGGCTCCACCGCCCATCCGGACACCGGCAAACCCCAGGTCCTCGTGGACGAACACGGCAGCCACTTCACCCGCGGCTCGTTGCTCACGGAACTCGACGTGCCGCTGCAGCCCTCGTTTTCCCTCTACGCCCTCATCGGCGACTGGGGCGTGATCTCGCTCTCGGTGTTAGGATTTCTCCTGGCATGGCGGGAGCAGCGTGCTCTGGCCCGCAATCTTGGTTAGAAGTTTCTGTGATATCGGGTGATATCCATGTCATCCGCCAATCCATCCACTCTCAACCAGGGACGAGACGCGCTGATTCCCAGTCCTCTCCCGCATGCTGCATTCCCAAGCCGCTCGCCTCATCGATCTGGCCACCCGCCCGCTCGCTGACTACCCGCAACACCAACTCACTGCCGCCGCCGATCAGCCCAGCTCCAGCGCCCCGTCCTTGCACAAGCCCGGATTTCCGAACTGTCCGATTTCATGGCCGAATGCACGGGCGATAGCCAGCCACAGCCGGTTGTGCGGCACGCCACCGAGATCGAGAAAACGGCCGGTCTTAAAACCGAGCCCGCCGCCTAACAATAAAAACGGCAGGTTGTCCTGCGAGTGCGAGTTGCCTTTGCCCAGTTCGTTGGTCCAGACGATGGTGGTGTGATCGAGCAGGGTTCCATCGCCGCCGGGTTCCGGAATCGAGGCGAGACGTTTCGCCAGATGCGCGACTTCTCCGGCGAACCAATGGTTGATCTTGACCAGTTTCTCGTGGGATTCCTTCGCATGATCCGGATCGTGCGAAAGCGAATGATGTCCCTCGGGAATCCCCAGCCACGTCATGCGCGCCTGGCCGACCGAGTTGGTGTATTGCAGGGTGGCCACCCGCGCGGTGTCATTGGCGAAGGCTCCGGCTAACAAATCGATCTGCGCCCGGCTGATTTCCGGGATCTTGTCATTGACGAGTTCCAGCCGCGGGTCGGGCGCGGGCACCGGATGGCGCAGCGCATGGTCATCCTTGGCCTGGAGCCGTTTCTCAAACTCGCGGACGTGTGTCAGGTGCCGCTCCAGCACTTCGCGGTCCTCTTTGGAAACCTTGCCAGCCAGCGCTTTCAACTCGTCGCTCACATCGTCCAGCACGCTGCCCACCGTCTCCTTGTCCTTCATGCCGCCATACAGTGACTGGAACACCTGCCCCGGATCGTCCACCGGCGTGATCGGCTGGTTAGGCCCGGCATACGACCAGCGCGTCCAAGGATCGGCGCGGTCGGGCACCGCCACGCCAAGGGTCAGCGAACCCTGCCGGGTGCGGGCGGCTTCATTGGCTTGCAGGAAATTCTTCAGCTCCTGATCGATCGAGAGCCCGCTCGCCCAGCCGGCCGGCGTGTCGGATCCGCCCTGGATGTTTCCCGCAAACAACTCGATGCCTGTTAGCATGCAGCTCATCCCGCGCATGTGGCCGTCGCCATCGCCGCGCACTTTGTTAGAAACGCCGCGCAACAACAGGCTACGCTCGCGGAACTCCGCCAGCGGTTCGAGAATGCGTTTGAACGCGAAGTCCGCGCCAACCGCATCCGGCCAGAACTCCTCCGGCACGGTGCCGTTCGGAGTGAAGACGAAGATGATCCTCTTCGGTGCGGCGGAGTTTCCGTTAGCGGCGCGCAAGCCCCCGGCGAATGGCAAGGCGGCGGCGGACAAGCCGAGGGTTGTGAGCAAACGGCGGCGGGTGACGGGAATCATTGGGAGGCGGATGGGGGTTTCCAATCATGCATCGCCGCGGTGGTGGCGATGCGCAGGGCGGTTGCCCGGAAATCAGCCATGGTCGATGTTCATTGGCGATTTAAGAAAATACTAGACATTGGCCTCCGTTTTGGCAGTTTCAGCCTGCCATGGAAACACTGATGACCAAATCCGCCCTCGTTGTCGACCACCTCGTCCTA
>CAMBPB010000122.1 GCA_945869465.1 Prosthecobacter debontii
ACCGTTGTGCTCGAAGGCTCCAGCTACCGCATGAAAGACCGCCCCGAAAGCTAAAACCTAGCCCCGGCCTGAAACCTCAAAAACCCATGCCCTAACATCCGATTTTTAAGCCGCCCAAATCATCCGAAATTCACGCCGCCGCCCACAGTCGTAGGAGTGAAGGATGTGAGACTGGACGGTGGGATGAGGAGTGGGAGAGGAGACACGGGAGATAAAATCGGAGCAAGATGCTCCTTGGACGGACTGCGGCAGGATGCCGCAGCCACTTGGCGGGGTGTTAGGATTCATCGGTGGAAGTGGATTGGGGGTGGTTGCGGAGATTGCGGCCGGCGTTGCGGGTGGTGCCGGAGGATTTGCTGGAGCCGGTGTTTTTGGCGGAGGTGAGGTGCCAGGCTTTGCGAGCAGCGCTGGTAGCGCGGCCTCGCCGTAGGCCGCATGTCAAAGGGTGGCGAAAGCTGGATGCCAAGGAACGACTGGCGGGCTGTGCTTGGGCTGGTCTTTCGCATCCCTTTGGCGTGCGCCCCCGGCGGTAGCGCGCCACCTTTGAGGTGTTCGCGCCGTGGCTCTTGATGCGGTTGCCGGATTTGCGGGCGTTGGTCTCGCTGGTGTAACAGGATTTCCCGCAGGGGCCGGTGAGGCGGATGGGTGTGACAGGTGCGGATTTTTCCAAGTCGGCGGCGGCTTCGTCGGGATCGAGCGCATCCGGGTGGAGGCCGAGTTCGCCGAGCAATTTGTCGATGCGTTTGCTGGGTTTGGGTTTCATCGGGGGAGATGGGGGGCGGTCAGGTGAGGCGGACTCGTGAAGTCGTGCCTGCTGTAGGCGGTTTGAGGCGGATAGGGCCAGTTGCAGCGGCCGCCGCCACATTCGCACTGAAGGCCGCCGCATGTCGGGCAGACTTTGGTTTCTAGATGACTGAGCGTCGTCGTGCATTTCCAGCAACGCGTGTGTTTTACCCGCGGCACGATTTTCCCGAGGAGGGCATCAAGCGCCAGAATTTCCCTACCCGCATACGCCGCCACACCCATGGTGTCCGCGCGGAAGATCAGCCGCTCGACGGGCACCTTCCGGTGGAGTTGGGCGCTTGGCCCGGTGAGATTGTAGAAAGTAGGTGTCTGGTGATTGTCGTCGCTCCACGCGGCGTGCAAATGGATTTTAAAGAGGCTCGTGTTGTGCTGGACGCGCCCCACGGTGCCCACGGCGAAGGTGGGTGGCCTGGCGGTGGTGGAAGGGCTGAGGTTGGGAAGGTGGTGGTCATGCGGTGGCGATGGGATGAGAATGCCATGGATTTCAGTTCTTGCTATCGCTGGAATCGCATGGCATGAGACTCCGCAGTTATGACAGGGGACTGGGTCAGCAAAGTCCGTTCTTGCGAAGGCGTGGCGGAAGGGCTAGAGATATGGCATGGAAGTTGCCGAAATCATGAGGGAAGTGCGCAAGCTGCCGGACGATGAGCTGCTGGCGCTTGCCGCGCAAGTCGATGAGGAAGCGGCGCGTGCCGTGGACCATCGGTTTGAGAGTTTGGTGCGCGATGGGCACTTTGAAGACCTGGCTGCGGAAGCACTGCGTGAGGAGAAGGAAGGTAAAACAGATTCCCTGCATGAAGTCATCGACCAGCACGGCGTTTCGTAAGCAGTTTGCGGCACTTGGGCCGGAAGTACAGAGGGTTGCTCGGAAGCAATTCCGACTTTGGCTGGACGATCATTGGCATCCCTCGCTGCATTTCAAGCGGGTGGGGCCATACTGGTCGGCACGGGTGGATCGGGATCACCGGGCGCTGGGTATGGAGAATGATGGAAAGATCGTGTGGTTCTTTATCGGTCGGCACGATGGCTATGAGCGGCGGATTTGATCGAGCAGGTAGGATATGGAGCAGAAACCATGAGTAATCTAACATGCCAGGAATTTGCTCAAAGAACGGGGTTTCCTTGGATCGATTGCGCGCTCTCGAAAAGGTGGTGTTGGCGGGAAACATCGCCCTTGCCGCCAAGGGACATCCCGACCAACTGAATCTACCAGGTCAGCTGAGCAGGCAGATCAGCGATCTGGAAAAGGTATTGGGTTTGCAACTGCTGGACCGCACACGAAAACCGTATCCGCCGACTCCCGAGGCGCGGCGACTGGCGGAGGCGTGTGGGACGGTTCCGGTGGCCTGAAATCCTCATCTCGTGGCGTGGTTTTGTCAGGAGATGATAGTTCTTGGGTCTGCGTTTCTTCGCGCGGGGTTCCTCCCGCCCGGGGCGGTGGGGAACGAGGTCGTTGGCGATGAGTTCGAACATCGCACCCAGCAGGACTTGTTGTTTGCGTGGCATGCCTCGCAGGGCCTCGAGGCTCGCGCTCCAATGACGAAGGGCATCGGCAGTGCCTTTGAAACTGATCCGGGTCAGATCGACTTGATGCCGGATCGCCGCCTCCTGCATCAGCGAGCGGACCAGGTTGTAGGAGACGGCGTGCATCATGACTTCTTTCTCCACCATCGCGACAGAGATGCTCCAAGCCATCGAGAACCACAAGCGGGTGGAGGAAATTGTGAGGGAAATGAGGCAAATCACCCAGACCTTGATCCTCGAAACGGTTCCCGGAATCCGGCGGCGAAAGCCGCTCTCCGCCATCCCAAAGGCACGTTAAGTTAGCGCCATTCAGGCCTGACCCCATTTATGACCCCATTTACGCAGTGGCAATCCTCACGGCGAATATACCGTTACTGGGCCGACTCCGAGGCCCTGCACGCGCCTGAGTTTTTCGACTGCCTTCTTCACGGCAGCTGCCCCGGCGAGAGCCTCTTCCAGGGTGTTGAGTCTGGAGAAACTGATGCGCAGGCTGGTTTTCGCCCGCGCCTCGGGAATGCCCATGGCGAGTTGCACGTGGGACGGTCGCTGTTTGCCCGTCATGCAGGCGGATCCGGCGGAGCAGGCCACTCCAGACTCATCTAACAATATCAGGAGCCCCGCGGCGTCGCAACCATCGAAGGACAGATGACTGGTATTTGGCAGGCGATGGGTGACGTCGCCATTGATCGTGACCCCGGAAATTTCCGCCAGGACCCGGGCTTCGAAGGCATCGCGCAACGCAGCCGCCGGATGAGGTGTGAGCTGGCGCATTACACGCGACGCAGCCGCGCCCATGCCGACGATTCCCGCCGTATTTTCAGTGCCGCTGCGCCGGCCGGACTCCTGCCCGCCACCGGACAACAGGGGTGCGAATCGCAGTCCGCGCCGCACATAGAGCGCGCCCACGCCCTTGGGTCCGTGAAATTTATGGGCAGATAGAGAGAGCAGGTCCACTCCGAGTTCCCTGACGTTCAGCGCGATCTTGCCGGCCGCCTGCACCGCGTCCGTGTGGATCGGCACCCCGCGCGCGCGGGCGAGTTCCACGACTTCCAGCAACGGTGGGATCACCCCCGTTTCATTGTTAGCCGCCATGATCGAGACAAAGGCCGCGCCATCGAGCGCGGTGGATAGGGCCACCAGATCGAGCCGCCCGCCCGCATCCACCGGCACGAGTTCGCGGGCACGCGTGAGATTTTCCACGCACCTCAGCACGGCGCTGTGTTCGATGGAGGAAACCACCGCAGCCCCCTGCCCCGTCAGCGTGTCGAGCGCATGCAACGCGGTGTTGACGCTCTCGGTGCCGCAGCCGGTGAAGATAATTTCCTCCGGCTCTGCGCCGATCAAGGCCGCCACTTGCGCGCGCGCCTGTTCGATCGCCTTGCGCACGAGTTTGGCCGCCGCATACGAGCCCGAGGGATTCGCATAGCCCTCGCGCAGCCACGGTAGCATTTCTTCGAGCACCTCCGGCAGCACTGGCGTCGTAGCGTTGGCATCCAGATAAATCATGTCGGGAGCATCCTCCGCTCCTGGCCGATGGCAACCCGGAAACGACGGACCCTCAGAACTTCCCGGCCGCGCGAAGCTTCGAGATCGCCTCCACCGTCGAGCGCCAGATCAGGTCGCCCCAGGTCGCCGCATGCCGCAGCCATTCCATGGCAAATTCCCGCGTGTTTCGCCCCGGAGCTTCCTCGGCCACGCATAGCAAGGCCACCAGCACCAACAGATTCGCCAGATAAATCACCACCAGCGAAAGGAAGGTCCCGTTTTCCTTCAGGTCCGGCTGGTCGCGCGGAATCATCCACAAAGTCCACACCATGTGAAACGTCCACGTCACGCCCATCACTGCGTAAAACCCCAGATCCCACCCCGGCCCCGGCGTGGCGGATAGCCGCAGCAACCCATACAACACCGCGATGATCACCGACCAGAACGGCACGAAATACGGTGACAGCGCGATGATCAGGTTGGTCTTGTTGGTCGTGATGTAGCCGCCCTCCGTGCTGACATGGAAATCCGTCACCTTGCCGCGGAAAATCACTACGAACACGGCATGGGTCATTTCGTGCCCGAGCACGTAAACGTAGAGGAAAAACGACTGCAACAAACCCGACCAAAACCACCCGACCATCACCATCGCGCCCGTCGCAAAATACCAGAACTCCGGGGATTGCCAAAACCCCTGCTCGAGGGTGGCATGCGAAAAACGCGACAGCAACGTCCAGGTCGTCACCCAGCACAGCGGCAGTAGCACCGTCGCCACGAGCCAGCGCATCAGGCGCTGCGACCACTCGAGCGATCCAACCGAATCATCCGCCGCGGTGGCGTCGATCGCCGCCCGCACCGATTTGAGTACGCGCCTGCCGCTGCGTCGGTTCGCTTGTTCGTGAGCGCGCCGGTTTGCCAGGCTGAGAACCTCGGCAAACGAATTTCTCGTCCGCCGTTGATTGCTCAACGGCCGCCGTGAAGTGGTCTTGCTTGCTCGTTTCGCCATAAATCTTGGACCCGGGAGCCAAGACTATTTCGCAAATCTTAATTAATCAAGCGGCAACCCGCCGTGAAATGACAGACTAAGAGCTTGACTTGCCAGCCCTCCTAACCGAGCCGCGTTTCGCATGAAATTGGAGCTTTTCGCGTTGGCGCTTGTTTCCGCCATCGGACGCAACGACAAGGCGACCATCAACATCGCCGGCGCCAGCTCGCCAGCCCACTCCACTTATGCGGTGAACAACGACACCCTGCGCGGCAACAACGTGCCGGTGGGCCGCCTGATTCTCGGCGACGGATCTTCGGACTGGACCGTCACGCACGATTTCCAAGATCCCGACTCGGGCAACTACAAAAACGTCGTGGAGGGTGGCACGACCTGGGGGTGTTCACCTGCAAGTGATTTCTATTCCGCGAGGCCCTTGGCATAGACCTCGTTTGCGGTGAATACGATCACCATCGGCCGGCAGCACACCTCGCAATCGTAATCCACCTCCGTGGGCATCTCGTCCGGATGCGGCACGGCGACCTCAAACACCTCAAAACACGTCGGGCAGGTGACTTCAGCGAACTCCATGGCGCAGCCTCGCACGCATCCGTGGATTTTCCAACCGTGAAACGGCCGGTCTGCCGCGGATGACGCGGGGATTATGCGCTTGCACGGTCGCGGGTCGCCCGGGACTCTGCGCGCCGTGATTTCTCCCGGAGATGTCGTTGCCTCGGTGTTGCCGGTCTATTTGTTGATCGTGGCGGGAGTCGTGCTGCGCAAGACGGGCATCGTGCGCCGGGAACATGACGAAGGCTTGATGCGGCTTGTTTACACCGTCATGCTGCCGTGTTTCATGCTCGATAAAATTCTCGGCAGCACGGTGCTCAAGAGCGGTTCGGTGGTGATCGGATCGGTCGCTATCGGATTTGGGCTCATCATGGTGGGCATCCTCATCGGGTTTGTCGTCGGCCGGCTCATCGGCTTGGAACGCGGGACCGGCATGCGCACCTTCGCCCTCGCCTCCGGTTGCCAGAATTTTGGCTTCACCGCCGCTCCCGTGGTGGAAATCCTGTGGAGCACCGGCACCCTCGCGCTGCTGTTCGTTCATAACATCGGCGTGGAACTGGCGATCTGGTCGGTCGGCGTGATGATCATGAGCGGCGACCGCGGCATCCCGTGGCGCAAACTGCTCAACGGCCCGGTCATCGCGGTCACCGGCGGTTTGTTGTTCGTGGCGCTCGGATGGGATGTGCATTTCGTCGGGCCCGCGCGCAAGACCATGTCGATGATCGGTGTCGGTGCCTTTCCGCTCGCCATTCTAATCACCGGCTGCACCATCACGGACCTCGTCATTGCCGAAAAACCCACCGGCAGGATCATCCTCGGGTCATTCCTGGTGCGCCTGGTGCTCGCCCCGCTCGCCATTCTCACCGCCGCCAGATTCCTGCCGATCGCCACCGAGTTGAGACAAGTGCTGGTGGTCCAGGCGGCGATGCCCGCCGCCATGTCGCCCATCATGGTCGCCCGGATGTATGGCGGCCGCCCGGCCATCGCCGTGCAGATCGTGGTGGCGACCACCGCCTTGAGCCTCCTCACCCTGCCATGGATCATCGCCTGGGGTTGCCAGTGGATCGGCGTAAAGCCCTTGTTGCCCTGACCTGCGGGACCTAACTTGAAGTCACCATGAAAGCCATCGGCGCACGCCAGTTCCTCCCCGTTTCGGATCCCGGATGCCTGGTTGAATTTGAAACCAGCGTGCCTGTCGCGGGCCCCATGGATCTGCTAGTCCGGATCATGGCCGTCGCCGTGAATCCGGTGGACACGAAAATCCGCGCCTCGCTCGGCGGCGGCCCCCACGAGCCACCGCGCATTCTCGGGTGGGACGCCGCGGGCATCGTCGAAGCCGTCGGCAGGGACGTCAGCGGATTCGCCGCGGGAAACGCGGTGTTTTACGCCGGCGATCTAACACGCTCGGGCTGCAACGCGGAATTTCAAACCGTCGATGCGCGTTTGGTGGCGCTCAAACCCGCCACCTGGTCCTTCGCCGAGTCCGCCGCAATCCCATTGGTGGCACTCACCGCCTGGGAATTGCTGTTCGAGCGCATGGGAGCCGACCCCTCCGGCAAAGACCGCGGGAAATCGTTGCTCATCATCAACGGTGCGGGCGGCGTGGGTTCCGCCATGATTCCCCTCGCCCGCAACGCCGGACTCCACGTGGTGGCCACCGCCTCCCGCCCCGCAACCCGGGCCTGGTGCGAAGCGTTAGGCGCGCGCCATGTCATCAACCACCGTGAACCCCTCCGCCCGCAGATCGAGGCGCTGGGCCTCACCGCCTTTCCCTACATCGCCAATCTCTTCAACACCGAAGCCTATTGGGAAACCACCGCCGATCTCATCGCGCCCCTCGGAGCCCTCGGACTCATCGTCGAGCCCCGCGAAAAACTCCACCTCGGCGATCCGCTCAAAGCCAAGTGCGTCCGCATCGCCTGGGAATTCATGGCCGCCCGCGCCAAATTCCAAACGCCCGACATGCACCGCCAAGGTGAGATCCTCGCCGCCATTGCGAATCTCTGTGACACCGGCGCCTTCCCAAAAATCCACACCCGCTGCTTCGATTCCCTAACCGTCTCCAACCTCCGCCAAGCCCACGCCGCCATGGAAACTTGCAGCGCCCACGGCAAGTGGACCATGGAGGTAAACGCTGAAAAACTGAAATGCTGAGATGCTGAGATTAACAAGTCCATGCGCCCAGATCTCTTCACTGATCACTGATCACTGATCACTGATCACCCCGCACTTCTTCCCTCCCCCATGCCCGCCCACACCGACACCTTCACCGTTAGAACACGCGGCAAAGGCACCACCGAGATCACCCGGGAAATCGCCGCCATCGTCGCTCGTTCCGGCATCAGGCAAGGCACCGTCACGGTGTTTGTGTGTCACACCAGCGCCAGCCTCGTCATCATGGAAAATGCCGACCCCAGCGCCCGCCGCGATCTGGAGCGTTTCTTCGAACAACTCGTCCCGGAGGACACCCCTTGGTTCAGCCACACCCAGGAGGGCCCCGATGACATGCCCAGCCACATCCGCATGGCGCTCACCCGCACCAGCGAAGTCATACCCGTCATGCGCGGTCACATGACCCTCGGCACCTGGCAGGGCATCTTCCTCTTCGAACACCGGCGCTACCCTCACCACCGGGAGATTGCCGTCAGCGTCGTCGGGGAAATAGACAAGACGGGTGCCATGAGTTGCTAACACAAACGAGTCGTTTGTGCCGGAAGGCCCGAATCAGTGCG
>CAMBPB010000123.1 GCA_945869465.1 Prosthecobacter debontii
AAGCGAAAGCCCCAATGGCACGCCCTTATTGGACGTCCCTTTCGCAGGCGAGTCTGGAGACGTCGCGGTCCGGGGGCACCAGTTCTGAACACACAGTCCGCGACGTCTCCGACTCGCCCGCCATAGAATGGACCAAGCGAAAGCCCCAATGGCACGCCCTTATTGGACGTCCCTTTCGCAGGCGAGTCTGGAGACGTCGCGGTCCGGGGGCACTCACGCGCATTTCGGGCAGACGCCGAAAAACTCCAGTTCGTGATAGAGATTGCGGAAGCCGGTTTTCTCGCGGATTTCGTCCTCGAGCTGATGCACCGGACAAGGGGCCTTGATCGACTCGATGCTGCCGCAGCTCGTGCAGATCAGATAATCGCTGTGTTTGCCCGGAACCAGCAGGGTGAAATAGGCGGCGCGCTCGTGCAGCCCGAGACGCCTAACCACTCCGTGTTCGACGAGCCTCTGCAACAGCCGAAACACGGTGGCCTTGTCGCACTGGTCGGCGAGCCGCTTGGAACCGGCTAGTTCCGCTAGAGTCATCGGACGTGGGTTCTCCAACAACGTGGCGATCAGCTCCTCCAGCGCCTTGGTGCGGCGCAGCCCCAGCTTGCGGCAGCGTTGGATGGTTTCTTGGACAACGGGATTCATGGCGCGGTGGGGACAGGGTAGTGGCGTTGAGGGCACTTGGAAAACCGCATTTTTCAGAACAGATCCGGCTGCGGATCGTCCGGGCTTGCGGGAGGCGCCGGCGCGCCGATTTTTTCGTAGGCCGTGGGCATCGCCATCCGCCCGCGCGGCGTGCGCATCAGATAACCCTGCATGATCAGGAACGGTTCATGCACTTCCTCAATCGTCGCCGGATCCTCGCCCACCGCCACCGCCAGCGAGTTCAAGCCCACCGGACCACCGCCAAATTTGTAAATCAGCACTTCAAGCAGGCGTTTGTCCATTTCATCGAGCCCTTGAGAATCGATCTCGATCATCGCCAACGCGGCATCGGCGATGTCGCCATCGATGACGCCCGAACCCCGGACCTGCGCGAAATCCCGTACCCAGCGCAGCAGGGCGTTGGCCACCCGCGGCGTGCCGCGGGCGCGCGAGGCGACTTCCAGCGCGCCGGAACCTTCGATTGGCACCTCCAGCAATCCGGCCGAGCGTTCGATGATCCGGGCCAGCTCCTCATGGGTGTAATAATCGAGCCGGTTCACCAGCCCGAAACGCGAGCGCAGCGGCGCGGTCAACATGCCGGAACGGGTCGTCGCGCCCACCAGGGTGAAACGCGGCAGGTTGATCTGGATCGAACGCGCCGACGGCCCGGAATCGATGATGATGTCAAGCCGGAAATCCTCCATCGCCGGATAGAGATACTCCTCGATCGCTGGGTGCAGCCGGTGGATTTCATCGATGAAAAGGATGTCGCCCTTCTGGATGTTGGTGAGGATGCCGGCGAGGTCCCCGGCTTTTTCGATCTGCGGGCCGGACGTCGTATGGAGCTGGGTTCCAGCGGCGCGGGCGATCAGATTGGCCAGCGTGGTTTTCCCCAAACCCGGCGGACCGGAGAGCAGCACGTGGTCGAGCACGTCGCCGCGGCGTTTGGCCGCCTCCAGCATCAGCAGCAAGCGGTCCTTCACCTTCTCCTGGCCGATGAACTCGGAAAATGCCGGCGGGCGCAGTGAAACATCGAACGCCGTGGCGGGTGCCGACGTGGTTTGTTGGTAAAAATTCTCGGTCATCGGTCAGGCGCGGGAATTGGAAACTACCCGGATGCCGGAGAGAAGCGCCAAGTTGCGAATGCTTGCTCGAATCCGAGGGCAGGGACCGCTCTCCGCAACGGTCCGGCGAATGGGGTGAGAATGAGTGATCCGATGCGGGGCCGGAAAGTCGCGCCATCGCCCATCATTCGCCGTTCATTCTCGCGGACCGCCCGGAGGGTCAGCCCCTGCCATCCGCCCTCTTCAAAAAGAATTCTGCTGCCCATGATTTTGTCACCCTCTCTTGAATTCCCAACCCGGGCTTGTGATCGGCAGTCGAAATAGGAATCGTGGGCAGGTGCTTCATTCAATCCGGCGGGGGATTTCAATGGCGTTGCTGGTCGCGGCATTGCTGCTGTTCGTGGCCTTTCATTTCCTGCCCGGCTTCGAAACGGAGGAAGTCGGAGGGTCCGTGTGGCGGGATCTTTGGAAAGTGATGCTGGAACCGCAGCAGTTGAACGATCCGCAATCGGCTGTGTTGATCGCCTCCTTCCTAACTTTCTCACTTCTGATCGTGGCCTCACCGTTTTTGACGGAGGTGTGGACCAAATCCCGGCTGGCATGGGGGTTCGCACTGACCTTCTGCGGCTTGGCGTCAGCGGGATTCTGGGTGATGATTTTTAGCGATAGCCCGTCCGACCCGGAGCCAGGCGGCTGGTGCCTGATGATCGCACCGCTGCTGAATTTCGCCGGCCTGCTTCTGGCGCGTGGGAAAACGCCGGAATCCGGCATCAAATCGTTTCCATGATCCATTGCGAATCCTCGCTTGGAGCGCAAAATTCATTTCGCTCGAAACCTCGCGAACGGGTCCGACGGAATCAATTCCGCGCTCCAATTCGCCTCAGCCCTCCAAAAATCCGCAAAATCCCCCGCCTCCCCGTTGGTTTTTCCGGACTTCCCCTCGAAAAATCCTCCCTTTGGCCTTGCCACGGGGTTTTCGGGGGCTAGTTTCGCCATCCGTTTTTCTTTCTCTCGCAGGCGGTTGGCGCCCCGGTGCCTGCGAGAATTCCTTATCCGGGGCAACGTCGGAAGGAAAACGAACCCCTAACCTAACCACAAACCAAGCAAACATCATGAGTTCCGCACTCGCAGAACCAACCAATCAGGAACTGAACGACCTCATCGACTCCAAATTCCGCGAATTCCGCGAAGGATCGATCGTCAAGGGCACGATTCTCGAAATCCGCCCGCAAGTCGTTCTCGTTGACATCGGCTACAAATCCGAAGGCGCCATCCCGTCCAACGAATTCGAGGACGAGGAAATCGAGGTCGGTGACGACGTCGAAGTGCTGCTCGAAAAACTTGAAAACGACGAGGGCATGGTCGTGCTCTCCAAGGAAAAGGCCGCCCACAAACAAAACTGGGAAAAGATCGTCAAGGTTTTCCAAGAAGGCGGACTCGTCCGCGGCAAGGTCAAAGGCGTGGTCAAAGGCGGACTCACCGTCAACGTCGGCGTGGAAGCCTTCCTTCCCGGTTCGCAAGTGGACATCATCCCGCCCAAGGACCTCAACGAATACGTCGGCAACGTGTACGAGTTCAAAATCGTCAAGGTCAACGACGAGCGTAAAAACATCGTGCTTTCCCGCCGCGAAGTCATCGAAGCCGAGCGCTCCGAACTCCGCCAAACCTTCCTTCAATCCGTCAAAATCGGCGACAAGGTCACAGGTGCCATCAAAAACATCACCGACTTTGGTGCCTTCGTGGACCTTCAAGGCATGGACGGCCTGCTGCACATCACCGACATGTCGTGGGGCCGCATCAACCATCCTTCCGAAATCCTTCACATCGGCCAGTCCGTGGATGTCGTCATCCTCGACGTGGACCGCGAGAAGGAGCGCGTTTCCCTCGGCCTCAAGCAGATGTCGGAAAACCCGTGGGAAGACATCGAGCGGAAATACCCGATCGGCCGCCAAGTCAAAGGCCGCGTGACCAAGCTCCTGCCCTACGGCGCGTTTGTCGAAATCGAACGCGGCGTCGAAGGCCTCGTCCACGTTTCCGAACTCTCCTGGGTCAAGCGCATCACCCGCCCGAGCGACGTGCTCGAAATCGGTCAGGAAATCCAGGCCGTCGTGCTCGGCATCAGCATCGAGGAACAGAAAATCTCGCTCGGCGTGCGCCAGCTCGATTCGAACCCATGGGACGAAATCGAACTCCGCTACCCGGTCGGTGCCACCATCAAGGGCCCGGTCCGCAACCTCACCGCTTACGGTGCGTTTGTGGAACTCGAAGAAGGCATCGACGGCATGATCCACGTCTCCGACATGTCGTGGACCCGCAAGATCAACCATCCGTCCGAAGTCCTCAAGAAGAGCGACGAAGTGGAAGCCATCGTGCTCGCCATCGACAAGGCCAACCAACGCGTTTCCCTCGGCATCAAACAAACCGAAGGCGACCCGTGGAGCCTCATCGACGCCCGCTTCAAGGTCGGCGACATCGTCAAGGGCACCGTCGCCAAGATCGCCTCGTTTGGCGCCTTCGTCAGCCTCGACGGTGACATCGACGGCCTCATCCACATCTCGCAACTCAGCGAAGACCACGTGGAAAAGGTCAAGGACATCATCAAGGTGGGCGACGAGATCGAAGCCCGCGTCATCAAAGTGGACAAGGTCGAGCGCCGCATCGGCCTCTCAATCAAAGCCGTCGGTTACTCCGAAGAGCAGCTCAAGAAGGAAAGCGCCAGCTTCGAAAGCCTCCGTCCGTCTTCCGAGATGGTGGGCCTCGAACAAGCGTTCAACCTCGCTTCCGCCGCCGCTTCCGAAGAGTGGAGCCCGGGGCAGGACTAATCAAGGAGCGTGGGCGTCCCGCCCACCCATTCCATCTATCAAAAGCCGGACAGGGAAACCTGTCCGGCTTTTCTTTTGGGATGAATTCCTGTGCGCCCTCTTGATGGCGCAGGTGTCTGGCCACCGGATCTCGCCAAATTCGTTAGATACAGTTCCAGGCGGTTCTTTTTCCGGAAGAAGCGGACACCGGCCGTGTCCCCTCCCGATCCCCCCTTTCAGCCGGATTCGATCATCTCATAGCCACTCGCTCGACATCCTGCTCGACATCCTCCGGGTGGCGCTGCCCGCGGGGACCCTGCCGCCGGAGGCAGTTCCCCCCGCCACACTATCGATCACCCGAGTCGAAGGTGCCTACCGGATTGCCATGGCCGCCCTTTCCTGCAACTCTAACCGGGACCGCGGGCTGCGCCCCGAATACTCCCGCAACATCAACCACCAGAATCCCGACCTCGTTTTTTTCGCCGCCGATCAATCCTACGACCACCAGGAACACACCGCCGCCTGGCTCAAGTTCGGCCTCGCCTTCCGCGAAACCTTTCGCCACAGGCCCTTTAAACCACTCAAGCGCTGAGAACCACTAAATGAACTGATTTCAGCTTCTTTTTCAGTGGTCTCAGTGTTTCATTGGTCAATCTCTCCTCAACCTGCCTTTGCACTTCAAGTTTCGGATTGCTGGGTAAGCTTCCTCCACTCTGCCGCTCGCCATGAAAATCATCCTTACCGCCATCTTCCTCCTCGCCCTCGGCGCCACACTCCCCGCCGCCGAAAAACCTAACATCCTCTGGCTCACCAGCGAGGATCACGGTCCGGAAATGGGCTGCTACGGCGACAAGAACGCACGCACCCCGAATGTCGATGCGCTCGCGGCGCGCGGCATGCTTTTTAAACGCGCCTGGTCCAACGCGCCGGTCTGCGCACCGGCCCGCAGCGTCATCATTTCCGGACTCTACACCTCCAGCAGTGGCGGCCAGCACATGCGCTCCATGGTCCCGGTGCCCCAGCAGCTGAAACTCTATCCGCAATTTCTCCGCGAGGCCGGTTACTACTGCACCAATAATAACAAGGAGGACTACAACCTGCGCAAACCCGCGGGCCTCTGGCACGAATCCTCCCGCGCGGCCCATTGGAAAAAACGCGCCGAAGGACAACCGTTTTTCGCGGTTTTCAACTCAACGAAAAGTCATGAGAGCCAGATCCGCACCCGCCCTCACCGGCAAATCGCCGATCCGGCGAAGATGCGCGTGCCGGCCTACCATCCCGACACCCCCGAAGTCCGCCAGGACTGGGCGCAGTATTACGACAAAGTCAGCGCAGCCGACGCCGATGCCGGCAAGCTCTTGCAGGAAATCGAAGCCGCGGGCCTGACCGCTGACACCATCGTGTTTTATTATGCCGATCACGGCAGTGGCATGCCGCGCAGCAAACGCTGGCCGTCCAACTCCGGCCTGCATGTCCCGCTCGTCGTTTTTTTCCCGGAGAAATGGAAACACCTCGCGCCAAAGGAATACTCGGCGGGCGGCCAGTCGGATCGCATGGTCAGCTTCGTTGACTTCGCGCCAACCCTGCTCAGCATCGTCGGCATCCAACCGCCATCATGGATGCAGGGCCATGCCTTTGCCGGCCCGCATCAAAGTCAACCGCAGCCTTTTCTCTTCGGCGAACGCGGGCGCATGGACGAACGTATGGATCTCGTTCGCAGCGTGACCGACGGACGCTACCTCTATCTCCGCAACTATTTCCCGCACGTCTCGCAGGCACAGCGCGTGGACTATCAGTTCCAGACGCCTACCACGCGGGTCTGGAGCGCCCTGTTCGATGCTGGCAAAACCAATGAAGCCCAATCCATTTTCTGGCGCGTGCCCAAAGCCCCGGAGGAACTCTACGATCTGCGGAACGATCCCGATGAAGTGCGCAACCTCGCCGCTTCTAACGAGCATCGCGCGGTTTTGGAAAAACTGCGCCAGACCCATCGCGAGCATCTCGCCGCCATTCGCGACGTCTGCTTCCTGCCGGAAGCAGAACTGCATTCCCGCTCCGCCGGCAGCTCCCCGTATGAACTGGCGCGCGACGACGCGAAATACCCCCAAGCCCGCATCATCGCCGCTGCGGAACTCGCCTCCAACCTGGATCCCACCGCACTTCCGGAACTGGCGAACCTCCTATCAGACTCCGACAGCGCCGTGCGCTGGTGGGCCACTCTTGGCCATCTCATGCGCGGCAGCTCCGCCGTGACCGCGCACGAAGTGGCCCTCAATACCGCACTCCGTGATGCCTCGCCCGATGTCCGCATCGCCGCCGCCGAGGCACTCGTCCGGCATGGCGGCGACGGCTCCCGCAGCGCCGCCCTACCGGTGCTCGCCGATCTCGCGGCCCCCGAAAAAAACGGCGTGCTCGTCGCCATGTCCGCTCTCACCGCCATCGAGTCGCTCGGCGACAAAGCGGCTTCGTTGCACCCGCTGGTGCGCGAACTCAATCCCAACGGCGTGTCGCCCGACGGACGTTACAACGGCTACGTGCCCCGCCTCATTCAAAACATCACGCCCAATGCCAAAGCCCCCGGCCAGCCAGTAAAACCCAAGCGCAAAAAGGCGTAGTAATCCCCGGACACCAACCCCTCCCGCCATACGGTTCGTGCCACCCTCGCTCCGACTACTGCTCGCCAGCCTGCTCCTCTGCGCCCACTCCAACGCTGCGGAAAACAGCCGCCCTCACATCATTCTCATCATGGGCGACGACCACGGCTGGGAGGAGTGGCTCTCCCACGACAATTTCTTCGATTTGAATCCCTCGCTCTCACGCAACGGCGGCCCGCCGGAGATCATCAAAGGCGAAAGCTCGGAAATCCTGATCGCGCAATCCATCCGGTTCATCGAAGCCGCTGGAAAATCCGGTCAGCCGTTTTTCGCCGTGATCTGGTTTGGTTCGCCGCACGAGCCCTACAGCGGATTCCCCGCGGACCTCGCGCTCTATGACGACCTGCCATCGCAGGTACCCGAAGAGGGTGACCGGCACCTCCGGCGTGGCCGCCCTAGGCTTTGCGCATCGCGGAAAAAAGAGGCAGGTCTAGCAGGACTCCGTGCTGAAAAGCCTGACCGGTGCGGACTATGACCATTGAGAAGAAAGGAAAGGACCCACAACCGGCAGGAGAAGCCAGGACACTCCCTGTCATAGCAACTCAGGCAATCAAACCCTCACCCGCAGGTCCCGCATACTCCACAGCAACCCCTTCGCGCCGCCGCCGCTCCCTCTCATCGTCCGCGCTCCATCCTTGCGCTTCGCTCCGAACCGCTCCCGCGCACTCGCAAACGCCGCGTTCACAAATTCCTTGCTGCCGATCACCGCGCCGTCCGTGAAATAGCGC
>CAMBPB010000124.1 GCA_945869465.1 Prosthecobacter debontii
TGACGACTTTCATGTCGTGTTCGACGAGCAGGACGGAGAGGTTGTAGCGCTGCTTGACGAATTGGATGAGGTGCATGAGCCCGTCTTTTTCCGACGGGTTCATGCCGGCGGCCGGTTCGTCCAGAAGCAGAAGCCTGGGCCGGGTGGCGAGGGCGCGGACGATTTCGAGGCGACGCTGATCGCCGTATGGGAGCGAGGTGGCGGGATCGTCGCGTTGTGTCGCGAGGTCGAAGATTTCCAGCAGTTCGAGCGCGCTTTTTTCGGTTTCGGCTTCGGCGTTTTTCCATCCGCGGCCACGCCAGAGCGCGCTGAAGTAGCCCTTGCCATTGTGGAGGCGGGCGGCGACGCGGATGTTGTCGATCACGCTGAGCGAGTTGAAGAGGCGGATGTTCTGGAAGGTGCGCGCGATGCCCAGGCCGGCGAGACGGTTGGGCTTGATGCCCAGCGTGTTCTTTCCAGCGACGCGGATGCAGCCGGAGGTCGGCCGATAGACTCCGGTGATCATGTTGAAGGCCGTGGTTTTGCCAGCTCCGTTAGGTCCGATCAGGCCGACCAGCTCGCCTTCCCCGACGGTTAGGGAAAAATCGGACACGGCGGTTAGGCCGCCGAAGCGGATGGTGGCCCTTTCGAGTTCCAGCAACGGCGCGCTCATGAGTGTTTGCGGCGTTTGATGTTGAAGGCGAACAATCCGGCCGGGCGCAGGAGCATCAGCAGGATGATGAGCAGGGCATAGAGGATCATGCGGTAATCCGAAAAATCCCGCAGGAACTCCGGCATCAGGGTGAGCAGGATGGCGGCGGCAATCACTCCGGCGGTGCGGCCCATGCCGCCGAGGATGACCATCACGACGATATCGATGGACTTCAGCCAATCGAAGCCGGTGGGCGAGAGGAATTGTTTGTGGTGGGCATACAAACCACCGGCGATTCCGGCGAAAAACGCGCCGGTCACAAAGGCGGTGACTTTCGTGCGGGTGGTGTCCACGCCGTTGGATTCCGCGGCGATTTCGTCGTCATGCACGGCGATGAATCCACGGCCATAGGTCGAATTCACCAGCGCGGTGATGGCGTAGATGGTGATGGCGGCGAAGCCGAAAGTCCAGCCGAGCGTGGTGTGTTTCGGAATGCCCTTGAGTCCGCTGGCGGCACCGATGGCATCGGTATTCTGCGCGACGACGCGGATGATTTCACCAAACCCGAGCGTGACAATGGCGAGGTAATCCCCCCTGAGGCGCAGCGACGGCACGCCGACCAACAAACCCACGCCGGCGGCTAACAAACCGCCGGCGGTTAGGGCCATTGGAAAATACCAGATGGCGGGGACGCTGCCTGCCACCTGGAGCGAGATCCACGCGGAAAAATAACCGCCGACGGCCATGAAGCCGGCGTGGCCGAGGCTGAACTGGCCGGTGTGGCCGTTGATCAGGTTCAAGCTGGTCGCCAGGATGATCGCGATTCCGACATCGATTGCGACGCCAAGGTAGTAGCGGTTGAACTGCGGGGTGAAATACGAAACGAGGATCGCAAGCGCGATGCCTAACAATAACCAGCGTTTTGCTCCGGAAAACGCCATCAGACTTTTTCAACGATGGCGCGGCCCAGCAGACCGGCGGGTTTGACCAGGAGGATGAGGATGAGGATGCCGAAGGCAATGGCATCACGGTAATTCGACAACCCCGGAATGCCACCGGCGAATGTTTCCAGAAGGCCTAGCAGTACTCCGCCGAGCACGGCGCCGGGAAGATTGCCGATGCCGCCAAGCACCGCCGCGACGAAGGCGCGGAGGCCGGGTTGCACCCCCATCAGCGGCTCGATGCCGGGAGCTTTGATCGCGTAGAGCAATCCGGCGACGGCGGCCAGCGCCGAGCCGAGGCCGAAGGTGAACGAGATGATGAGATTCACCGGCACCCCCATCAACAGGGCGGCCTGCTGGTTGTGGGAAACTGCGCGCATGGCGGTGCCGATGCGGGTCCGCTGGACGATCCACCACATTCCGGCGAGCAGGAAGACCGTCACCCCCACCATCAGCACGTCGTTGCTGGAAATGACGACGTTTCCGAGGTGGATCGAGTGTTCCTTGAGCAAGGAGGGAAACGGTTGCGGCGCGGCACCGAAGACCTTCTCATGCTGCGCCGTGAACTCGATCAGCAGCGAGACGCCGATGGCGGTGATCAGCACGGTGAGTTTCGGGCGGTTGCGCAAAGGCCGGTAGGCCAGGCGCTCGATCAGCATGCCCAGGCAGGCACAGACCACCGCGGCGAGGATGAACACCATGATCATACCTAGGACCGACTGGTGGCCGAATATTTGCTCAATGCGCGGAGCGATATAAAAGCCGGTGAACGCTCCCAGCATCAGGACATCGCTATGAGCGAAATTGATGAACCGCAGCACGCCGTAAACCATCGTGTATCCCAGTGCGATCAGCGCGTAAATCGCCCCCAGTCCAAGTCCGTTGATGGTTTGCTGCAGGAACCAATCCACTGTGGGTTGAGAGTTTGGAGTGGAGAGTTTGGAGCTTTGAATTGAGAGAAAGAGCTTAGGCATTCTTCGCTCGCCACGCTCAACTCCCAGCCAACCACACTCAACTCGTCAGGGATTCACCGTCGAGTTGTAGGTGAACTTGCCGTCTTTGATCTGGATGAAAACGAGCGCTTTCACCGCATCGCGGTCCGCGTTGAGCGAGAAAGTGCCGCTGGCACCGGAGTAATCCTGGGTTGCGGCGATCGCGTCGCGAAGCTTGGCTGGCGCGGTGGAACCCGCGCGTTTCATCGCGTCCGCAAGGACCATGGCGGAGTCATAGCCGAGAACCGCCATCGCATCAGGGGTTTTGCCGTTGAAGCGCTTTTTGTAGGCCGCCACGAACTTGGTCATTTCTGGCGTGCCCTGGTCCGACGAACAGTGGGTGGAGAAATAATGGTTCTCCATCGCGTCCTTGCCGATGGTCAGCAGGCTTTCGCTTTCCCAGCCGTCGCCGCCGAAGATCGGGATGTTCATGCCGAGTTGTTTGGCCTGGATGCAGATGAGCGCGACATCGTTGTAATATCCGGGAAGGAAGATTGCGTCCGGGGCGTCGCTCTTGATGGCGGTGAGTTGGCCCTTGAAGTCCTTGTCGCCGCCATTGAAGTCCAGTTCGCTGCCGATCTGGCCGCCGTTGGCGCTGAATTTCTGCTTGAAGCTCTTGGCGAGGCCCTTGCTGTAGTCACTCTTCACGTCGGTAAGCACGGCGACTTTTTTGGCTTTCAGGACGGTGCTGGCGAAGTTGGCGAGGGCGGCGCCTTGGAAAGTGTCGGTGAAACAGACGCGGAAAATGTAATCGCCTTCCTGTGTGACGGTTGGATTGGTCGAAGCCGGCGAGATCATGGGGATCTTGTTTAGCTGGCAGATCGGCGCGGCTTCCAGCGAGCGGCTGGAGGCGACCTCGCCGAGAATGGCGACCACGCCGTCTTTGGAAATCAGTTTGTTGACGGCATTGGCGGGCTCTCCGGCCTTGGTTTGGTCGTCCTCGGTTAGCAGTTCGAGTGGTTTGCCGAGCACGCCGCCGGCAGCGTTTAGCTCCTCGATGGCCAGCAACGTCCCTTCATGAGAGGAGGTGCCGAAAGTTGCTTCCTTGCCAGTCAACGAGGCGAATTCGCCGACTTTGATGGTATCTCCGCCACCGGATTTGCAGCCAGAGAGACCGAGGGCGATCAAACCGGCCAAAGACGCGGCGGAGGAGCAAATGAAGGTTCCGGGTTTCATGGTGTGGATCGAATGAGACGTGCAATCTAGGAAACCGCCGTTGCGAGTGCAACAGCATTTTCCATGCCGCAGCAGTGACTCCAAGCCGGGTATCGGCAGCCAGCGCCGCGCGCTTTGCCAGCCATGCCGCTCGATCCCGGCAAATCATTCAGCCACCTGCAGGAAACGATTCATCTCGAGGGCGATCCGAAGTTGTTGGACCCTGTCGCCAGGGCGGCTCTTGGCGTCTCGCGTGAGGAAATCACAGGGGCCTTCACAAGGTGATGCGAATGAATTGGCATGGTGTTTACAACCCGTGCGAGATTCGCGAAATCGTGATTTCCCGTGATGTGGCTGGTTGACAAGGGCGGGAGGGCTTGAACAGTCTGACGAACCTACGGCACGCGCCATGTTTGCCGCCGCCGTGAATCGAACCCTTTTCGTAGCCTCTTAGCCCTGTGTTTTCCAACGAAGATTATCTCGCAGAATTGCTCACTGAAGCCGGCCTGGTGAGTGCTGATGATGTGACCCGCGCGCGAAACGCGCTTGCCGGAACAGAAACCATCATCGAGCACCTGCTCTCGCATACCTCGCTGACCGAGGACGGGGTGGCCCATACCCTCGCGGCAAATGCGGGCATTCCCTACGTGCGCCTCAGCGACGTGACCTTCGAACCGGGCATCACCGAGGCGATCAGTGAGGCAACAGCGAAGCGCTACCGGGTGATTCCAATCCAGGACGAGGGCTTGTCCCTAACCATCGCCATCGCGGACCCGCTGGATTTCGAAACGCTCGACAGCTTGCCGCACATCATCGGCCGCGAGTTGAATCTGGTCTGCGCCACCCAGCAGGACATCAAGGAGCACCTGCGGCATTTCTATCGTCTGGGCGAAGCGTCCGGATCGACGGATGCGGCGGGTTTCGCGGTGACCACCGGCGACACCGAAGCCTCCGATGTCGGTGACGACGCCCCGATCATCCGGCTGGTGCTGCAAATGCTCTCGGAAGCGTTCCGGGTTCGCGCGTCCGATATTCACATCGAACCTCTGGAGACTTCGGTGCGCGTGCGCTACCGGCTCGACGGGAAGCTCATTCACGTGGACACCCATCCGAAAAAGCTTCTGCCGGCGATCATTGCCCGTTTGAAGGTGATGAGCGGCACCATGTCGATCGCGGAAAAACGGTTGCCACAGGACGGCCGGATCCAGCTCAAGATGGGCGAAAAAGAGGTGGACCTGCGGGTTTCCTCGGTTCCCTCGAATCACGGGGAATCCATCGTCATGCGGATTCTGGACAAGACCGCACTGTTGCTCGGCCTGCCGGAACTGGGTTTCTTCTCGGACGACCAAACGGTCTTCGAGCAATTGCTCGGCCTGCCCGATGGAATTCTGCTAGTGACGGGCCCCACCGGCTCGGGGAAAACCACCACCCTTTACGCGTGCCTCAACGTCATCAACCGGCCGGATAAAAAAATCATCACCGTGGAGGACCCGATCGAGTATGAGCTGCCCGGGATCAACCAGGTCATGGTGAAGGCCGATATCGGCATGACCTTTGCCGCGGCCCTGCGCGCCATGCTCCGCCAAGCGCCGAACATCATCATGATCGGGGAAATCCGGGATGCGGAGACGGCGAATATCGCCATCAACGCCTCGCTCACCGGACACTTGGTGTTTTCCACCCTCCACACCAATGACGCGCCGTCGGCCGTCGCCCGTCTCGCGGATATCGGGGTGAAACCGTTCCTCATCGCATCCGCCGTCCGGGCCGTGCTGGCCCAGCGTCTGGTGCGCAAACTCTGTCCCATCTGCAAGGCGCCCGCCGAACTCACCGACAAGGAAATGCGGGCCTTGTCACTGGACGCTTCCCGGGTGATGGAAGCCTCGGTTTACGGCCCGGTGGGCTGCGACAAATGCCGCGGCAACGGCTTTAAGGGCCGGATGGGGATTTTCGAAATCTTCCTGGTGGACGATGAAGTCCGCCAAATGATCAACACCGGACTCACCACCACCCAACTGCGCCGCCGCGCCCGCGAGCTCGGCATGCGCACCCTGCGCGAGGACGGCATCCGCAAAGTGCTCTCCGGCCTCACCTCCGGTGGAGAGGTCGTGCATGCCACCATGTCGGACGTCGATTGACCGCCGCCATCCCCCTTCAACCATCTCCTCCGTTTCCACCGTCCCATGGACAACCAACAGATCATCGAACTTTTCCTTTCGCGCGGCCTCATCGATCACGGCCTCGCCCAAGACATCCTCGCGGAAGTGAGCCACAGCGGCAAGGAAATCGCCGAGATTCTAGCGGATTTCCAAATCATCCGGCACCGCGACGACATCTGGCCGGTGGTCGCCTCCGAGCTCGGAACCACCATGTTCGACCTGCGGAACTGGACCCCTCCCGAGGCGCTGCTGGCGCTGGTCCCGGCCGGCACCGCCCGCCTGCACGGCGCGCTTCCGGTCAATTTCGACGAAACCGGCGTTTACGTGGCATTGGTTGATCCGCTCAACCCTCAGACGGTGGAGGACCTGCGCTTCGCCCTGGGCCGCGAAATCAACGTGGTGATCGCTCCAGACTACCTCGTCGAGGCCAAGATCAACGAATGTTACGGTGGCGAAGGCAAGGCGATGGAGGACATCCTCAACCAGTTCGAAATCGGCGGGCATTCCACAACTGCCGTGGATCTGGAGTCCGAGGCCAACTCCGCGCCCATCATCCGCTATGTCGATCTGGTGCTCTATCAGGCGATCAAGGAGAAGGCGTCCGACATTCACTTCGAGCCGTTCGAAAAGGACTTCAAGATCCGTTACCGGGTGGACGGCGCGTTGTATGAAATGGCCCCGCCGCCGATTCATCTCGCGCTGCCGATTATTTCCCGCGTCAAGGTCATGTCCAACATGAACATCGCCGAGAGACGCATCCCGCAGGACGGCCGGATCGTCAAACAGGTCGGCGACAAACAGGTGGACATGCGGGTTTCCTCGCTGCCCACGCACCACGGCGAATCCATCGTGCTGCGGGTGCTCGACCGCTCATCGGTGAACCTCTCGCTCGAAAACCTCGGCCTTACCGACTACATCTACAACTACATCACCGAGACGATCGAAAAGCCGAATGGAATTTTCATCGTCACCGGCCCCACCGGCGCGGGCAAGACCACCACGCTCTATGCCGCGCTCCGGCGGATCAATACGATCGACGCCAAGCTGCTGACCGCGGAAGATCCGGTCGAGTATGACATCGACGGCATCATCCAGATCCCGATCAATGAGGCGATCGGGCTGGACTTTCCGCGCGTGTTGCGTGCCTTCCTGCGGCAGGACCCGGACCGCATCATGATTGGCGAAATGCGCGACAAGGAAACCGCCACCATCGGCATTCAGGCGGCGCTCACCGGGCACCTGGTGCTCTCCACGCTGCACACCAACGACGCGTCCGGAGCGATCACACGCTTGGTGGACATGGGCTGCGAACCGTTCCTCGTCGCGGCCTCGCTGGAAGGGGTGCTCGCCCAACGGCTGGTCCGGACCATCTGCAAGGATTGCAAGGCACCCTACGAGCCCAACGAGGCCATTCTCAGCCAGCTTGGCATCTCCGCGCACGAGCTCGGAGACAAACAATTCTTCACCGGTGCCGGTTGTCCGGCGTGCGGCCAGACCGGCTACCGCGGACGCCGCGGCCTTTATGAATTGCTCAACATCACCGACCCGCTCCGTGAGCTCATCACCGCCCGCGCCCCGACGGTGGTGATCAAGCAGAAAGCCGTCGAACTCGGCATGAACACCCTGCGCGAGGACGGATTGCGGAACATCTACCTCGGCAACACCAGCATCGAAGAGGTCCTCAAATACACCTGAGCCCGGTCCGATTTTCCCATCGCCATCTTTCCGATTTTAAGATTTCCTGCCCCTAAAGCATTTCAAAACTCCACCCACAATTCCCAATGGCCAATTTCCAATACTCCGCGCTTGATGCAAAAGGCGAGCAAACCACCGGTGTTGTCTCGGCCGCCAGCGAGCCCGAAGCCATCCAGCAACTCCGCGCGAAGGGGCTCTATCCGACCCAAATGCAGGAAGAGGGCAAGACCCAAAAAAGCAAGGCGGCCG
>CAMBPB010000125.1 GCA_945869465.1 Prosthecobacter debontii
CGGAGTGACCGTTGGCGTCGCGGTGGCTCAGGGTGAGCTGGCCGCGCTTGTGCCAGTCGAGACGCACTGAGCACTGGTCTTTTCCGAGCGAGCGCAGCCAGGCGATGAGCCCGGGTTTGCGGTCGTGCGGGATGACGGCCATCTGGTCCGCGTATGACGGAATCACCTGCTTGTAGTTCGGGTAGTTGCCGACGAGTGGCTTACTCACTAGCAAGTGGCGTCCGCAGTGGATGGCCACATGGCGCTTTTCCGGATCCTCATGGTCGATCCAGGTGACGGCGGCCGGCCCGGGGCCGTGAAATCCGGGTGACCGAGGATATGGCAGGCGGCAATAGGCAGAACGAACGACTGAGATGGCACGGTGGCCGGGCAACAGGCGAGGCGTTTGCCGTCGGTGGCAACCAGACGTCCGCCGTCCTCGGGTGTGAACAGCACACCGTTGAGGATCTGGCGGGTGGTGTCGGTGGATGCACAACCGGCGACGCTCGCCAGCCCTTCCATGGTGGCGGGCGGCAGTTCGATCACGGTGCCGATGGTGGGCGGGCGCGATGGGAGTTCACTCGGATCGAGCGTGGGATACACGGAGGTGGACGGGATACCGCCGCTGGTGAGCGTGATGCGGAGTTCCCGGTTGAGGCCGTCGGTGAGGCTTGCCATCGCGCCGGGTTGATTGCGGTATTCCTCGGCGGTGCGGCTGAGGAGGTCGCGGCGGAAGCGTTCGAGCGTCTGCTCCAACTGCTGGTCGCCTGCGAAGTTCAGCGTCCGGAAGCTGTCGATGAACGTCGTTAGACGGTTGAGCGTGCGTTGGTGGACGCCGTTTTCCGATCCGTCGATGGTGGCGAGCACTTCGCTGGCGAGCCGAGCGGTTTCATCGCGCAGGGACGCGACGGATTCACGGATGAACCCATCGAGATCGGCTTGCAGGCGGCGTGACGCATCCTCCGCAATTCGGCGGCGGTCATCGGCGACTTCGAGCTGTGCCATGCCGTCGGCAACCTCCAGGCGGATGCTGTCGGGGGCCGCGATCTGGAACAGGCGCGTCTCGAAACCAAAACGCTTGGCAATATCACCGGCGGGCGGGAACGATTGTTCGATGGTAGCGATCAGGCGTTCGGCGCTGCCGTTGAGGTGTTGCGCAGCTTCGCGCCACTCGGCCATCGCACTTTCGCGCAGCGGGCTGTAGCCTGCTACGAAGTCGAGCGTTGCTTCGCGGAACTCGTCGCGGAGCTTGTCGATTTTATCGGTCAGATCTCCGAGGCGTGGATTGGGAACGAAGCGTCCGATGCCGCCCAGGAACGGGAAGCTGGAGCTTTCGACGGTGGCCTGCACCCGCGATTCGATCAGGGCGAATGCCTGGAGCGCGTCACGCGGGATCAGGCGTTTGTGACCGAGCTGGATGAGTCGGTCGGAAACGTGTGCGGGATCAAGGCCGAGGTCTTCGGCGCTGAGCTTTTTGCAACCGCGCCAGTAACGGACGGAGGTTGCGACAAGGACTCCCCGGCGGCACACGGCGTCGAGGAGGGTGGAGGATGTGTTGATGTTATTCATAATGATCTCAAGTTTTGGGGTTGGTTGTTGGTTGGTGTTTTCAGGGGAAAATGAAAAGGGCGGCTCCGGTGAGGGAGCCGCCTTGGCGGGGTTCGGGTGGTGGTGGGTGAAGGGTGAGGAATCTAGCGGTCAGGCGCTACAAACACTTCTCCCGGGGTGATTTCTTCCGGGGTGATGCCCTGGCGACGGAACTCCAACCGGCAACAGGCCTCGATGGCGCGTTCCAGTTCGTCGCAGGAGTAGACGCGGATCAGACCGGGCGGCGTGTTGTTGAGCAGGTCGTCGAGCACATCCGGGTCTTTCAGCAGCACGAGGGGAACGCACTCGTGTTCGGGGAAGTTATCGAGCGTTATCTTCACACTGACACGCACCGGTGCTTCCACCGGTGCACCACAGCTGAAGCATTGCGACCGGTTGAGCTGATGGGCCATGAAGTGGGTGAAGTCTTCATACGATGTGATTGCGGTGATGACTTCGATACGGGTGGAGGTATTGCAATTTGGGCATGGGTGCCACTGCTGCGATACATTGGGGGAAGGGAGCGGGAAATTCAAGGGAATGGGATGAGGTTGTGGAGCTGCGATGCATGTTTCGTGTTCGGGTAATCGGTGGGAAATCTCCCTTCGAATTATCAGTGAGCCTGGCGGATCATGCATCGGCAGATCCCCCCGGAAGAAGACATGACTTCTATCAGTTTTTTATGACACGGGGCAGGCCGGAATTCCGATGGCACACCTTCCGTGATCCCGCACACGCGTTTACGGAATGCCGGAATGGCCGAAAATGGGATAAGGTCTTCCTGTTGCTGCGAGCATCCTCTCCCCCCCCAAGGAAATCGCAAACGACAATCCACCCGGACAAGAACACCCGGCGGAACCCGAAGTCGTCACTCCCCCCACGCCTTCGGTTCCCGCCGGGTTCTTTTTTGCCCAGGAGGCCGGGCCACCACACGCATCAGCACAAGCTTGCCTTGCGTTCGCTCCGGCGCTTCTAAAGCTGCTTCAGCCGCGCCGTCTCGTCCTCGCTGAGATCCCGCTTCCGCTCCAGCGCGGAGGCCGTGGAATCGTATTCCACTCAATCTTCCTCAGAACCAGGCCATCTGAATCTCATCCATGGTTTGTAAAACTCGTCATACAGCCAATCAAGATCCTTCGCCCACTCGTAAACTGCAGTATCGTGTCCCATGCCGCTGTGCATGGGGATTTGACGAGCAATGTGATACACCATTCGGCGCAGTCGATGCCGGGAGCCAGGACTTCCCCAAAGGTCCATGTATTCCTGAGATTCCACCCATTCCAATTCGCCCTCAAATGCGTTAGTGAGAATATCTCTTCTGTCATCCTCGTAAAGGCCACGTTCGCCGACCGTATACCCCATTGCCTTTAGTGGGCTTATTTCAGCTCTAATGAACCAAGAGTCCTCTGGTTCTTCATCTATCCATTCACAGCTAAACGGCCATTCGAAACCAGCGTCACGTAGATATTCAAGGGCTGGATGACCCTCAGCAAATGCCAGTAATACCTCCTCATCCGCCATGAACGGATCGTGGCCCGAAATGACAGCAGCGAGGAACAATTCCTGCGATACAATTTTGATGTCCTTCCCTTCACGTTCGGCGATTAACTCGTCTAGTTTCTCAGGGGTCCATTCTTGACGTCCAACGATAATCCATTCGCAGCCATTCAGATACGGGGCACAATCCCATTCTCGCAAATGAGCGAACATCTGATTCCACAAAATTGGCCCTTCCCCCAACATCGTAGCCTGATCAGGTATTGTCCAACCTCGACCTTCAATTTCTGAGGAAAGCCAGCGAATCAAACGTTCGTCAGTCAAATGAAAAACAGATTCTAAGTTCGACTGCGAGATCAAGACTTCAATCTTTTCATGCGCTTCTTTGAGCTTGCGATCTTTCTCACCAAGACTGCGTTCTGCCCGTTTTAAAGCAGCTTCTGAAACTTTGGGCGTCCTAGTGCTTGCTATAGCAGCTTCCAATTCCTGACGAAGTTTTTCTGCTTTGAATCTTTCCCTTTCAAGTAGTCCCTGCTCACGGGCATGACGACTTTCGAGGTTTCTGAAATCTCTTTCATTTGCGCTTATGCTGCGATTCAAGTCATCTATCTCGGATGTTTTTTCTTCTAGATCTGACTCGGCCGTTTTGCGTTTTTCTTTCTCAGTTGCCAGACGAGAATTCAGTCGTTCTATTTTGCGTTCAAATTCTTCAGTTCCCGGCTTGAGACTCTCAATCTTCTTTTCGAATTTTGCGATGGATCTGTTAAGCGATTTCAACTCAGAGTTCGCGTCCTTTGCTTCTGACTCCGCTTTCTTAGCTCTGAGTTCCGCCTGTTTCCGATTATTTTCTTGGGTTCCAAGAAGCGCGTGAACCTCTTTTAGCTTTGCGGTGTGGGTGATTATCTCTGAATCAAGTTGTTTGATCTTCTGTGTTAAGCGTTCGAATTCTTCGCCGCGCAGATTGGCAAGTTCTTCAAATTCTTGTGACAACTTTTGTTCGCGAACAATGATCGAGAGTAGCCGATCTTGGTGTTCTTTTTTGTGCTGTTGCGCCCGAGGAGCTTCGTTCGAAAGCCATTGAATTAAGCGGTCACGTGCTGATCCAAGATCGTTGAGTTCCGATCTTAGAAGATTCATTTCCCGATGAGTTGGATGACTCCTATTCAAGTGATGCCGCTCTCTGTAGGCGTCGTGAACGGCCTGCCTGAGGGCTTCAGCATGACCGGGTCCGAGTGTGATGGAACCACAGTGTCTACATTCCAATGCGGGAGAAGTGACGTGGTAAATTTCTCCGATGAAATCCTGTTCTGTTTCACGCTGAATCAACTTGAATGGTTTATCTGTAGATCCGCAGCTGGGGCAATCGCTAGGAAAGGAAAGGCTCATGGGAGGTGAAGTTGGATGCTGAGATGTTGGAATGGAGAGGACGAATGACTTGCATGCCATGCTTTCACGGATTCCGTCAGCGCCTGTGATGGCTCCGCGTTTCCCTTGCTGCGGATTTGGTCGATTTCCCAGAGTCCGTTTTCGGTTCGGCTGAGGCCGGCTACGGCGAATTCGCCTTGGTGGCGGACTTGGTAGAGGGCGTATTGCCCTTGGGTGATGGGGTGGAGATATTCCTCCAGGCAGAGTTCGTTTTCGATGGAGATATTGAACAGGTCTTGGGGGCGGTTGAGAAGGCGGATGGATTCGGTCTCGGGCAGCGGGGCGGTGAGGTCTCCGAGGTCGTCTTGGACACCGAGTTGAATGAGTCCGTGCCAGTGCCCGCGGAGCCAACTGGCTGCGCGATGGGCGCTCTTGAGATCCTGGGTGCTGCGGGCTTGGCGGAACCGTTTCCAGACGCGCCGACCGATGCCGTCATCCGGGAAGAAGTCGAGGAATTGGGTGATGCCACCCAGCGAGAAGTCAGACGTCTTCCCGACGCGGCAGAGTTGGCGGAAAAGGGACCAACGCACGGGCATTTCCACGGGCTGGCAGAGGCGGAGCATCATTTCATCAATGGCGCAGGTGGTGTCGGAAAGCCGTTTGAGTGCGAGCGGATTGCCAAACGCTTGGCGGATCAATGGCAGGTGGGGGCCAATCACCCACGGAGTGATGCGCGAGAACAGTCGAACGGCTTGGTGGGTGGGTGGTAGGCCGATGCGCTCCATCCATTCCCGACGAGGCAGGCGTGCAAGGCGGGTGACGGTTTCCTGCCATGAGGGATCGTTGGTATCGTCCAGCACCGTCAAGAGACCCGGCGTGCAGAACAGGGTGGCGATTGATTTTGAGGAGATGAACAGCTGACGGCACTCCGGGATCTGCCAGTAATGGAACAGGCGCAGACGGCAGATTTGTCCCGAACCGAGGAGGTTATCGCTGAAATCGGGATCGAGTGAAAGTTTTCGCGCCCATTCCAGTCTCTGACGTGCATAGGCCGCCCATTGTCGCTCTTCCCACCGTTCGAGAAGCATCTGGTTCGAGGCGGGACGGACGACGGGGCCATCGAGAGAGAACTTCCAGTCGATGGTTTGACGCGAGGTTGTGAAGCCAACTATCCACCAACATGCAGCCTCATCGAACTCGGCAGGCGTGAGGTGGCAGCAATCGTCATCGGGACAGCGCTGCCAGTAAAGGGAGCGACGAATACGCTTGGAGTGGGTGGCACTAGAGGATTGGGCGAGGTATTCCGAGAGCAGGACTTCATTGAGTCTGATGCGCACTTCGCGGAAATCGACATCGCGCATCTCGCCGTGACGGTCGAGATCGGCACGGATTGTGATGCCATTTCCCTGGAGCTGGATGTCCCAGGTGATGAGGCGATAGGGCAGGCCGGGGGCGGGGCGAAGGGTGGCCCGCCAGATCAGGTGGCGGTCGTCGATGTGCAGGAACTCGGGACGCGGTGAAACGGGAGACGGAGCAGCAACGGGATTGGCAGCAACGCGTAGTTCACGCTGGCGTTGTCTGCGGCGACTTTCCCGTTTCATAATGCTGTGAACAGGTTGTCGGAAATTTTCAGGCCCGGCAAGACAGCTCGCACTTTTGATTGTGAATATCGGCGGGTAGCTATTTTTAGAGTGTATCGGCACGAACTAAAAAACCAAACACCCGCCGGGCCACATGGAGCCGGCGGGCGTTGGTTTCAGGATCACGCTGCTCGTCGTGCATCTGCTGCCGTCATTCCCGGTAGCCACGCGATGCATTCGTTTTTGAACTGGCACCAAGAACACTGCATGCCGGGTTGGGGGTGGTGTCGGTTGCTGGCGATGCCTTCGACGGCGGTTTCCAGCAGGGCGGTGACCCGGCGCTTGCGATGTAAGTCGGCCGGCGGGGATTTCACGCGGATGATCTGGGGCGTCTTGGTTTTCACCAGGAACACCAGGTCGAGCGACGGCGGGCTTTCACCTGTCGCCGCTTCCATCAGCAGTTGGTAGCTGACGAGTTGGATTTCGTGATCGAACGCCGCGTTTGCCGCATCCGGCTTGGCGGCGGCCGATTTGAAATCGACCGGTGTGAAGTCGCCTTCGACCAGATCCATCGCTCCTGTGAGGGGAACGGATAGACCCGGAATGTCCTCTTTGAGCAGGACTTCTACGGCGCGTGGTTTTTCCTTCATCGCCTCCGGGGAGTCCAGGTAGGCGGCGACCACACGTAAGCCGTCGAGACGGCATTTTTCGCGTTCGGCATCGTCGTCGAAGTTCACCGGACCTTCGTCGCGTTCGAGACGGAGGAAGGCGAGCTCGTAGGCGTTGGCGATGGTTTCCGGGGAATCATCCGCACCCCGCCACCTTGCGATGTGAAACGCCTGGAGCGCTGCATGCACCGCCTTGCCAAGGTGCAGCGCGGCGGGTGTTTTTTTCCGGATGCATGCTACTCGTTCGAAGTAGAACTTGAGCGAGCACCCGAGGTAGGACTTGGCCGCCGAGGGGCTGATGTGTTTGGGCAAGGTTTGCGCCCACGGTGTAAGCCCGGTGGCGAAGGGCGGATCGGTTACGGTGGCGATCATGCGGCGTCCTTTCTGCTGCGGCTGCCGTTGTAGGCGGAGCCGTTGCGGCGATTGGAACCGCCATGGTTGCCCTGACGGTTTGAGCCACCGTAGGTATCGAGCATTTCGTCAATGAGCCCGGAGGCCTCGACCTTGTTCAGCAGGCGCACGCCTTTGCCGAAGCGTTCGTTGGCGAGCGCTTCGATGTCGGCTTTGTCGAGTTGGTGTTCCTCGACGAGTTTCAGGATCAGGTCCTTCTGCTTGTCGGAGCATTTCCATGCGGGGCCGCGCTGCCAGTTCGCCACTTGGGTGACGTTGGCGGGTTGTGCGTGCGGGTTGGATTCGGCGGGCGGGTCCATGCCGTAGTCGGCGGGAGGGACGAAGCCCGTGTGGAGCATTTGGTGATCCACGGTGTTTTGCAGGCGCTGATAGAGGCGCTCGGATTCGGCGGCGACATCGTCGGTGGTCACCAGCTCTGTCTCTACGGAGACGCTGAATTGGTGGGACGAGTAGCCAGGGAGGCCGAGGCGTTTGGAATAATTGGCGATGAGTTTGATGGCCATGATGTTAATTGGTTGGGGCTGGTTGTTGGTGTTAGGATTGAAACGAAGAGGCCCGGCGGGATTGCCGGGCCTTCTCTTGTTAGGGATGGGGTTGGATGATTCCGGCACCTATGCGGCGTCGGGGGTGGGTTTCGCACCGTAGGGCGTCGGGTCTTCGCAGACCCGCAGCAACGGTGGATCGTTGGCGATGCGGCCGAGTGCCTGCCGGAGCAGGACATCGGCAACAACGGTCA
>CAMBPB010000126.1 GCA_945869465.1 Prosthecobacter debontii
GCCGGACCGCCGTCCATGAAATCATGTTCGCAACCCCGGCCGTCGCCGCCATCATCCGCGAGGGTGCCACCCAAAAACTCTACGACGTCATCACCGGTGGCAAAAACGAGGGCATGCAGTTCATGGACGAGTCCATCTGGTCGAAACTCCGCGAGGGCATGATCTCCGCCGAGGAAGCCTACATGAAGGCCATCGACAAGACCCGCTTCAAGCGCTTCCTCCCCGCCAATCTCGTCCATCTCGGCGACGCCTCCGGCGAAAGCCCGATGACCCACTAACTGCCAGCAGGCAGTGGGACCAGGAACCGCCACCGCGCTTGATTGGCGTGCTTGATCGACATGGCTCGTAGATGGCCCCTAACCGCCGAGAGGAGCATGGCCTTCGCGATTTGGACCATCGGGCTTATTTCGGACTGCACCTCTTCGGGTTGTTCAATCCGGTGGTTGCCTCCATGCGCGCGCTGTATCAGCCGGTTTTATGCGCGTGCTCCAAGGCCGCGGCGACGAAGCCGGCGAAGAGCGGATGCGGGAAATTGGGCTTGGATAAGAACTCCGGATGGAACTGCGCGCCGATGTAGAACGGATGGTTGGGCAACTCGATGATTTCCACCAGCCCCTCCTCGGCCGAGACCGATGAGATCACCAGGCCGGCTTCCTGCAGGCGGTCCTGATAGTCCGAATTGAACTCATACCGATGCCGGTGGCGTTCGTGGATGCGTTCCTTGTGGCCATAAAGTTCCGCGGCCCTGGTGCCGGTGAAGACGATCGACTCGCAGGAACCCAGACGCATGGTGGCGCCCATGTCCTCGATTCCCTTCTGTTCTTCCTGCAGGCAGATCACCGGGTGTTTGGTGGTCTTGGCGAACTCCGTCGAGTTCGCGTCCCGCAGTCCGCAGACATTGCGGGCAAACTCGATGGTGGCGATTTGCATGCCGAGACAAATGCCAAAATACGGGATTTTGTTCTCACGGGCGTATTTGGCGGCGAGGATTTTCCCCTCGGTGCCGCGGTCGCCAAAACCGCCTGGAACCAGGATGCCGTTCACATCGCCAATCACCGACTTCGCCCCGTGGTCCTCGACGGATTCGGTGTCCACCCGCACGATCCGCACCTTGGTGTCGTGATGGGCGCCGGCATGGATCAATGATTCGTAGATCGACTTATAGGCGTCCTGCAGCTCGATGTATTTGCCGGCGACGGCGATGGTGACCTTGTGTTTCGGATGGATCACGCGTTGCACGAAGCGTTCCCAATCCTCCAGCGCCGGCGAGGGCGTGTGACCGAGGCCTAACTTGTCCACCACGAGGCGGTCGATCTTGTCGCGGCGCAGATCGAGCGGGCATTCGTAAATCGTGTGGGCCACATCGCGGAAGGCGACGACGTTCTTGCGCTCGACGTTGCAGAACATGGCGATTTTCTTGCGATTGTCCTCATCGAGATCCGCCTCGGTGCGGCAGATGATGATATCCGGCTGGATCCCGAGTTCGCGCAGTTTGGCGACGGATTGCTGGGTGGGTTTGGTCTTCACCTCGCCGGCGGCCTTGATGTAGGGAAGCAGGGTGACGTGGATGAAGCAGACGTTCTCCTTGCCGACCTCCAGCGCGTATTGGCGCAAGGCCTCGATGAAAAGCAGACCTTCCATGTCGCCCACCGTGCCGCCGATTTCAGTGATCAGGACATCAACTTCCGGATTGCTTTCCGTGACGGCGGTCATGCGGCATTTGATTTCATCCGTGACGTGCGGAATAAACTGCACGGTTTTCCCAAGATACTCGCCACGACGCTCCTTCTTGATGACCGAATCGAACACCTGGCCGGAAGTCAGGTTGTTCATGCGCGAGAGCACGCCGGAAGTGAAACGCTCGTAGTGGCCGAGGTCGAGGTCGGTTTCCGCGCCGTCGTCGAGCACGTAAACCTCGCCGTGCTGATACGGCGACATCGTGCCCGGATCGACATTCAGATAGGGATCGAACTTCTGCATCAGCACCTTGAGTCCGCGGTGTTCGAGCAACGTGCCGATAGAAGCCGCGGCCAGACCCTTGCCAAGTGAGGAAACGACGCCGCCAGTAACAAAAATGTATTTCATGAAATCACTAAATTCTAACTATTTTTTCCAATCGAAGAGAAAGAGAGAAGGCGTTCGATTTCCCGGGCTTGTGCGGGAGTATCCACGCCGGGCGAGGCATCTGACGTTACAACCACCTGGATGGCCGCGCCGTTTTCGAGGGCGCGGAGTTGTTCGAGTGATTCGGCCTGTTCCAGCGGCGAGGGCGGCCAGGTGACGAAGCGTTCGAGAAAACTGCGGCTGTAGGCATAAATGCCCTTGTGGCGGAGCACCGGCAGGTCCGGCACCGCGTTGCGGAAAAACGGCAGTGGCGAGCGAGAGAAATACAGCGCCCGCCCATTCAGCGCGATCACCACTTTCACCACGTTGGGGTCATTGACCGCGGGGTCGGCGGGATCGAGCGGATTGGCAGCCGTCGCCATGTCGAGCGAAGGATCGTGGACCATGGTTTCGGCGAGTTGGTCGATCAGCGCGGGATCGATCAACGGTTCGTCGCCCTGGATGTTGAGGATATGGGTGGCGTGCGGCACCGCGCGCACGGCCTCGGCGATGCGGTCGGTCCCGGTCGGATGACGGGACGAGGTCATCACGGCGTTTCCACCGAAGGCGATGACCGCCTCGCGGATTCTTTCGTCGTCGGTGGCGACGAGGATTTCATCGAGCCGGGAGCACTGTTGGCAACGCTCCCACACGTGCTGAATCAGGGATTTTCCGGCGATGGGATGAAGCGGCTTGCCGGGGAAGCGGGTGGAGCCCCAGCGCGCGGGGAGGACGGCGAGAAGGTATGGAGCTGGTGAAGAAAGTGCCACGCTTGCAAAAGGTTGAGCGAACCTAGGATGCGGACCCGCCATCGGACAAGAGCGGTTTCGGAAAATTGATGGGCTGCGGCGAGCGGATGGCGCGGACCGCCACAAGTAAATTTGCGAAGCACCTGAAATTCCCGATTCCCGGTCGGTTGTTTTTCTGACACAAGATTGCCGCATGGCAAAGGGTTACGAACTTCACCAGGCGCGCATGATGGCCTTGCAAGGCATGGGCAAGGACCTCGCGAGGCGGGCGAAATCGAAGTGCGAGCTCACCGGCGCGCACGGCGTTCCACTCTGGCCCTATGAGGTTCCGCCGGTGGGCGAGGACCCGGATATCGAGCGCACCCTGCTCGTTTCCGAAACGTGCCGGGAAATGCTGGAACATCCCGCCCGCCTGTCCGGCCGGGGGTGGCAATGCCTGGCGGAGGCGATTTGGAGTGAAATGCCCGCCGTGCAAGTGACGGCGTGGAGGATGCTGCATGAACTGGCCAAACGTGAGGACTGGGCCCGCGAAGTCCTGGAGGATGTGTTTTTCGACCCCGAGGTGGAGGAGTGGGCCAAGGCCGCGGGACTCTGATTCCAGCGGGTTTCCGCCCGCAACTTCGGTTGTGTAACGAGGTTGAATGACCCATGTTGAGCGCCGATGCCGCCGCGATACCTGTTTTTCTGACGATGGAGGATCCACTCACGCCAGCTCAAGCCGACGAGGGTTCCTTGGACTTCACGTTAATGGAACACATCGGCGCGGGCGACCACGCGGCATTCCGCCAACTCGTCGAACGCCATCAAAACGCGGTGATTGGCACCGTCGCCAAGATGCTCGGCAATCCGAGCGATGCGGAAGACATCGCCCAGCAGGTGTTCCTCCGCATCTGGCGCAATGCCAGGCGCTACCGTCCGGAAGCGAAGTTCACCACCTACCTCTTCACCATCACGCGCAATCTCGTGTTCAACGAAACCCGGCGGCGCGGGCGCAAGAAGGAGATTTCCTCCGACGAACTCGCGGAAAACTCCAACCTCCTGATGCAAGATCTCGCGGAACGCCAACCGGACGCCGAGTTGCTTCAGGCCGAGCTTCAACAAGCGGTGGATCGCGCGATCGCCTCGCTGCCCGACACCCAGCGCATGGCCGTGGTGCTTCGGCGCTACGAGCAGCTATCCTATGAGGAAATCGCCAAGCTGCTCAAACTCACCGTCCCGGCGGTCAAAAGCCTGCTGTTCCGCGCCCGCACCACTCTGCGCGAGCTGCTGGGCGTGTATTTGAAGGATTGATCATGGCCCGATCCGCCTCGAAAAACCCGCCACCCAGGCGGCCCCGATGCGCGCCGGTTCCCGATGGGATTTGCCGATGGGATTTGCCGGTTGCCAAGCGTAAAATCCGTGACTAGCTTCCCGCCCGGCGGACGCCCAATCCGGGATCCGCCCGGCAAATCATTCTCTTTACGACAGTGGGATTTTTGGATGATTTCAAACGCTGGCGCTTGGCCCAACAAGGCCTTTCGTCAGGCCGAAAACGCCGGGTTCACAGCGAAAATCCGGTCATTCAGGCCTTGGAGGACAGCCGTTGGGTGAAACTGGCTCTCTATGCCACTTTCGCCGTCTGTTGCGGTGTGATGGTGCTCAGGTCCTCGCCCGGAACGTCCTTTGCGGATGACCCTCTCAAGGGTACCCTTTACGGCTTCATTATCGCCATCACCGCTATCGTGATGTTTCAGGTCAGCCTGCAAACCTCCTGCCGACGCAACAGCCGGGTGGTGCTGGTGCTAGGCGGTCTGATCGGCCACCTAGTGATGGTTCAGGTGGCCATGAGACTGGTGGACGCGGGACACATTCCGGAAGTTTACCGGTTCTTCTTCGTGCCCTTCGCCCTCGCGCCGATGCTCCACGGTGTCTTGTTGGGCCGGGCGGTCGGCGCGTTTTCCGCCGTCTTCGTGACTTTGATCGGCTGTCTGTTCGTCCCGCGGGGGGATGCGTTAGGTTACATGATTCTCAGCCTGGTCGGTGGAATGACCAGCGTGCTGCTCGCCCACCAGGTCCGCAAACGTCTGCAACTGCTGCAGGCCGGCATCTACGTCGGAGCGGTAACGCTCTTGCTAGGGCTCATTCTGGGCCGCTTGGATGTCGCCTCGGTGTTCGGCCCCGACTCGGTCGATCACCTGCAGGTGCTCGGCACCGGCAGCGCCGCCGCGTTCGGCACGGCGGTGTTGACGGCGATGTTGATCAGCGGGCTGCTGCCGATTTTCGAAGGGGTATTTCTCCTGACTACGGACATCAGTTGGCTGGAACTCAGCGACTTGAACCACCGCTTGCTGCGCCAAATGCAGCTTGAGGCCCCGGGCACGTTCCACCACAGCCTGGTGGTCGCCGCCCTGTCCGAAGCCGCCGCGGAAAAAATCGGCGCGAACGCCCCGCTGTGCCGCGTTTGCTCGTATTTCCACGATGTCGGAAAACTGAAAAAACCCGGCTACTTTATCGAAAATCAAACCGACGACGTCGAAAATCCGCACAATCCGCTGACGCCGACCATGAGTGCGCTGATCATCCTCGCCCACGTCAAGGACGGCGTCGATCTGGCCGTCAAGAACAAGCTCAATCCCCGCATCATCGACGTGATTCAGGAACATCACGGCGATTCCCTCGTCGTCGTCTTCTACCGCCGGGCACAGGAACAGAAAAAGCTGGAACTCGAAAAAGTGGACCGCCGTCTGGAGAATCCCGAGGACCTGCCGATGATCGACGAAAAGAATTTTCGCTATTCCGGTCCGCGGCCTGGCACCCGCGAGAGTGGCATCATCGCGCTGGCGGATTCAATCGAGAGCGCCTCCCGCTCCTTGCGGAAACCCACGCCGGCACGGATCCGGACACTGGTGGAAGAAATCGTTCGCAATAAGGTGCATGACGGCCAACTCGACGACTGCCCGCTAACCCTTCAGGAGCTCGCCATCGTCAAGGAAAGCTTCGCCGCCACCCTTCGCAGCATGTTGCACAGCCGCATCGACTATCCGAAAGACGACGACAATCAGACCTCCACGGCCAGACGTGCCAATCCCGACCGCGAAACCTCTCAAGGCGGGCGGGTGATTCCCATGCGCAAGCGCGCCTGAACCCCACTTGGATCCCCTCCGCATGTCACTCGAAGTCATCATTGGAAACCACCAGGAAACCACCGAGATTCCCGAAAACTGGCTGACCGCGCTCGAAGACGTGGCCCATGAGGCGGCCGGCCTCGCCCTCGCCCTCGCCATCGGCGACGACTCCCCTCTTTCCCATCTTGGCACGCTGGAAGTCGCCTTGGTGGACGACGCCACCAGCGGCCGGGTCCATCAGGATTTCATGAACATCGAGGGACCCACCGATGTCATCACCTTCCACCACGGGGAAATCGTCATCGGCGCCGAAGTCGCCCAGCGGCAGGCGGCGGAATACGACGAACCACTCGCCCGTGAAGTCCTGCGCTACCTTGTCCACGGTCTGCTGCACTTGGCCGGCCACGAAGATGCCGACCCGGAAGAACGAAATGCCATGGAATCCGCCCAGGAAAGCATCGTCACCCAATTGTGGACCACCGGCTTTCAAGCCCGCCTCGGACTGTGATTCCTGAAATGAACCCGATCCGCCACTCCGTCTGCCGTTGGTGTTATAACAGCACTCCGCTTGAAGACCTCTGCATCGCCGCCCGGGAACTCGACATCCCTTCTATCGAGCTGGTCATGCCGGAGGATCTTCCGCTTCTGGCTAAACACGGCCTCACCTGCGCCATCATCAGTTTTCCTGTTGGAAAAACCCCGGATGGCACCGAAGTCGGCCGCATCGAAAAAGCCTTCAACCGCCTCGAACATCACGATACGCTGATGGAAATCTATCAACCGCACCTCAAGGCCGCGGCGGCGGCGGGTGCCGGACAGGTGATCTGTTTCTCCGGCAACCGCGAGGGACTCTCTGACGAACAAGGCCTCGAAAACTGCGCCATCGGCCTCAGACGCCTGCTGCCTCTCGCCGAAACACTCGGACTCAAACTCGTCATGGAGTTGCTCAACAGCAAGGTGGACCACCCCGATTACCAGTGCGACCACAGCGCGTGGGGCGTGGAACTCTGCGAGCGCCTCGGCAGCGAACACTTCGGCCTGCTCTATGATATCTATCACATGCAAATCATGGAGGGCGACGTCATCCGCACCATTCGCGAGAACCACCGCTGGTTCGCCCATTACCACACCGGCGGCGTCCCCGGCCGCAACGAGATCGACGACACCCAAGAGCTGAATTACCCGGCCATCATGCGCACCATCGCCGGCACCGGCTATCAGGGCTACGTCGGACAGGAGTTCATCCCCACCCACCCGGATCCACTCGCCAGCCTGCAACAGGGAGTGGCGATCTGCAGCGTCTAATTGGAGCGCACCCAAACATGGCGAAGGACGAGTGAGGCGACCTTGCACGGCCTTTTAGCCGCCGCCCTTCGATAGATCCCGCATGCTCCACAGAATGCCGGCTGCCGCAGCGCCGCTGCCACGCATTTTCCGCGCGCCGTCCTTGCGCTGCGGCCCGAAACGCTCACGGGCGCTTGCAAACGCCTCGTTCACAAAACTCC
>CAMBPB010000127.1 GCA_945869465.1 Prosthecobacter debontii
TCCTTGCGATTGACGGTGTAGATCTTGACTCTCGCGGGACCGGTTCCGATCTCCACGACACTGCTGCGTTTGCGTTTTCGGGTCATCGGACCCGGTCGCCGTGTCAAGTGTGCTGGAATTCTTTCTGGAATTCCTGTCGCGGCCCCTTCATTGGCGTCACAATCAACTGATTGTGAGTGACTTGCGGGATTGCTTTTTAACGATGGCGGAGAGGGTGGGATTTGAACCCACGGTGGGTGTTACCCCACGTCTGATTTCGAATCAGGTGCCATAGACCACTCGACCACCTCTCCGTGATTGCGGGGCGGCAAAATGGGCGGGCGGGGGCGGCTTGTAAAGCCTGCAATTTCCTCAATCCGGGAAAACGATCGCGCGGTGGCCGTCGATGATGGTCCGGTCGTGGACGTGGAAACGGATGCCCTTGGCGATGGCGATGCGTTCGCAATTGCGGCCGAGACGGACGAGGTCGTTGGGCGTGTGGAAATGATGCACGCGCTCGACTTCCTGCTCGATGATCGGCCCGGCGTCGAGTGCGGCAGTGACGTAGTGGCAGGTGGCGCCGATCAATTTGACGCCACGTTCGTAGGCTTGTTGATAGGGGTTCGCGCCGCTGAAGGCAGGCAGGAAACTGTGATGGATGTTGATGATGCGGCCGGCAAAGTCGCGGCAGAAATCGTCCGGCAGGATTTGCATGAAGCGGGCGAGCACGATCAGCTCGACGTCCTGGAGTTCGATGAGGCGGCGGATTTCCACGAAAGCGGGTCCGCGTTTCGGTCCGTCCATGTCGATTTCATGAAACGGCAGGCCGGCATGATCGGCGATGGGGCGGCAGTTGCCGCGGTTGCCGATGATCGAGGTGATTTCGATGGGCAGCTCGCCGAGTTGGGTGCGCCAGAGGATTTCGTTGAGGCAATGGTCGGTCTTGGTGACGAGCAGGGCGGTGCGCATCCGGTAGGGGAGGCGGCGGAAATGCCAATCCGCATGAAGCGAGCGGCCGAGCGTGCCAAAGCCGGCGATAAAATCCTGGACATCGACGTCGAGATCGGCCGTTTCGATTTCCAGCCGGGCGAAGAATTTCGCGCCGAGTTGATCGGAAAACTGGTTGAATTCCACCAGATTGCCGCGGTGTCCGGCGGCGTAGTTGGCGATTTTGGCGACGATGCCGGGTTGGTCGGGGCAACCGAGTTTGAGGATTAATCCCGGAGGAGACATAGCCGTTGAGGATGGCTGGTGGCCGGGCTGCGGTCAATCATTGCCCGCAACGTGTCATCCGGCTCAAGGGGTTTGGGAAACTCCGGTCAGTTCGGGAGGGGCCGGAAGCGTCTGGCACGGCAGGGCGGGAGACAAACACCAGCCGGCGAAGTCCATATCGTCGGCCGCGAGTGCGAGATCCCGGGAATCGGCTTGGTAGCGGGGCATCGCCGGACCAGCGATCAGCGCCAGAACCACCGCATCGTCCACGAACCCATCCCGCTCCACCATCGGCATGCCGGAGACGTCATCGAATCGTGGACTGGGAAGGAGGCTGAGTTTGAGTGAATTCATCGGATTCGTGAGAAAGTTCAGCTACGTTAGCTAAGTTGAAAATCGGGGAAAGTCAATTTCTAATGTATCCAAACTAAAAATCGGAGGGGCGGTTGACGTGTGCGGCGACGATTTGCGAGCCTTTGCCATCGACTCTTGGGGTTGCATTCGCCCGGTTTTCCATCAAGAGTGGGTCCACCACGATGGCTTCCCCGAATCCAGATGACATGCTGTTGTTGATCCGCTGCCCTTCGTGTGGGCAGCGATTCAAGGTAGGCGAGGACCTGCGGGGGCGGAGCGTCGAGTGCGGCGGATGCGAGCACCATTTCCGGATCAACGACGAGGTGATCGTGCGGGGAAGGAAAATTTACCCTGGCGAACGGAAGGACACGCGGCTGGACCGGTTTCAGCGGGTGCCGTTGTCGAAGGTGCCGGACGCGGCGGGGATTTCGACGATGCGTTATGCCGAGGCGCCGGATCCACAGGAATTCGAACCGGTGGCGCCGCAGCGAGTCATTGCGGGCGTGGTCGGAGTGGCCGGGATGGCGTTCATGGCCTTGCTGTTGATGTTTGGTTCGAACCGGGGTGGAGCATTGGACGGGATGACCACGCGGAACCGACTGCTGATCGCGGGTTTCACGGGCCTGCTGGGGATTGTCCTGCTGGTGTATGCGAATCCGCGGGCGAGGGGGAAAGCCATTGCCGCGGGGTTGTTGCTGAGCGGTGGGCTGATGGCGCTGCCGTGGTTTTTTACCGTGGGATCGGTGCCCTTGGGGAGCATCGCAGATGGTCCGCGGCTTCCCGTCGCGCCACCCAAAAAAGCGATAAGCCCGGAAGATGAGAGAATCAACGAACTGCGCGGCGTCATTGGCACGGGTCCGCTGGAGTCCGAGCTTGTGCGGCTTGCCACGGAAGGCGGAAATAGACAAGCCGTGGGCTTGTGGCTGAGGGGCTTGCGGGAGCAGAACCGATATCTGGTGAGGGATTACGTGCTGCGGGTGACTGGCGCCGATCCGCCGTTGATCATGTATCCGCGCGGCAATGGCGAGTTTCTGATGGTCGCTTCCGGCCTCAACCACTCGCTGGACGAGGTGGCGAAGATTGCGGAGGCGTTGGGAAGTGTGGAGAAGGTTTATCCGGAAATGTCCGTGGTGGAGGTCCGCATCAACAATGAAAGTTTCGTCACTGGCCTCATCGAAAAACTCACCGACAAGGGGGATCCCGCCTTTTACGATCTAAACAAAAGGGAACTGGAAAGCATCGATCTCGAACGGGTGAAGCGCGCCGTCCAACGCCTCGCCGAGGCGGAACCCAAACTCTATCGCAGCGACATCACCCAAAAACTCATTTCGCTGGTGGGTGCGCAATGGGTGGACTTCAAGGGCGAGGTTTGCAGTGCGCTTTCGGTGTGGTCGGAGAAACCGGGACCGGCGGGTGATGCCGCGCTCAAGGAACTCAAGGGTCTGTTGTCCCGCAAAAAGGAAGTGCCGAAGGAAATGATGGCCCTGATTGTGAAGGAAAATAACCCGGCGGTCATTCCGTTTCTAGATGCATTGTGGTTTGAGGATCCGACCCGTTGGGAAGCGCTCTACGGAGAATTCGGCCCGCTCGCCGAGTCCAGCCTGATCCAGCGCTTTCCAACCACTGACGGAACGTCGCGGCAATCCGCCGTGCGCCTGCTCGGCCGGGTGGGGGGCGCTGAAAGCCTGCCATTGTTGCAGGCCGCCGTGGGTGGTGCGGACTCCGAGTTGAAGGTCCTGATCGAAAAAGCGACCGCATCCATTCGCGGCCGGCTTGCTCCTTGACGGAGGGCTGGATCGCGATGTCTCCGACTCGCCGGTGATTGGGGCGTCAGAGCAAAGGCGACGACAAGTCGCTGGGTCATTGGCGGTTCTCTCGCAGGCGAGTCGGAGACATCGCGGTCTGTGCCGCGAAATTTTCGCGCGGACCGCATTTTTTTCACGAGGTTGCGCGCACCATGCAGGAATCGTCTTGCCCGCAGCGAAAACCGTGTCCATTCTCAGACGCCTCTCGTTTCGCGCAACGCCGGGATGATCCGGGGGGAGAATTCCGGCAGCGCGGGGCGGGGGGCACCGGATTTTCTGGTAGCTCCGGCGGCAGGCGGGTATTCCGCGGCGGATCCGGAGGGGAGCCAAATCCCGGGCCGGGATTCTCTAACTGATCGTTCCGGCCTGATCCCGGAGTTGGGGCACCCAGATGAACCGCCGGAACAGCACCTTCACCGCCGCGGTTAGAGGAACCGCCAGCAGGGTGCCTACGAAGCCTCCCAGAACCAGCGACCAGAAGAGCATCGAGAAGATGACTGTTAGCGGATGGAGTCCCACCGAGTCGCCGACGATTTTGGGCGCGGTGAGCAGCGAGTTGATCTGTTGGACGACGACAAAGATGCCCACCACGCAGGCGACGTAGGTCCACGGGCTCATTGCGAAGGGAGCTGTCCCCTGGGCGTGCAGATAGGCGATGATGCAGGCGGGAATCAGGCAGAGGATGTTTCCGATATAGGGAATCACGCCGAGGATGGCCATGAAGACGCCGATGAGCAATCCATAGGGCAGGCCGAAGATGGTGAGTGCGACGCCTACCAGAATGCCATCGATCGCGGCGACGAGAACCTGCCCGCGGAAGAACGAGACGAGATAGCCGTTGATTTCCTGAAGCGTGTCCACCAGTTCCGTTTTGAAACGCGAGGCCTTGAGCGGCACATAATCATGCCAGTGGGTGCGGATGGCGGCGGAATCCTTGAGGAAGAAAAACAGATAGACCGGCACCATGATCATGCCGATGACGAGCCCGAGAAAGCCGAGGATTTTGGACGAGCCGGCGGTCAGCCATTCGCGGCCGGTTTTAAAAATGGCGCCCTTGTATTCGAACAACATGCGGCCGCCGCGGCTGCGTGCGAAGGAGTCGAGCGTCGGCGGATTTTTGTCGGCAGAGTCGGGCGGGACCGGGTTGGCCTGTTCGTCGGTTTCGGCAAGCAGCCAGCCGATCGGCCCGGTCTGGTTGCGCACCCGGAGGTCGTTGAGTTCGCGGGCGAGGGCATTGCCGAGCCGCTTGGATTCATCGGGATGGGAGGCTTCGTTTCCAAGGTCCTGGGCCGCGGCGGCCGTGTTTTTTGGGGAGGCTGGCAGCAGGTTCTTCAAGGTGCCATGGCCACGTTGGATGCCGGGAACCACGGCTGCCACCAGCAGGGTGGCCACCACGAGGATGGATAAAAACACCGTGACCACCGCCCACAGGCGGCTGAGTCCCCACCGTTCCAGCAGCCTCACCACCGGATCGAGCACGTAACCGATGATGCCCGCGACGATCAGCGGAATGAGTATCGGCTGAAGAAATCCGAAGATCTTGCCGGTCAGCCAGATCAAGCCTACCAGCAGGACTCCGAGAACAAGAATCGAGACTCCGGTGGCAGCATTCCACAGGGTTTTTTGTTGGAATCGGGTGGGGTAGCGCATGGCGGAGGAGGCGTCACGCTGTTTTATGAACGGCATGACCGGTTTCACCAATTACAAATCGCCGCGGCTGTCCGGGTTTCCGTCCGCCAGGTTGGCGATGCGGTCCAGCACGCCGTTCACAAACCGTCTGGAGTCGCTGGTGCCGAAACGTTTGGCGAGCTCGATGGCTTCATTGATCACCACCTTGGGAGGGATGGCGGCATGCAGGATTTCATGGGTCGCCAAGCGGAGAATGGCGCGGTCCACCGGATCGATGCGCTCGGGTGAGTAGTTGTCCACCACGGCGGCCAGGGTGGCGTCGATGGATTCCTTACGGGCGAGGACCAAGTCCACCAGTTCGTCGGCGCGGCGGCGGAGGGCCTGGATTTCCGCCTTGGACTCGCGGAGGCGTGAGAGATCCGCTTGTTCGGGAAATTTTTCCGGTTCCTCCACCATGCGCATTCGGTCGGACACCCGCTGCAGGCGGCGGATCGTAGCCGCGACGGCTTCCAGTGGTCCGCGCAGCGCGGGGAAATCGGCGATGTCATCGAGAAACCGGCATCTCGCCGCCGACAGCTCGCGATCAATCAGGAAAAGCCGTTCGAGCGCGGAACAGAAACTCTCTGCCACCGAGGCGTCGTCGTCATCCTTGGGCAGTCGCTCCAATTGCGCGAGGGCGGTGCTCCAGCCGGACTCCTGTTGGGCGATGCGGGTGAGGCCGGATTTCAAGCATTCCGCTTCGGGCCATGCGGACAGGAGAACGGATGCCGCGGTTTGGCGCTCGACGAATTCGGCGAGGCGGCCCGCCCGGCCGTGGGCGAGGTGGTGAACCGTCCGGAAGGTGGCGAGTTGCAGGCTCCGGCGATCGGATTCCGTGACAAAATCCCAGAACGGACCCCGCAAGGCCGCGGGATCGGCGCCACCCTCGAGATCGGCACAGTAGAGAAACTGTACGACCGCCTGGCGGATCTGGCGGCGGCTAGGCATGTCGTTGACCCCTTGCGCTGGAGTTGCGGGGCATCGATCGATCGAGCTCCTGGAAAACATCGATCATTGCAGCGGCGGCGCGGGCAGCCTCGCGGCCGCGGTTGATTTGCGATCCGATGCAGCGGGCGTAGGCTTGTTTTTCATCGCTCACCAGCAGCACCTCGTGAATGATTGGACGCATGTGTTGGAGGGCCAGGTGTTGAAGGGCATCGGTCACCGAGCGTCCGACCAAGTCCGCATGTTCGGTGGAGCCACGGATGATCAAGCCGAGCGCGATGATGCAGGCTGGCGGATCGCGATCGAGAACGGAGGCTACCATCACCGGGATTTCGAAAGCCCCCGGCACGCGGATCAAATCGACGCGGCCCTGCGGCACTAACTCGCCGAGTTCCTCAATGGTGTTTTCCACCAGGGCGTCGGTGAATTGTTCATTGTATTTGGACGCGACGATGCAAATCCGGACTTTGGGCCCGATCATTCGGGGTTTTGGCGGCAGCGCGTTGGACATGTCGGCGATATGGGCGCAAGCCGCGGAAAAGTCAACCGGCGGCCCGTGCGATTCGTGGATCGGGTGGATTTCCCTTGGCGCTTGTGGGTGGGAGCGCGCAGCTTGGTCTATGGTTTCGTTTCGTGAAGCGCTGGAACTGCTGATGGGGAACGCGCCCGTGTGGCCGGTCGAGCGCTGCCGGATCGAAGAGGCGGCGGGACGGGTCCTGCGCGCGCCAATCCGGGCGGACCGGGCGTTTCCCGCCTTCGATCGGGTGATGATGGATGGCTACGCGCTGAAATCCGCGGATTGGCTCGCGGGCCAGCGGTTGTTCCGAGTGGCTGCCGCCGCTCCGGCAGGGCATGGGCGGGTGGATCTTCCCGAGGAGGCGGGCGTCTGCGTGGAGGTAATGACCGGCGCGCCGTGTCCGCTGGGCGCGGATTGCATCGTGCCGGTGGAGGAGGCCGTCCGGAAGGATGAAAAAGTCGTCGGTTTTTCAGCAACGGCTGATCCGGTGGCCGGGCGTTTCATCCATCGCGCCGGCAGCGATGCCGCCGCGGCTGATCTTTTGTTAGAGCCGGGAACGCTGCTCGGATCGCGCGAAATCGGGGTGGCCGCCTCTTGTGGCGCGGCGTGGCTGGACGTCTCGCGGCTCCCCACCATCGCCGTGGTGGCCACGGGTGACGAATTGGTGCCGGTGCATCAAACGCCGCAGCTCTATCAGATCCGTCAGTCGAACGCCCACTCGATCGCCGCGGCGCTGCGGCGCGCAGGCTATCCGCCGGGTTACGCGGGCCTGCTCGGTGATGACGAGGTGGCGGCACGGCCGATGATCGAGGAATTGCTCGCGGGTCACGACTGGCTGATCCTCACCGGCGCGGCCTCCAAGGGCG
>CAMBPB010000128.1 GCA_945869465.1 Prosthecobacter debontii
GGAAATTTAAAAATTATCAAAAACGCAACAATCCAAAATATTTGACAACCAGCCACTTCCGTCTATATTTACGCAATTCCAATAAACGACATCTCCATGATCAAATCCACCATTCACTTTTCATCCGCCCGCGAAAAACAATCGTTTGAAACAGGCATTGCGCTGGCCCGCTGGAAGCTCGCCGGTCACCACCTTGAGACCGCCGCCGAACGCTCCGCGCGGTGCATCCGCGAAGGTGAAGACCTCATCGTCCAGCGCCTTGGTTCGGCTGTCGCTCTCAAGACTTTCGGTATTAAGACAAATCCGCAGGCCAGACGTTTCGAAGCCGCCATCGATCGCGGCGTAACGAAGGCGCTTTCGAAGGCGCTTTCGAAGGTCGCCTCATTCAAGGCCCCGGCATTCAAGGCCTAACCATCTTCGGCCCGGCAAGGTCGTGGTCATCGGAACTCGCCGTCTGGAATATCAGGCGGCGAGTTTTTCGTTGGAGGATCGAAATCGATCATGATCGAAATGAACTTCACCTCATTGCGTTTTCGAGGATCAAGAATTCAATTAAGGTCTTGGTTCAATCGGAACGGCCACGCCCCAGAGAACATTTACGCGCTGGGGAACGGTAGCGACCCCTTGCCCGGAGCAGGTGCGGCAGTATGTCTTCTTGCCATTAATCGTGGCAGTTTTGCGCCCCTCGCATGTTGTGCATGGAACATTCGTCATCCCCTTATTTATTGAAAAAGTTTCTCCATTCTTGAGCCGCAGGATCAACTCGTCGGGAGTAATTTCGCGCAGCATGGTAAATACGCGGACAGTCCGTTTCGCCCCTAGGACGTTGGAATATTCATACAGGTCACCCGTGGGAGATGCTGTGCCTTGAAATTGATCATTGTCCGCCCATTTTCCTTCGACGTTTTTCAAGAGGACGATAGATGGGGATTCACCGATTCTGGCGAGGTAATCGGAACCGGAAGAGTGCTGAATAATGGTGATGACTTCCTTGTTGCCGTGGTTTCTCTGGGAATTCAAACTCTGCAGGACCGACTGAAAACGAGGATCGTCTTTCGGAATGTTCCTCATGGGGTAATCCTTCACGGGCGAGGCTTGGCCGAACAACAGCGAAGGGATGGCAAAAATCAGGCAAGCGATCGTTTTCATGGTGAACCTCTCTACCGGATAGGGCGAACCCAGGCAAGGAGGAACCTCCCGGCCATGACCTGTTCGTCATCGCCACCACCCGCCACCGTCGCCACCGTCGCCACCGTCGCCACCTTGCCGCAACCCATCGATGCCGCCCGCCGATGGAACGGGTGAGGGGGCCGAAATTTGCGCTAGGGGATACTTTAGGGGTTACCCTTCCCCTGCGGGTTTCCGTAACTCATTGAAAACCAAAATGGTGCGCACTGCAGGTCTCGAACCTGCGACCCCATCCGTGTGAAGGATGTGCTCTACCACTGAGCTAAGCGCGCTTGTTGCCGGGGCCGCTTGGATGCGACCGGGCGGGAGAATTACGCCGCGGCACGGCGCTTGGCAAGTACTTCAGTGATTCGGCGCGGATTTTCGTTTTTTGCGGTTTTGTCCGGCGGGTTGCGGGGCTTAGGATCGCCGCACCGAGAAAATTGTGGCCCAGATTCCCAAGGAAAGCATCGAACAAGTTCTCAGCGCGACGGATATCGTCGATCTGATCAACTCGTATGTGCCCTTGAAGCGCGCCGGGGCGCAGTTCCGGGCGAACTGCCCGTTTCACAACGAGAAGTCGCCATCGTTTTACGTCAACCCGGCGCGGCAGTCGTTCCATTGCTTCGGCTGCGGCAAGGGTGGCGATGCGATCTCGTTCATCCGCGACTATGAAAACCTGCCGTTCATGGAGGCGGTGCGCAAACTGGCCGACCGGTCCGGAGTCCAGATCCGCGAGGAGGAAGTGGATCCGGAGGCGGATCAAAGACGGAAAAGCAAGGGTCGTCTGCTAGATATCCACCGCGAGGCGGCGGATTTTTTCCATCAACTCCTGCTCACCGCGCCGGCGGCGGCGCATGCCCGGGACTATCTGAAATCCCGCGGCTTCGGCCGGGAAATGGCGGCGAACTGGACGGTCGGCTGGATGCCGGACAACGCGAGAACCTTTCTCGATTGGGCGCGCTCGCGGAAATTCACCGGCCGCGAATTGAAGGACTCCGGCATCTGCAATCTGCGCGACGAAACCAACCCGGCGTCGGGCCTGTTTGTTCGATTCCAGGATCGGCTGATGTTTCCCATCCGCAACGAGATCGGCGATGTGATCGCCTTCAGCGGCCGGCAGTTGCGCGAGAACAAGAACAGCGGCAAGTATGTCAACTCGCCCGAAACGCCGATTTTCCTGAAATCCAGAGTGCTGTTCGCCCTCGACCGTGCGAAAAAGCCGATTCTCAAGGAGAAGGCGGCGCTGCTGTGCGAAGGCCAGCTTGACGTGATCTCATGCCACGAACTTGGCATCGAGCATGCCATTGCTCCGCTCGGCACCGCCTTTACCCGCGAGCATGCGAAATTGCTGAGGCGCTACACGAGCCAGGTGTTGATCTGTTATGACGCGGACCCGGCGGGAATCGCCGCCACCAGCCGCGCCTTTCGCGAACTGGTGCCGGAAGGTCTCGCGGTGCGGGTGGTGTGCATGCCCGCCGGCGACGATCCGGACACCTATCTGAAGAGCCGCGGTGCCGACGCGTTCCGGCAATTGCTCGCGGATGCGAAGGAGTTCTTCGACTTCAAACTCGAAGCCGCGCGGGCGAATGGCTCGCTGGATACCGCCGCCGGCCGGGCCGCCGCCCTCACCGATTGCGCGGAGATGCTCACCCTGATGGGAGACTTCGCGGCGAGGGAAAACCAAATCAATGGGGTGGCCACCTATTTGCAAACCTCTGCGACGGTCTTGCGTCAGGAAATCGCCAAACTGAAAGCCAAGCCACAGCGCGCGCCGGCGAATCAGCGGGGTGAATCGCCGCAAACTGCCGCGCCCGCAGAGCCCACCGCCATGCACCGGATCGTTGCCTTCCTGTGCCATCTCGCGTTGTCGTCGGCGCCCGCCCAGCATTTGTTAGGCGAGCAGTTCGAGACCCTGCACGAAGCGTCGCGCTGGCTGGAGGGCCTACCGTTGTTAGAGGCGATTCTGGCAGCCGCACCGGATCCCTCGTCGAATGCCGCGGTGAATGCGTTTCTGGGCGGCTTGGCGGAGTGCGACCGGTGGGCGCTCAACCGCGGAAGCGCCTTGGAAGGCGCGCCGGACGATGGCGTCCAGGCGGCGGAACACGCGCTGGCCTTGCTTTCCGGGACGGTGCTTCAGCGGCGTGATGCCGCGGTAAAGGCCGCACTCAAGGAACCCGGGATTTCCGCCGAGCGCCTGAACGAATTGCTAGAGGAGGTGAAGGAAATCAGCGGCCTCTTGCGGGGGATTGGCCAGAGGTCCGAGTTTGACGACGAATTGCCCGCCTCGACGTTCAAGCCGAAAGTCCCCGAGTGGCGGAAGAAGTGGGGTGATCGGGGTTCGAAATCCTAAGGGCCGTTTGGACGCATCAATTTGCCATAGGTGGCGAAGAGTCCTGCGCAAGCAGGGACTACTTACTCTTGCGGCGGAGGGTTTGCGTGGAACGCGACCACAAAAATCCCGCGGACGGACGGGCAGTCAGCGGGATTGGAAGGTGAGGCCAGAAGCCGCGCAGATCAGTATTTCTGAGTGCGGGAATGGTCGAAGGACGTTTCAAATCCGAGCTCGGGCGGGAACTCGGAGAGTCCCTCATGCGGATTCATTTCCACCCGGTTGTCCTGACCGCAACGTTCGTAAGGCGGTTTGAACGTGCCGCGATAGGTGGGGCAGGTGAAGGTGAAGAGTTCGTAGAAACCGTAGCCGAAGCGACGCAGTGCGCGGCTGGTTCCATCGACGGTGCCGTAGGTGACGCCTGCCTTGCGGCCATACTGTTCGTCTTTGCGGACGATTTGTTCCGGAATCTCAATGAAGCCGTAGAGGATGTTGCTGATCGCACGCCCAAGCTTGCGGGAGGCCGTGTGAGTGGATCCAGGAGGAGCCTGGATGTCAGCCGAGACGAAACCGGTGAGGGCAGCGAACGCGCTAGCGATGACGAAGATTTTTTTCATGCTCAAAAGAAGTTAATGATCCCGGTCCGGGCTTGGCAACGGGAATTTTCGCAATTTTGTTCGGCGGGCGGAAATGCGCTAGGAAGGGATCAGAGTTCAAAGCTCAGGACGCGAATGATGCCAGGGGTGGCGCGCAGCTCTGCCAGCAGCGCCACAGGTGGTTCGGTGTCCACCTCGATCACGGTGACGGCGCGGGTGTGATCAGCGGTGCGGCTGAGCGCCATGTTGGCGATGTTCACCGATGCTCCGCCGAGGGACGTGCCGATCGTGCCGACGATGCCCGGGCGGTCATCGTTTTCCACGAACAGGAATTTCCCCTGCGGGCTGGTTTCCACGTTGTGGCCGGCGATGTGGACGATGCGCGCGGACTTGCCATAGAAGGTGCCGGCGACGGTGCAGACTTCGCCGCCTTTGACGGCGGAAACCTCGATCAACTCGGTGCAATTGGTGGCGAGTGCGACGGTGGATTCAGTGACTTGCAGACCGAGCGCTTTGGCAACGGCGGGGGCGTTGACTAGGTTCACCTGCGCCTCGTCATGGGCGGCGGCGAGGTAGCCGGTCAGGGTCTTGCGGGTGATGAGCTCGGTATCCAGTTGGGAAACCGCACCGAGGTAGGAAACGCGGATGGCATCACACTGGGCGGGGGCGATTTTCGAGAGCAGCTTGCCGAGCGAGTTGGCGAGATCGAGGTAGGGGCCGACGCTTTCGAGCGTGCGGCTGTCGAGGTTGGGCATGTTCACCGCGTTGCGGATCTCACCGGTGACGAGGTAGTCGCGGACCTGCTGGGCCACTTCGATGCCGACGTTTTCCTGGGCTTCCGCAGTGGAGGCTCCGAGGTGTGGAGTGAAAACGCATTTTTTCGCGGAAAACAGCGGGAAATCCGCGGCGGGAGGCTCGGATTCGAAGACATCCAGCGCAATGCCGGCGAGGTGGCCGGAGTCTAGCAACGCCTTGGCGGCGGCTTCATCGACGAGACCGCCGCGGGCGCAATTGACGACCAGCGCGCCCGGATTCATCAGGCGCAGGCGCTTGTCGTTGAGGATGTGCTGGGTTTCCGGCGTGAGCGGGATGTGGAGTGTGACGACATCGGCGCCGGCGAGCGCTTCATCAGCGCTTTCGGCGAGATCCACCTTGAGCGATTGGGCGCGCGCGGCGGTGAGGAAGGGATCGAAGGCGGCCACCGTCATGCCGAAAGCCTGGGCGCGCTTGGCGAACTCGGTGCCGATGCGTCCCATGCCGAGGATGGCGAGGCGCTTGCCATGGAGTTCCACGCCTTCGAAGGACTTGCGGTCCCATTTTCCGGCGATCATCGAGGCGTGGGCCTGCGGGATGTTGCGGGCCAGCGAGAGCATCAGGGTGAAGGCGTGCTCGGCGGTGGAAATCGTGTTGCCACTCGGGGTATTCATCACCACCACGCCGTGGTCGGTGGCGGCCGAGCGGTCGATGTTGTCCACACCGACACCGGCGCGGCCGATGACCTTGAGGTTTTTCGCCGCAGCGAATACTTCGGGCGTGACCTTGGTCTGGGAACGCACGACCAGACCGTGATAGTCGCCGATGATCTTGAGGAGTTCATCCAGCTTGAGGCCGGTGTTCACATCCACGGCGATCCCCGGGGCGTTGCGCAGGGCATCCACGCCCTTTTCCGAGATCGGGTCCGAAACCAGCACACGATAATTTTCCATAGGCTTGGGGCTTAAACCACCGCTCCGGGACTGGCAAGAGTTTGCGGAAAAAAAAAGGGGTTGCGGGAAAATCGCGAGGCCGTCTGAAATACGGCAGGGACCGTCCTCCGCATCCGGTTCGGCGCATGAGATGGGAATGAGGCAGTCCATGCGAGGCGGGAAAGTGGTTCCGTGGTCCATCCTTCCCGAGCCATTCTCACGGACCGCCCGGAGGTCGATCCCTGCCATTGATATTTTCAGACAACCGCGGAGAAACATTCCGCCAACCAAAAAAACGGCCGGGATTACTCCCGACCGTTTGATGGAAGAGGAAGAATGTTGGCCGGACGCCAACACTCCTTGCTCCAACACTGCTTGCCTTAGCCGATGACTTCCGGCCAGTCGGTGTGGAACATTTCGCCGCGGGGCTTGTCGGTGCGCTCGTAGGTATGGGCGCCGAAGAAATCGCGCTGGGCCTGCAGCAAGTTGGCGGGCAGGACGGCGCTACGATAGCTGTCGTAATAACCGAGCGAGGCGCTGAAGGCGGGCACCGGGATGCCGGCGAGGGTGGCCATGGAGATGACCTCGCGCCAGTTCTGTTGGAATCCGTTGAGCAGGTCCTTGAAGAACGGAGCGAGCATCAGGTTAGTGAGGCCCGGATCGGCGCGGTAGGAGGCGGTGATGTGCTTGAGGAAACGGGCGCGGATGATGCAACCGCCGCGCCAAATGGCGGCGATTTTCGCTAGATCGAGGTTCCAGCCCTTTTCGGCGCTCATCGAAGTGATGAGGTCAAGACCCTGGGCGTAGGAGATGATTTTCGAGGCGAACAGCGCGTCATGCACCTGTTTGACCAGCGCCGCCTTGTCTGCGGAAATCTCCGCCTTCGGGCCTCGCAGCTCCTTGCTGGCGGCGACGCGTTTGTCCTTCATTGAGGACAGGATGCGCGCTTCCACGGCGGCGTTGATGGTCGAGATGACCACCGAGTTTTCTACCGCGTTCATGATCGTCCATTTGCCGGTGCCTTTCTGGCCGGCGGTGTCGAGGATCATTTCAACGAGCGGTTGGCCGGTTTCCAGATCGGTTTGTTTGAAGATCTCGGCGGTGATCTGGATGAGATAACTTTCGAGATCGCCGTTGTTCCAATCGGTGAAGACGGTGGCGAGTTCGGCAGCGGTGAAACCGGCGGCTTTGAAAATGTTATAAGCCTCGCAGATGAGCTGCATGTCGCCGTATTCGATGCCGTTGTGGATCATCTTCACATAGTGGCCGGCACCGCCGGGACCGATGTGCACGACGCAAGGTTCGCCATCGACGTGGGCGGCGATGGATTCAAAGATCGGCTTCATCACGGTCCAGGTGGAGGCCGGTCCGCCGGGCATGATGGCGGGGCCTTTGCGGGCGCCTTCCTCACCGCCGGACACACCGGCACCGACGAAGCGGAAACCAAGATCGCCGAGCCACTTGTCGCGGCGCTCGGTGTCGGTGTAGAGCGAGTTGCCGCCGTCGATGATGATGTC
>CAMBPB010000129.1 GCA_945869465.1 Prosthecobacter debontii
TCGGCGAAGCGGTCGGCATCATCGCCGCCCAATCGATCGGCGAGCCCGGCACCCAGCTCACCATGCGGACCTTCCACGTCGGTGGGGTGGCCGCGGCCACGTTCAAGCAGCCGATCATCAAGGTGAAAAACACCGGCCGCCTCGTTTACAAGGACCTGCGCACCGTGCAGGCCGCCGACGGCACCTGGGTCGTGCTCAACAAAAACGGTTCGGTTTCCATTCGCGACAAGGCCGGCCTCGAACTCGAAAGCCATATCATCGTCATCGGCTCGATCGTTTCTATCAAGGACGGTGAGGACGTGAAGAAGGGTGACACCGTCGTCACCTGGGATCCTTACAACGTGCCGATCCTCACCGAAAAGGGCGGCAGGGTCGAGTTCCGCGACATGATCTCGGGCATCACCGTGACGAACGAAACGGACAAGGAAACCGGCAAAAAGGGCATGGTCGTGACCGAGCACAAGGAAGACCTCCACCCGCAGGTCGTCATCATGGATGAAAAGACCAAGGAAGTGAAAGCCAGCTACTCGATTCCGGTCGGCGCCCACCTTTCCGTCAAGGAAGGCCAAATCGTCACCGGCGGTATCCAGCTTGCCAAGACTCCGCGCAAGGTCGCCCGCACCAAGGACATCACCGGCGGTCTGCCGCGGGTTGCCGAGCTTTTCGAGGCCCGCAAACCCAAGGATTCCTGCGTCATCTCCAAGATTGAAGGCGAGGTTTCGTTCGGAACCAACGTCCGCGGCAAGAAGCGTGTCGTGGTCACCCACGCCGAAACCGGCGAGCAGGTGGACCACTTGGTCCCGATGGGCAAGCACATCATCGTCACCGATGGTGACAAGGTGAAACGCGGCGATCAAATCACCGAAGGCCCCGTGTCTCCGGAAGACTTGCTAGATGCTTGCGGCGCCCAGGAACTCCAGGAACACCTCGTCAACGAAGTGCAGTCCGTTTACCGCGTCCAAGGCGTGGAAATCAACGACAAGCACATCGAAGTCATCATCCGCCAAATGCTCCGCAAGGTGAAAATCACCGATCCCGGCGATGCCGAGCAATGGCTGTGGGGCGATCAAATCGACCGCACCAACTTCAAGCGCGTCAACGCCGCGATCGTCGCCAACGGCGGTAAGCCGGCCGAAGCCGAACCGGTCCTTCTCGGGATCACCAAGGCTTCGTTGGAAACCGAATCGTTCATCTCCGCCGCTTCTTTCCAGGACACCACCCGCGTCCTCACCGAAGCCGCCACGTTGGGCAAAGTCGATTACCTCACCGGCTTCAAGGAAAACGTCATCATGGGTCACCTGATCCCGGCCGGCACCGGTTTCCCGTGCCACCGAGATTCGGAATTTGAGTTCACCGTCGAGGAACCCGAACCCGTCGTCCACGTGCGCGAACGCATCGAAGACGACGAGGACGCCGCCACCGCCTGAACCGTCCGTTAGTCAATCAGGAGAGGGGACATGCGTGTCCCCTCTTTTTTTTTGTAGTCGAAATCGCCACGCGTTGACACCCGCGACTCCGATTCCCCCTTGCGCCAAACCGCCGTGGTGCCTCGATTGGATGGCATGGAATCCTGGTTTTCCTTGATTGATCGATCGTCATGGAATATGCAATCCCCATGATTACAACAGTCACAGGGAAGAATCAAATCACCATCCCGGCAGCGATCGCCAATCACATCGGCCTCAAGAGCGGATCCAGAATCGACTGGCAGCTAACTTCCAAGTCCGATGAAATCCGCTGCATCGTCCTGCCAGAGCCATCCGTCATCGCGGCCAGCCTGCGCGGAGCCGGCAAACGATTCCTCAAACCGGGACAAGACCCAAGCGCCGCCTTGCTCGCGGAGCGATCGGCTGACGAATCCATCCGCTCGATCCACCTCAAATGACCCATTTACTCGATACCTCCGCCATTCTTGCCCATTACCTGGATGAAACCGGGGCGGACGAAGTGGAAGGCCTACTTGCCCAAGGCCCTGGCGTCATTGCCCTAGCGGCTCCTTCCTGGGTCGAGCTCGATACAAGATTACGCGAGCTGGTTTCCGAGGTGGAAGAGCGGGAAAGTGTCTTCCTGCAATACACCGTCAGCCTGACCACCCTCCTTCCCGTGAACGCCGAATCCTGCCTTGCAGCGATCCGTTTGCGAAATGCCGCGCCTGGTCGTCTGCCCTTGGCCGATGCTCTCATCGCAGGTGTCGCAGACGCGGCGGGTCTCATCCTCGTGCATCGCGACCCACACTTTGACACCATTCCCGATCTAAGAGTCCTGCGGCTTCCCAGCAAGCACTGAGTCCCATGCGCATCCAATGTTCTCCTAACTCAGTCCACCAGATGGGCGCCCTGCGAGGGCCGGGAGGCGAAGATCTGCGGTTTGATGCCGGTCGCCTTCTCGTATTCCGCGGCGAGGGTGGTGGCGATTTGTGATGCCTTGCGCGATTCACAGAGCGTGACGGTGGAGCCGCCGAAGCCGCCACCGGTCATGCGGGCGCCGATGACCCCGCCGTGGCGGCCGATTTTGCGGCCGATTTCGACCATGATATCGAGTTCTTTACAGGACACTTCGAAGTCGTCGCGCAGCGAATCGTGGCTGGCGGCCATCAGCGGACCGAGCGCTTCAAAGTCGTTTCTGGCGAGCGCGGCAGCGGCGGCGATGGTGCGGGAAATTTCCCCGACGACGTGGCGGGAGCGGCGGTTGATGGGATCGCCGAGTTTCTCCCAATTGCCCTGCACATCGGCGGAGGTGACGTCGCGCCATGAAGCTTTGCCGAGCCGTGCGAGGCCGACTTCGGTGTTTTTACGGCGCGCCGCGTAGCCGCCGTCCGAGAGTTCGTGATGCACCATGGTGTTGGAAATGAGCACGGTGAGATCCGGGTTTTCGAAGGGCACGAGTTCCGGCTCGCCGGTGCGGCAATCGATGAGCACGAGGCGGTTGGTCTTGCCGAAGGCGGAGGCGAACTGGTCCATAATGCCGCACGGCACGTGGGCGAAATCGTGTTCGGCTTTCTGGCAGAGCAGCGCTTTTTCCCGGGTCTCGAGCCGGGTGTCCAGCAAGCCTTCGAGAAAAGTGGCGGTGGCCAGTTCCAGCGCCGCGGAGGATGACAAACCGGCACCGCCGGGCACTGATGAGAGGATGAAGGCGTCGAAGCCCGGGATGTGGTGACCGCGATCCTGAAACCCGCGGATGACGCCGCGAATGTAGTTGGCCCACTTCGGTTCCGCGACTTGCTGGGGTTTTGAGAGATCGAGAACGACAATTTCGTCGCCGAGAGCAGTGGCGATGCGGGCCTGGGACCTGCCGTTGGCACAGCCGCCGATGACGATGTAGCGATCGATCGCGAAGGGCATCACAAATCCATCGCAGTAGTCAATGTGCTCGCCGATCAGGTTGACGCGGCCGGGGGCGGCGGCGGTGATGGTGGCCTTGGATTGGAGGCGGGCGAGGAGCCCCGCTGCGGCATCCGCGACGAGGTCGGTGAGATCCGGGTTAATCTGGAGCATCGGCGGTTTTCGGGTTAACTGGGTTCTGCGGGAAGGGGTTCGCGGCGGCGACGGTAGCTTTCGACGGCATGGGACCAGACGGAATGAATGCCCTCCGCGGAACGCAGCCACACCGCACGGTGCATCATCAGCATCGCCGGGGCAAGGTAGAGTAACTCGGCGAGTTCGTTTTTCGAAAGGGCGGCCGGTCCAGCAGTAAGACAGCGCTCGGCGAGCGCTTCGCCGGCAGCGGTGAGCTCCGTGTGTTCCAACAGCGAAACGTGCACGCCGTTGACGTAGGGATCGACCACGGCGGCGACAACTCCCCGGCGGTCGTTGACCGAGGCATCAAGCGCGGGATCGATGGCGGCATTCGCTTGATCGGCGAGGCGGATGACCTCCGGCGGGTTGAGTTCCTCGGGGGTGGCGAGGATCTTGTGCCTGGCGAGTGCCTTGCCGTAACGCGAGCGGCTGGTCCAGACCGAGACCGGCGCGGAGAGCAGCAGGCCTAGCAGAATGGGCGCCATCCATGCGGCGAAGGTGTGGCTGATTTCCATGGCCGCGACGGTCCACACCACACCGAGCAGGGTGGGAAACGCGTGGAAACGCATGGCATCGCCCCACGCGGTGCCATCGGTCTCGCGGTTTTGGCTGCCCCAGCCGACGGCGCGGCCGAGGATGATGCTCATCACCATGACGGAGTGGGCGGCCATGATGCACGGAGCGAGCAGCATCGAAACGAGGGTTTCCAGCAGGGTTCCCGCGAGGATGGGCAACAGGCCGCCGAAGGAGCGGCGGATACCCGCGGTGAACACCGCGCCAATGACGGCGAGGATCTTGGGCAGAAACAGCAGCAGGAAAATCAATCCTGTTAGGACAAGGCTTTGTTCGATGCCATTGAAGCCGAACCAGCGCTCCACATAACTTTCGAAAGGAAGCTGGCTCAAATCGCTGGAGAAGCGCTCCCAGGCGATCCAGGTGCCTAACAGCAAAAACAGGAACCACAGTGGGCTGCCGAGATAGGCCATGATGCCCATGAAGAGGTGCATGCGCACCGAAAACGGGAGCTTGCGGGCGAAGATGAGCCACAGGTGCTGGAGGTTTCCCTGGCACCAGCGGCGGTCGCGGATGAGGTGGTCCATCAGGGTGGGCGGGGCTTCCTCGTAAGTGCCCTCGATGTCCCAGGCGAGCCAGACTTCCCAGCCCTCGGCGACCATCAGCGCGGCTTCGACGAAATCGTGGCTGAGGATGCGCCCGCCGAACGGTTCGCGGCCCGGCAGTGCGGGAAGCTCGCAGTATTCGGAGAACGGCTTGAGGCGGATGAGCGCGTTGTGGCCCCAATAGCTCCCGCCGCCGAGTTGCCAGTAGTTGAGGCCGCGGATGAACAGCGGGCCGTAGAGGCGCATCGCGAACTGTTGGAGCCGGGTGAAAACCGACGCGCCGCGGATCAGCTTCGGCGGAGTCTGCAAAATCCCGAGCCGCGGGTAGGCCTCCATCACGCGGGCCATTTTCACAATCTCGGCGCCGTCCATCAGACTGTCCGCATCGAGTACCAGCATCGCCTCGTAACCTCCGCCCCAAGTGCGAACGAAGTCGCCGATGTTGCCCGCCTTGCGGTTTTCATTGGTTTTACGACGGCGATAGTAGATGCGTCCGAAACCCCCGAGGCGGCGGCAGAGATTGGTCCACGCGGTTTCCTCGAGCACCCATAGGTCGAGATCGCGGGTGTCGCTGAGGATGAAAAAATCGAAGGATTCGAGGTGCCCGGTGGCCTTGATGGATTGATAGATCGCCTCGATGCGGGCGCAAACGCGGATGCTGTCTTCGTTGTAAACCGGCATGACGACCGCGTGGCGCTTTTCTAATGGACCGGTCCTGCCCTCGGCTAGCCGGGTGATGCGGACCGAGCGTTTGCGGGCCACGAAGATATCGAAAGCGCCGAAGATGGCGTGGAACGAACCGAGCGTGAGTAGGCCGTTGAGCAGGACGAAAATGACTAACAGGGGATAGTGGGCCTTCTGGAAACCCATGCGCCAGAACAAGTCGGCGAGCCACAGGCTGGCGGCGAGGTTCACGATGAGCACGCTGCCGAAGAAGAGGGTCCGCCGGAGAAAGGTGGGAACGCCGCGGCATAACGCTGGGCCGGAACCGGGGGGTGATAGATCGGGCGGGTCCATCATTTCAGGAAGAAATACCAGGCGGCGAGGGCGGTGATGGTTAGAAGCACGCTGGTGAACATGATGCGGACGATGGGCTTGCGATCCATGGTTTCCCACCACTGCGCCGCGCCGCTGCCAATGGCGTTGAGTTCGAGCGGTTTGGGCACCATCGTCAGGGCGGCGAATCGCGGACCGGCCGCGAGATAGGACTTTCTCATCGCGGCGGTGAAAGCCGGCGGCCAGGGGGCGGGCGTGAGGAACACGCTCTGCCATTTGTCCGGCATGCCGGCGAGCAGGAGGGCCAGACGTCCGCGGGCCGCGAGTCGGCGGGCGGCCAAGGGCACATCGAGCACATCCTGGGTCCACTCGGCGATTTCGGCGAAGGCTTTGAGGCGGACCCCGAAATTCGGGCCAGGGGTTAAGCTTGGATTGTGGTGGTCGGGTGCGGGTCTTGAACCCAACCTAAACCACACAAAATGAAAGCAAAACGAAGAAGACACGAACCCGAATTTAAAGCCCGCGTCGCGCTCGAAGCGCTCAAGGGCGTCCAGACCGTCCAGCAGATCGCCAAGGAATTCGACATCCATCCCATGCAGGTTACCGATTGGAAGAAAGCCATGACCGCGGGTGCCAGCGGGGTTTTCGAACCCGGCCGGGCGAAGGCCGAAGCCGAGGATTTCGAGCGCCAGCGCGACGAATTGCACGCCAAGATCGGGCAACTGACCGTCGAGGTGGACTTCCTGCGTAAAAAGTCGAAACAACTCGGTCTGTGAGGGAGCGTGTCGAGTTGGTCGAAAAAAATCATCCCAAACTGAGCATGAGAAAACAATGTGAACTCCTCACCGTCGCCCGCTCGACGGTGAGCTATCAGGCTGTGCCCGAGGATCCGGAAGACATCCGCATTAAACGACTGTTGGACGAGATCTACATGATCGATCCGTGCCTCGGCAGCCGCAAATTGGTGACTGTCCTCAAGCGCGATCACTGCGTGGACATCAACCGCAAGCGCGTGCAGCGGCTGCGCCGTGAGATCGGCCACGAAGCGATCTGGTGCAAGCCACGCACCAGCATCCCGGATAACGGCCATCGCAAATATCCCTACCTGCTGAGGGATCTGACGATCGCAAGACCCGACCAAGTCTGGTGCACCGACATCACCTACGTGCCGATGCCAGGCGGCCACGCCTACCTGTGCGCCGTGATGGACTGGTATTCGCGCAAGGTGCTGGGCTGGGCCATTTCCAACACCATGGAAACCGGTCTCTGTCTGGAAGCCTTAGAAAACGCGCTGACCGCCACTGGCCGCGTCCCTGAAATTTTCAACACCGACCAGGGCTGCCAGTTCACCTCGACCGAATGGACCGGTCGCCTGTTGGATCTCGGTATAAAAATCAGCATGGACGGTCGCGGGCGCTGGATGGACAACGTGTTCATCGAGCGGCTGTGGCGGAGCATCAAATACGAGGAAATCTATCTGTTCGAGCATTCC
>CAMBPB010000130.1 GCA_945869465.1 Prosthecobacter debontii
GAGGGGAGCCATCCTGCGGCTTCACGACGCGGAAGTTTTCGAGACCCTCAACGCCGGCTTCCACCACCACAGCGCCAAACCCCACGCCGCCTTGCGCCTCCTCAAAACACCCCCGCCACAAATCAATTAACCAGACAACCGCCCTGGGGTTTTACTTGGACCTTTGCCGCTTGATGAGTCCGTTGCGGGTCGCACGGATCGAATGCTTCACCAAATACCTCGGCAAGGCGTCGGGATCAACCGGCTTGGAATCGAGAATGAAAGAGTCTTACAGAGAAAACCTAGCCAGTAGCTCTGGCCACAAGCACTACGCCGGGAGCGGTGATGCTCCGGGTGTGGCATGGGCAAGTGGCGACGCAAGCCAAGCGCGTGAGGATCCGGAAAAAGACATGGCGTTGCTTTGCCTTTTCAGCTACATTTCACGTGGAAAAACTCTGGTAGCCATGAAACGCACTCCGGAAGACATGTCGGCGCTCGCGCGGGAAGTCGCACAAGCGGAAGCCAATCTCCAAAACCTCGAGTTGGAGATCGCAGAGATTGGCCAGCCTGCGGCGCACGAACTCAAGCGCCGCTTCGACGCCCTCAAAATCGAGGAGAAAGCGCTCAAGCGGAACCTCGCCGAGGCTCTGGGCATGGAGGAACCGGATTCCGTCCGGATGAAAAAAATCGAGGCGTTGCTCCACTCCATCCAACGCGAGGAGGCATCGGTGGAACATGACGCGCATTTCCTGCATCAATCGCCACCCACCTCGGCCGAGCTTGCGGTGCAGGCGGGTGCCCGGCTGGTGGAATTGTGTCAGCGAGCCCTCAAGCGCCTGCTTGGGAATCGTCATCCCCTCGGCATGTCGGTCTTCGTCAATCAAAGCCCCGCTTCCTTGGCGACCCGCTACGGCCTTGCCGATCGTTGTCCGCGCACCCGGAATGCGTCCTGAATCACCCTGAAAAGATGCTCCAATTCATAAGGCTTGGTCAGGTAGTCATCCGCCCCGGCCCTTAGAGCTCGCACCGCGGTCTCGGCATCGTTCAGCCCGGTGGCATGATCACGGGGCCGTTCGGGCGCTTTTTACGCAGTTTTGCCAACGACTGAAGGCCGTCTCCGTCAGGCAGTCGGTGGTCCAGAATGACGGCCTTGATGCCGGAATCAAGAAGACGGCACCCTTGTCGTTGCGTCTCGGCCGCCACCGGATGCCAGCCCCGGCTTTTCGCCGCGATGATCAGCAGCTTTCGGATTGCTTCTTCGTCATCAACGCTCAGCAAATTCGAGATGGCTTCCAGGGCGGGCATTGGGTTTGGGTTTCAAACCGGATTGAATGATACGATGAGGTCCTTCTTCGCTAGCGTGACAAGCCCCATTCGGTTCGGGTTTGAAACTCCGAAAGAGTCGTGAAAACCCGCGCTGGCATCCCGCCGCGCTTTCCCTTACCCTCGCTCCCGTGATCGCCCGGCGAAAAATCCGCTACCCCGTTTCCCAGGCTCTGCGGCAGTATTTGTACCACTTCGACCGACAGCGGGAAATTCCGCAAGTTTACAGCGAACTCCTCCGCTTTTCCGGGGCCATCCCCTACGAAGACCCGCGCGGCCGCGAGACGCTCTGGCTCACCGTGATGTATCCGCCCGATGTCTTCGCCGAACTCCGGCCGCGCCTCACCGCGATCTACACCGAACTCAAACTCGGCCGCGACGCCCAACAGCACGAGCATCTGCTGGTGGACCGCATCGATTTCGGGGACTTTGGAAACTCGCGTCCCTTCCGCATCCGCATCACCAACCTGTTCAACGACAACTCGGACTATTTCTACGTCAAACATGCGGACGCTTCGCGCATCTACGGCTTGGAACTCGAACACATCCTCTCGCCGAACCGGATCAACTATCTGGTCAATGGCAACACCCTCATCGAGGAACACATCGCCGGCGTGCCGGGAGACGTGTTCCTCCGCGAATACCTCGGCCAGCCCGGACTCAACAAGGTCCGCATCGCCAAGGAGTTCACCAAGTTCAACGAGCGCACCTTCATTAGGTTGTTAGGAGACATGCGCAGCGTCAACTACGTGGTGGACATCACCCCGGACTTCGAGGAAGTGCAATACCGGGTGCGGACCATTGATTTCGACCAGCAGTCCTACGAGGGCAAGGGCAATATCTATCTGGCCTTCCGCTTCAATTCCAACCGCGCCGTCACCCGGCTTGCCTTCGAGGTGCTCAACCGCAAGAGCATCGACCAATACGTGGCCGAGGAACATGCCCAGATGGCCCGCCGCGCCAAGGTCGAGAGCGGCCGGTTGCGTGCCCTGCTAGGCATCATGCGGCGCGAGGAAATCGCCCCGCGTGAACATGTCGTCACCCTTGCCAAGGAACTCGACCGCATGCATGGCACCGACGATTTCGGCGATTGCCAGACGATGGGCGAACTGACCGCCAAACACATCACCCGGATGTTGGAGATCCCGCCGACCGATTCGGTTTGGAAAAACCAAGATTGATTTTGTCCGCGCCCGCCGCGTTCCCGATTTAACCGCATAGCATGCAAATCTCCTGCCCGAATTCCTCCTGCCAGATCACCCTCACCGGGCCGAAATCTGCCATTGGCACAAGGGTCGCGTGTTCCCATTGCGGGCACGATTTCATCTGGACGGACGGCTTCCATAGCAAGTGCTCGTTCGTGATCTACGATTTGGAAACCACCGGGCTGGATCCGGACGAGGACGAGTTCATCCAGATCGCGGCGGTGCGTTTTGAGGATGGCCGATTGATTGCCGAAGACTCGTTCTTCAGCTTCGCCCGGCCGCGTCGGTCGATTTCGTCGTTCATCGAGAGCTACACCGGCATAGGCAACCCCCATGTCGCCGGGGCGCCGCGACCGGAGGAGGTTTTGTGCCGGTTCTCGCAGTGGGCGGGAGAAACCACGCTGATCGCCCACAACGGCAAGCGTTTCGACTCCAAGTTTCTGGCCGCCACCTGCCGCCGCGGCGGTTTGCCGGCGCGCGAAGTGGACTGCATCGATTCCATCCACATTTCCAAGATGCTCTTCGGAAAAACCCGCGGCACGGGCCATTCGCTCGATCACGTGAAGTCACGCCTCGGTCTGCGCGACACCAGCCTCCGCCGCCACGATGCCCGTGGCGATGTGGATCTGCTTGGGCGGGCGGTGGTGTCGATGTGCGAGAGGCTCGGCTTGGACTCCGCGATGAACGGCGTGCCACGCCATCAGACCTTGTTGCCGCAATCCTGATTTGTCATAATTCCCACGGCACTTCCGGTTGATGCGCGCCATCATCTCGCGCCACTTGTCGCCGGGTTCGATGGTGGGGCGGATGTGCTTTTTTTGGGGGGGGATCGGCTCGGTGATGGGGAACAACCAACACCTCCCCGGAGCCCCGCGCATGGCACTGAGCGATGGGATTTCCCTCAGAACTCATGGGGCGCGAAGAGTGAAACCGGCGGATTCGAGTTGTTGCCGCAAGGTTTGGAGCAATGCAAGCGCGTGGATTCCGTCGCCATGCGCGCACAGGGTGGCTGCGGGCAGGTGGAATCGCGTGTTCGCCACGGTGCGGACCTGTTGTTTGCAGGCAATCTCCATGGCTTGGGCGACGGCGGATTCGAGGTCCTCGATCACCGCACCCGCCGCATCGCGCGGCACTAAAGCGCCGTCTTCCAGATACCGGCGGTCGATGAAACCCTCGCCGTGAACGGACAAACCGGCAGCCCTCCCCGCAGCGGCAAGGGGACCGCCCGGAGGAGCGTAGAATCCGCAACCGGGCAGGATGCGGCGCACTCCGGTAGCGATCGCCGCCGCGAGTTCCGGGCTGCCACCGGCTTGTGTGTAGAGCGCTCCGTGCGGTTTCACGTGGTGGATTTCCGCCCCGGCGCGGGCCGCCAGCACGGCGAGTCGCTCGATTTGGCGGCTGACCAGATCCGCCACCGCGGTGGCCCCGAGGTCCAGCGCCCGCCGGCCGAAATGCGGCGGATCTTCGTAGCCCGGATGGGCACCGATCGCCACCCCGGAGCCGAGTGCGGCCTCGATGGCATGACGCATGGTTGTTGCATCGCCCGCGTGGCCGCCGCAGGCAACGTTGGCGGAACTCGCCACAGCGATCAGCGCCGCATCTTGCGAACCGCCTTCGCCGAGATCGGCATTGAGATCGATGTGGCGCATGGGAGCCAGCGTAGGAAATCCAGACCAACTTGCAAGAATCCGAAATCGCGTTGTTGCCAGGACGGCGAGCGCCTCGTCCACGACTCCCGTGCCACACCGCAAACGGCTTCCCGGTCTCGACCTGATCGGTGTGCGTGAAACATTGCGAAGCCTGGCGAGGCGGCACCGGAAATAGCTTTTGAAAATCGCCGCGGCACTGATACACCTCCGGGACGCATGAATTCCAAATCCCTGGTCCTGTCTCGTCGGAGTTTTTCAAAAACGCTGGCTTTGGCTGGTGTGGGCCTTACAACTAGCGCGCCTGCCGCCGTGGCACGTCGCAACATCAAACTAGGTTTTGACAATTTCGCCGTGCGCGCGATGAAGTGGAACGCCGGGCAATTGATCGATTACGCGGCGAAGCTGCGGACCGACTCGCTGTTCATCACGGATTTCGCACCGTTCGGGAAAAACTTCGGCGATGCGTATCTCGGCGATCTTCGAAAGCGCGCAGCGGACCACGGGATTCAAATCGTCCTCGGCAGTTGGAGCATTTGCCCGACTTCGAAGTCCTTCAAAGCGGACTGGGGCACGGCGGAGGAACATCTGGCGCTCGGCATCCGCATGGCTAAGGCGTTAGGCTCGCCGGCCTTTCGGGTGGTTCTCGGATCGGGTGATGATCGGAAAACCGAGGGCGGTATCGAAGCGCGCATCGCGGACACCGTCAAGGTGTTGAAATCCCAGCGCAGCAAGGCTCTCGATGCGGGAGTTAGAATCGCAGTCGAGAACCATGCGGGGGACATGCAGGCGTGGGAGTTGGTCACGCTGATCGAGGCGGCGGGAAAGGATTTCGTGGGTGCCAACATCGATTCCGGCAATGCGGCCTGGACCTATGAGGATCCGCTGGAAAACCTGGAAATCCTCGGGCCGTATGTGGCCACGTCGAGCCTCCGCGATTCGGCGATCTGGGAGACGCCCAAGGGGGCGACAGTGCAATGGACCGCGATGGGCGAGGGGACCGTGGATATGAAGACCTATATCAAGCGGTTTGCCGAGTTGTGTCCCGGGGTGGCGGTGCATGTTGAAACCATCTCGGGATTTCCCAAGGAAATGAATTTTCTCCAGGAGGATTTCCGAACCGCCTGGCCCAATGCGCGAGCCAAGGATCTGGAGAAGTTCGTCGCTCTATCCAAAAAGGGCAAACCTGTCGAACCGCATCGCTCGCCTAGTCCGGAGGCCGAACAATCCTATCAACTCGGCGAGATCGAACGCAGCATCAGATACTGCCGCGAGGAACTCGGCCTGGGCCCGGCGTGAGGCGCTGATGGCTTGCATTGGTGGGTGGGAATCGCATTTCACCAGCGACACTGTGCGGCGTGCGCTCAATGGCAGGGAACTCGGAACCCACCGCGGCGGGTATGACGATTTCAGCTTTGATATCATCGATTCGTTGTGGATCGTGCCGGATACGGACGCCGACTGCTTCCGCCTGACGGCCGCCGGCACCGGGACGGTGGAGGCCGTCGCCGGCACCGAACTCACGCTAGCCATTCCTAATCCGAAACTGTGGTCGCCGGAATCGCCGCATTTGTATGACCTGCAGGTTACACTGAAATCCGGTGGCAAGGGCGTGGACTCGGTGGCCAGTTGTTTCGGCATGTGCAAGATCGCGCTGGGCAAGGACGAGCAGGGCGTCACCCGGCTGATGCTCAATGGCAGGTTTGTCTTCCAAGTCGGCCCGCTCCCATCTCAATCACCCGCCAGATTGCGGAGGGGGCCAGGGGCAACGTCAGGGCGGCAATGGCGGATCTGGAGATGTGGATGGGGTGACGGGGCGGGCAATACTCCAACTCCAATGTCTGGCAAGCAGATGCAAGTCGCATTTCGCCGCAATTGCTGCGCATGATCTATCATTGTGATGGAAAATCCAACGCAGTTCAGGCATTTGCCGCTTGTCCCGAGGCAGAACGCAGATTTTTGTACGTTGACGACTGGTTTTGAACCTGTCTATCAGTAGCCAGTCCAAAATGAAATTATTTCCAGTCGTGTTTTTCTCCATGGTGATCACCACGGAGATTGTTCGTTCGGAAGATGTGCCAATCGCCGATTCCAGTGGTTCCACCGCGGCCGTTCCAATCCAACCCACCACCGCCCGGATTATTGGTGACGTTCCCGACGGCACGCCGCCGCCTCCCACGCCCCCGAAACCCGACTTCGTCGTTCCCGCAAGGAATATTCTCTCAACCACCACCCACGAGCAAGGTGGCCGCACGATCACCATCCAGCGGATCAAACCCATCCCGCTGCCTCCGCCGCCCGCACCCGCGCCGTCAATCCAGGCGGGTGATGATAGCGCTTTCCGCGCACGTCTCGCCGCATACCGCGCCGAACATCCGCAACCGAAGACCGTCTCCCTCGGGGCCACGGTCTATCGTTCCAAGGATTCCCCGGCGCGGTCACTCGTGACCTATCGGCCGGGAGCTGAAATGGAACCTGTCACCTTCTGGTCATCCGCCGATTTCTCCCTGCTCGCCGGCATCCGGAATTTCTCCGACACCACCGGCCAAGTTCGCACCATGTTCCTGATGTGGAGTGCCGTGGACATCGACCGCATGACGGCCTCCCTGAAGCAACACGGTCGCGAGTACCATCTGCCTGCTATCCCGGAGTTTGCCGAAGGGAAAGCCACGATTACCATCGTCGGCAACCCGCCCGCTTCAGAAGTCCTCGTTCCCATCAAATCGCTCCACGATCTTTACAACAATGACACTGCCGTCCCACGGGAAGGCCTAGCTGAGAGCGGAAAAGCGGGCTGGTGTTGAGTTGAAATCCCTGCCACTCGGTAGGGCGTAATGAACAACACAACACCAACCCGGGCCAATGTGGTCGTCCTCAAGCAAATGCTCAACCTCATT
>CAMBPB010000131.1 GCA_945869465.1 Prosthecobacter debontii
CAGCCCGGCGATCTATCCAGGCGCGGACAAGGGTACACCCGTCGATTTCCGCTGGACCAACCTTCAGCTGCCGCTTTACGCGGTGGCGGTCGCCAATCGGGAGGGCACGGTGCCGGTGCCCTGCTATTTCACCCTTGGAGCCACCGAGGCCGATGTCGCCATCCACCAGTGGGCGGACTTTTCAAACACCGATCTCGAAGCCGCACGCGCCTGCACCGAATGGATCGTGGGCCGCATCGCCGGAGGCGTCTTCTGGCCGCCGGTGGAGAAGGTTCCCTACGATGACTTCGCCGTTCTAACCGCTGGCAGGGCCATCGAGGAGATGTTCTTGTCCGTCCCAGCCGTTGCGAATGCCTGAAACCCGCAAGCGCTTTCTCACGAGAAAAACATCCGCTCCATCATCCATCCGCATCCCGCGAGCACGACCATCACCGATCCAGCGGTCTGCACCTGCCGCGTCCAGCGTTTCAGCGGCCATAGCACGAGAAATGCAAGCGTTAGAACCGTAAGCTGCGCGAGCTCCACACCGACATTGAACCCGAGCAAGGGGCCCGTCAGCCGGGCGGGCGGCACCGCCTCCAGTTTTTCCGCGAGCACGCTTGCAAAGCCCAGCCCGTGAACGAGGCCAAAACAGAACACGAGGCTATACCGCAGTTTGCCAACCTTGTGCGACCACAGGTTTTCGACACCGATGAATGCGATGCTGAAAGCGATGAGGATCTCGACAATTCTCCCCGGCAGGACCACCCAACCTAACACCGCGATCGCCAGCGTCGTCGAATGCGCGACGGTGAAAAGCAACGACTGCGTCAACAAAGGTTTCCACTTCGGCACCATCAGGAACAAGCCAAGGATGAACAGCATGTGATCGAGCCCGAGCGGCAGAACGTGGCGAAATCCGCTGTAAACCCAGCCGCCCGTGGCTGATTGCGACGCAGCCGTGGCGACACCCGAAGCGGCGACGTTGAGCAGCAGGATTTCGCCACCAGGCTGCACGCTGATGATTTCCCCCGCCTCGCTGTCTTCGGTCAGGATGATCAGTTCGGATTCCTCCTCGCCACTCCAATGCACCCTCAGTTCGCCGGGACCGGGTTGGGCATCCATCACCAGCCGCGTCGATAGAAGCGCCCAGTCCGCGTCTTCCTCGGGCAATACGAAGGGCTGTTTATCGAAATCGGGAAACTCGATCCTCCACCCGATGTCCTTTCCGGCATACGTCAGGCGCAGCAAACTCCGAAGCGTGTTTTCGGTCTCCCGGCGGATGCGTGCCAGTTCCTCCGGCGGGGCTTTCATCACCCCTTCGCGGCTCAGCGGTTGTCCCCCGGGCACCTTGCGCGTTTCGGGCAGCATGTAGGCGATGTCCATTTCCCCAAGCAACCGCCATTTTCCCGCGGTTTGCTGAAACTCGAATTCCACGGTCTCGACCTGGTGCCCGGCAACCTTCCCCGCCGCCCCGCTCAACACCAAAAGCACCCCAAGCAGTCGGAAAAGTTTCATGGTGAAATGTTGATGGTGAAATGCAGCAGGCGGCTACCTTTGCGGGACCAACCGGAAGTTCAAGAAAACACGGAAGTTCACTAGGTCACGGACAAATGATAGGATCGTTTCTGCAAACTGCCCGGCCCGGCGTTTTTCGGGATCGCGTGGATTGTTAGATCGATGATGGGGCATCCCGAAACCTTAGACGGGACCTCCAAACTCCTTAGGGCACGCGAAGGCTCAACCTAACGGGAATTCCCCGTCGTTATCGAAGCCGCACCAACCGAGGCGTCCGAAGGCCCGCAGAATCGATTCTACCGGTTCTCCGTCCTCCTCGCCATCGCCGTGTTCAATGGTCGCGGCAGTGCTGAGGCCGTGGTTGGAATCGATACTGATGACCGTGTTATAACATTCGAGGTAGATCCAATCGCCCCATGCCTTGGCTTCGTGGCGCGGGTCGAGATGTTCCTTGCGGAGTGATGCAAGCACCTCCAACAAGGTGGATGGTGGAGCGGATTCGGGAATTCGGACGAGTGTTTCCATGGGAGAGGGATGGTGGTTTCAAGACAACCGTGTGAACTATGGACGAGTTCACGCGGGAGGTCTAGGATCTAATGCAAAGCTGGCCTCACAAAGTCTCGCGTAAGCGCCGTTGCGGGCGATCAACTCCGCGTGGGAGCCTTCTTCGATGAGGCGGCCATGATCAAGCACGCAGATGCGATCCGCTTGCTGCACGGTGGAAAGCCGGTGGGCAATGACAAAACAAGTGCGGTCGGCGCGGAGATTTTCAAGGGCCTGCTGCACGAGACGTTCGGTGCGGTTGTCGAGTGCTGATGTTGCTTCATCGAGCAGCAGGAGAGGCGGGTTCTTGAGCAGGGCGCGGGCGATCGAGAGCCGTTGTTTTTCACCGCCGGAAAAACGTCCGCCGCGTTCGCCGGCCAGCGTGTCAAGGCCGTCGGGACTGGCGCGCACGAAGTCGGCGGCGTTGGCGGCTTGTAGCGCGGCCCACAGTTCAGCCTCGGTGGCATCGTGTTTGGCGAGCAGGAGATTTTCGCGCAGCGTGGTGTTGAAGAGGAACGTTTCCTGCGTGACGTAGCCGAGTTGGTCGCGCAGCCATTCCTTTGAGACGTCGGCGAGCGGGATGCCATCGATGAGAATCCGTCCGGCAGTGGGCTCGTAAAACCGGGTGAAAAGATTCAGCACCGTGGATTTGCCGGCACCCGTGGCGCCGACGAGCGCGATGGTTTCGCCCGGCTTGGCCTCAAGCGAGAGATCGCTGATCGCCGGGGCGTCTCCGGCGTAGTGAAAGCACACCTTTTCAAAACGCACGTGGCCGTGAAAGACTGCCGGCCGCTCGCCTTCGGTTAGATGGGATTCATCCGGCGTATCGATGATTTGAAACACTCGCTTGGCAGCCACGATGCCGCGCGTGAAGATTTGGGAAAGCGGGTTGATGCGCGAGATCGGATCGAACAGAAAACCCCATGCCACCAGGAACGAAATGACCACGCCCGGCGTGAGTTTGCCGGTGAGCGCCCAGTGTGCGCCGAAGGCCACCATCAGGATGATGCCGGATTCCGCGATGAAGGAAACCGCGGGCCAAACAATCGCCTGGCCGCGCATGACCGTCAGATGTTTTTCGCCGACTTTGCGCGAGGCCTTGTCGAAGGTAGCGAGGGCTTTGGGTTCCACGGTGTAGGCTTTGATTTGGCGGATGCCGGAGAGGTTGTCGTGAAGGATGGCGTTGAGGGCGGACGAAGCTTCCGACGAAGCCCGCCACATCGGTTCCGAGCGGCGCGCCCACCACGAGGCGATCAGGCCGATGAAAGGCAGCGGAAGAAGAGTCACCAGCGTGAGTTCCCACGAGTGATAGAGCATGAAACCCATGACGATGAGAAACTGCAGCAATGCCGCGAGCGCCTGGTCCACGCCTTCGATCATGACGCGGTCCATGGCGGGAACATCGTCGGCCACGCGCGACATGATTTCACCCGAGGCATTGGAATCGAACCACTTCACCGGCAGTCGCTGGAGTTTGGCGTAGAGTTCGACGCGGACGAGGTGGGTGAGTTTCAGTTCGAGTCCGTTGTTGAGATAGCTGCGCAAGGTGAACAGGAACTGGCGGGCAAGAATCGCGCCAATGCCGAGGGCGGCGGTGGACAGGATGAGATCGGGCCGGTGTTTTGCCATGATCACGTCGATAAATCGCAGCGTCACGCCGGGCAGCACCAGCACGAGCGCCGTGCATGTCACCGCCAGCAGCAGCGAGAGCGTGCTGAGCAGCGGAAAGCGATACGTGTGGCGGAGAATCCTCGCGAGGACGGACATGCGCCATGATGGACATCGAGGTGGGGATTTGAAAAGGATGGGAAGCGGGTTTGTTCTTGATGGGCGGGTCGATTCGCGGATGGTTCGCGGAGCAATGTCGTCATTTTACCTTCTGGCGTTGTTGGCGGCGTTTTGCATCGGTTTGTCGAAGGCGGGATTCAGCGGCATCTCGATAGTATCGGTGTTCCTGTTGGCGGATTTGTATGGAGCGAAGGCTTCGGTGGGCCTGGCACTGCCGTTGTTGATCGCGGCGGACCTGATGGCCTATCCGGCGTTTCTCAAACATGGATCGTGGCGGCCGGTGTGGCGATTGTTAGGACCGTCGCTGGCGGGGTTAGGAATCGGCTGGTGGATGCTGGGATGGATACCGGATGACGCGGCGCGGCGGGTGATCGGTGCCTGCGTGTTGCTGATGGTGGCCTTGCAAGTGTCCCGGCAGTGGCGGCCGGAGGTTTTCCAGCGGTGTGTGAAGTCGCGGGGCTTTGGCTTGGGGGCCGGGGTTTTGGGCGGCTTCGCGACGATGCTGGCCAATGCCGCGGGGCCGGTGATCCAGCTTTACCTAACAGCCCGCAAGGTTCCCAAGATGGAGCTCATCGGGATTGGCGCGAGGTTTTTCCTGTTGATCAACCTGATCAAGGTGCCGCTCAACGCGCGGCTGGCGCTGATCACCTCGGAGAGTCTAATGGAAAACGCCCGCCTGCTGCCCGGTGTGGTGCTCGGGATCTTCGGCGGGAAGTGGTTGATCCGGCATGTGCCGCAGGCCGCTTTCGAATGGATGATTGTGGGTTTTTCCGCGCTCGCCGGGCTGCGGCTGCTGTTTTGGTGAGGCGGTGGTGGAGTTCACGGCCAGCGGACCTCCCGCATGTTCTGATAGTTCCGCCACGCGAGGTATCCGAAGAGGACCGCCACATACAGGGAGTGAAGCCAGAGAAACCCGAGCACTGCCATGGCACCAGCGGCGATCACGCCGAGAAGAAACACCCTGCGCTGGGGCCTAACAAAAAGATCGGCGATCTGTCCTCCGTCCAAGGGCAGCACGGGAAGCAAATTGATGATGCCCCACCAGAAGTTGATCCACAGCAGATGATTGAGAACCAGATAAACAAAGGGTTTCTCCCGAAGAAGAGACAGCAGTTCCGACGATCTGAAATCGAACGGGATGTCAAAGAGGATTCCTCCGACCAGGCCGAGCACATCGGAACTGTCGAAGAGCAGGCACAACACCGCGACGAGGAGCACGAAAAACGCGAACCCCGCTCCCGGACCGGCGGCGATCATCCAGAATCGCTGCGTGCGATCGAACCTGCACCCTTGGTTGAAGGCGAGACCGCCGAACGGAGTGAGAGCAATGGCCGCGCGGCCGCCGCCGAGTCTGAGGCCGGTGATGGCATGGCCGAGTTCATGGATGAGAATGGAAACGAAAGCGGCGAGCATGAACAGAGCCGCCGCCAGGATGGCCTCCGGCGAATTCGCTCGCAGCGCGCCACCCATCATTGCGGAAACCACCCAGAAAAACGGTTGGATTTCAACTGGGATGCCAAAGATTGAAAATCGAATCATGCGGGGTCTGGGTAGGCGAATGTGCCGTTGAACGCAAGGCCGGGGAGCGCTCGCGTGGAATTACCAAGCCGCGAGGCCTTGACCGGTTGGTGATCCCGGACTAAAAACTTGGCGAACGGCGTGAGGCAGACGCGCGATTTTTCCCCGACACCCCCAATCGCAGAGAATCATGAACGTCCCATTTGCTTGTCTGAGCGGGCTTGCCAGCCTAGCCCTCGCGTTCGGTTGCGCCTCGTGCGGGATCGGCGGCCCCGCATCCCCGCCGCGGCAGGCGCAGCGGGTGCTCTATCAATGGTACGACGATGGTGGACCGGGTAAGGTTTCCATCCGCATCAGCATTCCCGATCAGATCGCGCAAATCGAGCGGGGCGGGCGGGAAATCGGCTGGTGTTACGTCGCCACCGGCAAGGAAGGCCATAGCACCGCCGCAGGGACTTACACGATCACCGAAAAAATCGAGGACAAGTATTCGAACCGCTACGGCTGGATCGAAGACGAGTTCGGCAATATCGTGGACGACGACGCAAAATCGAGCGACCGGGTGCCCGCGGGGATGATCTACGTCGCCGCTCCGATGCCATACTGGATGCGAATCACCTCGTATGGCATCGGCATGCATGGGGGCTATATTCCGGAACCCGGCAAACCCGCATCCCACGGCTGCATTCGTCTGCCCAAAGAGTTTGTGCCGATCCTGTTTGAAACCGTCAACCTCGGCACGCCGGTCACCATCAGCCACCAGAAAAGCGGTCATTCTCCGGCGCTGGAAAGTCCGCCCCCGCAACCGTTTGAAGGAAATACCCGGGTGATTTCCACCCGGCCGCTGACTCCAGCCGAGCGTCCACGGCCAGACCCAATCCAGACGTCATCCTGGCCCACGTAAAACCCGCCCGGCCCTGAGGCCGGACGGGTTTTCTTCGCTCTGAATGGTTGGGAAAACCAAGTCGCTTATGGCTGGGCAGGTATGTAGAGTTCCGATCCTTTGGCCAGAACGGTTGCATTCGTGAGATCCAAGCCGTTGAGGTCGTTGAGACGACCGGTGTCAGTGCCGTGGCTAGCGGCAAATTCACCGTATGTCATCTCGCCCTTGATGGTGACGGCACGGATCTTCTGTTCGGGGTTGGGGGAAAGGGTTTCCTCGTGGGAGGCGTTTTCCGCCGGAATTTCCGGGGCCTTCTCAGGCGCGGCGGGACGGTTGGCGGAGGTCGACGGAGTCGGAACCGCAGGACGTTTCGTCGCAAACGGAGTGAAGGGAACCGCCGTGCGGGGTGGCGGCGCAGCCGCGGCCAGCGGTGCCGATCGTTCAGCCGGCGTGGCCAGGGCAAGGGGCGCAACGGTGGCCGAGTTTTCGCCGGGCGACAGGCGAATCACTTGGCCGGAACGAAGCTCGGTGGGCCTCACTCCCGGATTGGCGGCGATTAGAGACTCGACGGAAACCTTGTGTTTCCGGGAAATACTGGAGTAGGTCTCACCCTCTTGGATTTTGTGAGTCTGCCCTAGGGCAGGCGTTTGAGAAGGAGCCGCAGCCTGCGCGGTGTCGGCGGGGACTGGGTTCGTTTTGGCCACCGCCGAACCGGGAAGCTTGAGTTTCTGGCCCGGACGAATGATCGAGGAAAGTTGCAGTCCGTTGACTTTTGCCAATTCCGTGGCGGAACACCGGCTT
>CAMBPB010000132.1 GCA_945869465.1 Prosthecobacter debontii
GTTCTCGCCAATGACACGGACGCCGATCTGAATCCGCTCACCGCCATCATCGCCACCGGCCCCAGCCATGGCAGCGTCACGCTGAATGCCAACGGCGGCTTCACCTACACGCCCACCAACGGATACTCGGGCTCTGATTCATTCACCTACCGTGCCAATGACGGCCTTGTCAGTTCGAACGCCGCAACGGTCTCCATCACGATCAACCAGACCTATGCTGGCTTGGTCAACGGTGGCTTTGAATCCTATTTCACTGGCTGGACCTTCACTGGAAGCCTAACCATCGAAAGCGGAGCTGCCTACGCTCCGCCAGAAGGGGTCAATGTGGCCGGATTCAACAGTGCGAACCTGCTCCCCGACGGAGTCATTTCCCAAACTTTCACCACGGTCGCCGGGCAAAACTATACCGTCGCTTTCGACCTCGGCGTCCTCTCGTTCGGCGGCAACACGAGCGCTCAAAAAATGCAGGTGAGAGCGATTGGCACCGCCAGCCTCCTCTCCCGCGACGTCACCCTCACCGGTCTTGGCACCGGCATCAACCGCTGGGCGCCACAATCCTTCACGTTCGTCGCTGACAGCACGTCCACGACACTGAGCTTCAGCGATCTATCCACTTCCACTCAGAACATCGACCTCTTGCTCGACAACGTGCGGGTCATCCTGACCCCGAGTGGCCCCAACACCGCGCCGGTTGCGGTGGCGGATTCCTACGGGGTCAATAAGAACACCCCGCTCGTCGTTGCCGCCGCCGGAGTGCTGCTCAACGACACGGATGCCCAATCCACGCCGCTCACCGCCGTGCTGGGCACCGGACCCAGCCATGGAACCTTGAGTCTTAGTCCCTACGGCGGCTTCACCTACACGCCCGCCAACAATTACACGGGAACCGATTCCTTCACCTATCGCGCCAACGATGGCAGTTCGAATTCCAGCTTGGCCACCGTGACCCTCAACGTCAGCCAAGCGCTTGTGGCCAATGGCAGCTTTGAGTCGGCCTTCACCAGTTGGACTCTCAGCGGGACCCTGACCCTCGAAAGCGGGGCCGCTTACGCCGCCACTGACGGAGTCAACGTGGCCGGATTCAACAGCGCGAACACCGCTCCTAACGGCACCGTTTCCCAAACCTTGGCCACCGTCGCAGGGCAACCCTACACCCTGACCTTCGACGTCGGCGTGCTCTCGTTCGGCGGCAACACCAACCCGCAAAAAATGCTGGTGACGGCCAATGGCACTTCCAACGTCCTCTCCCGCACCATCACCCTCAACGGTCTCGGTGGCGGTGCCAGCGTTTGGACACCGCAGATCTTCAGCTTCATCGCGAACAGCGCCTCCACGACTCTGGCCTTCACCGACCAATCCGCCACCACTTCCAACACCGACTTGTTGCTCGACAATGTGCGCGTCACTCAGGGCGTCAGCGGTCCTAACACCGCGCCGGTCGCCGTGGCCGATACCTACTCGACCCCTGTAAATACCCCGTTGGTCATCAGCGCCGCCGCCGGGGTCTTGGGCAACGACTCGGATTTCCATTTCAATCCGATCACCGCCCTGCTCAGCACCGGCCCTGCCAATGGAACCTTGACTCTGAATGCCAACGGCGGCTTCACCTACCTCCCCACCACTAGCTACACCGGACCCGATTCCTTTACCTATCGAGCCAATGACGGCTCCTTGGATTCCAATATCGTGACGGTCACTATCAACATCAACGCCGCCGGCGTGCCCGTGCCCGTGACATTCGTCAACGGCGGCTTCGAGTCAGGCTTCACCGGCTGGATGCTCAGCGGCAGCCTCACCCTCGAAAGCGGTGCCGCCTATGCCCCGCCCCAAGGACTTGTCGTGGCCGGTTTCAACAGCGCCAATCTCCTCTCCGACGGCGTCATCTCGCAATCCTTCACCACGGTCGCGGGCCAGAGCTACACCGTCAATTTTGATGTCGGCGTCCTCTCGTTCAGCGGCAATACCGGTGTCCAAAAAATCCAGGTGCGCGCTACCGGCAACTCCAGTCTCCTCAGCCGGAACATCACCACCCTCGCGGGCCTCGGCACGGGTGCCAGCCGCTGGGCCCCATACACGTCCACCTTCGTCGCAGACAGCGCGTCCACAACCCTGGCATTCAGCGATCTATCCTCCGCCACTCAGAACATCGATCTCCTGCTCGACAACGTGCGGGTCTCCCCCACTCCGAGCGGTCCCAACACCGCTCCGGTCGGCGTGGCGGATTCCTACTCGGTCAATAAAAACACCGCGCTGATTGTTGCCGCCGCCGGCGTCCTCAGCAATGACTCCGATCCCCAGGCCAACCTGCTCTCCGCCGTGCTCGCCACCGGACCCAGCCATGGAACCTTGAACCTCAGTCCCTACGGCGGCTTTACCTACACGCCCGCCAACAACTACACGGGAACCGATTCCTTCACCTACCGCGCCAATGACGGCAGCTTGGATTCCAATCTGGTCACGGTCACCATCGCCATCACCCAGCCACTTCTGGTCAACGGCAGCTTTGAATCCAATTTCACCGGCTGGACGGTCACCGGGACCCTGACCATCGAAAGCGGAGCGGCTTACGCCCCCACTCAGGGAGCGATCGTGGCCGGCTTCAACAGCGCCAACACCGCTCCTAACGGAATCATCTCCCAAACCTTCGCCACGCTGGCGGGTCAAGCCTACACCCTCACCTTTGACGTCGGCGTCCTCTCATTCAATGGCAACACGAGCCCGCAAAAGATGCAGGTCAACGTCATCGGCACCTCCAGCCTCCTGAGCCAGAACATCACCCTCAATGGCTTGGGCGGAGGAGCCAGCATCTGGGCGCCGCAAACCTTCTCCTTCTTGGCGAACAGCGCCTCCACGACCCTGACCTTCGGCGATCAATCTGCCACCACCAGCAACACCGACCTCCTGCTCGACAACGTGCGGGTCTTCCTCGGTGTGAATGGTCCCAACACCGCGCCGGTTGCGGTGGCAAATACCTATTCGACGAATGTCAGCACGCCGCTGGTGGTCGCCGCCGCCGCCGGAGTTCTGACCAACGACACGGACGCGCAATCCAACCCGCTCACCGCCCTGCTCAGCACCGGCCCTGCCAATGGAACCTTGACTCTAAATGCCAACGGTGGCTTCACCTACACTCCCACCACTAGCTACACCGGACCCGATTCCTTTACCTATCGAGCCAACGACGGCTCCTTGGATTCCAACATCGTGACGGTCACGATCAACGTCAATGCCGTCGGCCCGGTTACGCCCGTGGCTTTTGTCAACGGCAGCTTCGAGTCCGGCCTCACCGGTTGGACCATCGGCGGCAGCGCCAACACCGTCCTGGCGAAGTCCGACATCGCCGGCACCGACGGCACCACGCTGGCGGCATTCAACAGCGCCAACACCGCCACCAATGGAGTCCTGTCCCAAACCTTTGCGACCACCCCGGGACTGCTCTACACCGTCACCTTCGACATGGGCGTGCTCGCCTACAACACCAGTCAGCAGCGGATCGAAGTTTCCGCAGCCGGCACCGGAAGCCTGCTCTCGCAAATCTTCACGCTCAACGGCATCAACGGCGGCAATGTGTTCTGGGCAAGCAAGACTGCCAGCTTCACGGCTAACAACACTTCCACCACCCTCACCTTCAGCGACCGCTCCACCACGGGCAGCGGCCTGGATCTGTTGCTCGACCACGTGCGGGTGACATCCTCCGCCCCACCGGCGACCGGTCCGTTTGCCAACGGCAGCTTCGAGTCGGGCTTCACCGGTTGGAGTGTTTCCGGCAGCGCCAACAGCATCCTGCTGAACACCGTCATCACCGCCCCCAACGGCACCGCCCTGGCGATCTTCAACAGTGCCAACTCGGCTAACAACGGCGTCGTGACACAAACCTTCGCGACCACCGCCGGAACCACCTACACCGTCACTTTCGACATGGGCGTGCTTGCCTACAACACCAGCCAGCAACGGCTTGAAGTCTCGGCTGTTGGCACCGGAAGCCTGCTCTCCCAGACGTTCGCCCGCAATGGCATCGGTGGCGGGTTGGTGACTTGGGCCACCCAAACCGTCAGCTTTACCGCCAACAGCACGTCCACCATCCTGACCTTCAGTGACAGATCCACCACCGGTTCCGGTTTGGACCTGTTGCTCGACTACGTCCGGGTCACATCCGCCGCCGCGCCTTCCTCCATCCCCGCGCCTCCGTCGACCACCGCAGAATCCGAGGACCTCGCCGCGGAAACCGCCGTCACCACAGTGCCCGCCAATCCCGGAACCCTCGGCAGCATGTCACTGAGCGGCACCCCGGGCTCCTTCCGAGTCGGAATGAACGCCGTGGAAACCGGGCTTTACATCCTCGAACGCTCGGAAGACCTCAATGCTTGGAACTACCACAGCGAAATCCAGGTCAATGAACCCGGCCCCATCGAGTTCCAAGACAACGAGACACCCGGGACCCACATGTTCTATCGTGTCGGCAGGCAGGTGGAAGAACTCAGCAACTGATCCGGCGCCGCACCCTCCTTTCAGCGGCCCGTCTTGGAGTCCCACCATCCTCCGCCTCGTTTTCCTTGCCCGCATCCGTCCGCCAAGCCACCCTGCTCGCGTGGCGGATGAGATCGACATGGACCCGATGGATGAATTGCTGCGGGCGCTCGAGGCGGCCGACTGCTCCGCCTTGCTCGCCGCGGCCGAAGACATCCACTACGCCGACCTCGCCCATCTCTACGAAAACCTCGACGACGAAAAACGCGACCTGCTGCTCAAGACCATCGGCCCCGAACTCGCCACCGACGTGGTGGCCGAGCTTCCGGACACGCTCATCGAGGATGCGCTGAACCACTTCAAACCCGCCCAACTCCGGGTGCTGCTGGGCAACTTATCCGACGACGACCGGGTGGACGTGTTCCAAGTGGTCAGCGAAGAGGCCCAGGTGCGGTTTTTCAGCCTGCTCGGACCGCGCGACAAGGAACTCACCCGCAATCTCCTCAAATACGAGGAGGACACCGCGGGCGGCCGGATGACCACCCAGATCGGCCGCATCACCGCGGACATGACGGTCAAACAGGCGATCACCGTGCTGCGGCGCGACCGCGAGGACGCCGAAACGCTCGCCCGCATTTTCGTGGTCGATGAACAAGGCCGCCTCGCCGGAAAAGTCCGGCTCCGGGACCTCGCCTTCAGCACTTGGGACACGCCGATCCGCGACATCATGGAGGCGGCGGACGAATTCATCCTCGCCACCGCCGACCAGGAGGAAGCCGCCCGCACGCTCGCCAAATACGACCTCGTGGTGTTGCCGGTGGTGGACGAATTCCATCACTTGTTAGGCGTGCTGACTTACGATGACGCGCTCGAAATCGTCCAGGAGGAATCCACCGAGGACATCGAAAAACTCGCTGCCATCAGCGGCGAGCAGTCGGAGGTTTCCTATCTGAACACCAGCGTCAGCCTGCACTACCGCCGCCGCGTCGCCTGGCTCGTCGGCTTGGCGTTCGTTTCGATCGCCTCAGGTTACGTCATGTTCCGCTTCAGCGAGACGCTGGAAAAGGCCTTCGTGCTCTCGTTGTTTCTGCCGATGGTCGTCGCCGCAGGCGGAAACTCCGGCGGACAAGCCGCAACCATGGTCATTCGCGCCATGGCACTCGGTGAGATCAGCTCCGGCAATGCCCTGCGCATCGCCTGGAAGGAAGCCCGCACCGGCTTGTTTCTCGGGCTTTCACTCGGCCTTGCCATCGCCGCGTTCATCGCCCTGATCCTGCCCCATCTGCAGCAGGGAACCGGCGCCGGTTTCGATTTCCTCCATCTGGCCGCCGCCGTCGCCTCGGCCATCACGGTGCAGGTTCTATCAGCCACCGTGCTCGGCGCGCTTCTGCCGATCTGCGCCCGCGCCATCAATCTGGACCCCGCCGTGGTCTCGTCCCCGTCCCTCGCCTCGACGGTCGATATCTCCGGCATGCTGATCTACTTCACCATTGCGGGGTCGATCCTGAATCTGAACTAACAGATGATTGGCACGCCGGCTTGCCGGAACTCGTCTCAGGGCGCCGCTCCCAGGCCCGAAAGCATGATGTCGAAGGGATTCTCGTCCGCATCGTTGCTGGTGACATGGATGGCGGCGTTGCGGGTTCCCGTGGCGGACGGCATGAACGTCACGTTGAAGTTGGTGGAAGCGCCGGGCTTGAGGAAGCTCTTCGCAGGAGCGCTCACAATGAAGTCCGCCGCATGCGCGCCGTCCAAGGCGACCGCAAGACCGGTTAGATGCGCGCTGCCGGTGTTCTTGATTGTAAATTTCCGGATCATTCCCGTGGCACCGACCGTGGCGGTGCCAAAGCTCTTTTTCCCCTTGCCATCCTTGAGACCGCTGCCGGCGGGTTGCATGATCGAGATCTCAGGGGCGGGATCAATGGCCGCGACGTTGATGGTGAAACTCGTGCTGACGACATTTCCCGTGCCGTTCGAACCCTCCCAGGCTTTGACGGTAATCGGAAAGCTGCCGGTCTGCGTGGGAATACCGGTGATCGAGTCAATGGTATTGTTGGTCGCATTGGAATGGCTCAAACCGTTAGGAATCGCCCCGGTCACGGTCCAGCTCTTGGGCTTGCTTTCGGTGCCCGTGCATTGGAAGACGAATGACAAAGCCACTCCGCTCGTGGCGGGGACGGCCGTCGAGTTGGGGACGGGAGCGAGCTGGGTGAGCGTGGTGGCGCCCGCGACGCTGTCGTAGGCTCCCAGGCCGGCGATGACGGCGACGCTCCACTTGGCAATTTCTCCCAGTCCCGCGCCGCCAAGGACGCGGGCCTCCGGAAACAACATCTGCACCAGCGGAGAACGCTGGAACAGCGTAAGCGGGGTCCGAAGCGCCTTGCACAGGGATTTGCTACAGCAGATTCATAAGTGTCATAGTTTCCGCATCTATGACACTTATGAATTCAGGCCACCTTGCGAGCCGGCTTGCCGCTTCGCGCCTTGAGCCAGTTGGCCGGGGTGAG
>CAMBPB010000133.1 GCA_945869465.1 Prosthecobacter debontii
ATCGTTTCCTGTGGGCCAGGTTTTCGCCCTGGCTACCGGTGACGCTGCCGGTTGAGGACCTGGAGGGATTGCGTGGCAAGGCCTACAAACTTCGTTCCAGTCAGGTGACCCGGCGCGGCGAGGGAGTGATCATGTGGATCTATCTTATCTCGGACACGGCGGCGTGCTGGTTCGGCCTGGCGCTCATGGTGATGCTCATGATGTTTATCCCCGAGGGCCAGGACGGGGCCTGGCAAATGGCGATGGAAAGCTGGGATCCCGATTCTCCGCTGGAACTCCCCGCGCTGATCATGCGGACGCTGGTGGTTTGCATGATGCTGGCGATGTCCCTCACCGATCTGTTTGTGACCGGGGCAGGGTTCGGAATCTATCTGAACAACCGCACCTGGATCGAGGGCTGGGACGTGGAGCTGGCATTCAAACGCCTCGCCCGGCGTCTCACGAAGGTCGCGCTGTTGTGGCTGGCGCTGTGGGCAATCTCCATGCCGGCAGTGTCGCGCGGAGCCGAAGCCCCCGAACCCGCCCAAGTGATTGGCGAAGTAAAAAAGGACGAAGCCTTCAAAGTCTACACGGTAATCGACAAGTTGCCGGTGGTGAAACCGCCATCCAAGCCGTGGTTTTCGCTCGATTGGCTGAAGTGGCTGGGAAATCTGGGCGGTTCCGCGGAGTTGATTGGCCGGGTATTTGTCGTTTCGATGGTCGGGGTTGTTGTCGGTCTGATTGTTTGGCTGGTGTGGATCAACCGGCATGCGTTCGCCATGCGGGGCCTCGGCTGGGAAAAATCCGCGGTTTCACCCTCCGCCCGGGTGGTGATGGGCATGGAGGTTTCCCCGGAAACGCTGCCTGCCGACGTGCCCGCCGCGGCATGGGCGCTGTGGCGTCAAGGCCGCCATCAGGAGGCGCTGGGTTTGCTCTATCGGGGTGCGATCTCACGGGTGATCGAGATGGGACGCGTGGAAATCCAGGAATCCGACACGGAGGGCGATTGCGTGAGACGCGTCGATCAGGCCGGACCGGTGGCGCACCCGGATTATTTTCGTGGGATCACCGGAGCCTGGATCCGCATGGCGTATGCGGGGATCTGCCCGGAGGATCGGGAGGTCGAGTCATTGTGCCAACAATGGCCGTTTGTGGATCGGAGGGGCCAATGAAACGCCTGATCCTGCTGGCTGCCGCGGCGTTCGCTCTAACATCTTGCGACTACACCGAGGTCGAGCGCGAGACCGGCTACAAGGGCAAGGCGCGGATCAACCCGTGGCTTGCCGCCGAGCGGTTGGTCGATCGCATGGGTTGGGAGACCCGCTCGGTGATCAGCTGGACCGCTCCGGAATGGGGGGAAGCGGTGTGGGTTTTGCCGGCGTCGCTTCTCAGCAACGAGAGTTTCACCCGCCGGATGGAGGAATGGATGCATGACGGCGGCCACGTGATTCTGCTAGTGGAGAATGCCGCAGCGGAAACTAACGATTGGTCGGGCCATTCCGGCGAGCCGGTGCTGGAACCCGCGCTTTTTTCCATGCTCAAGCGGGCTGGCATCGATCTTGAGGAAAACGCGTCCTCCGGCGCCAACCCGACCGCCAAGGAAATCACCTTCGACGGTCAGAAGTTCAAAGTCGATGCCGCGTCCGGAGTATCGGTGGCGGTTGCGCATGGCGAATCCGGCGTTTTCGCGTCTGCGCTCACTGGCCAGGGCCGGATCACGGTGCTCACCGACGGGCGTTTGTTCCGCAATCGCTGGATCGCGGACCACGCGCACGCGGCGTTGCTCCACGCGCTGGTCGATTCCACTGGCAACGAGGGGAGGGTGGGTTTCATGCGCGGCTCTGGGCTTTCCCTGTGGGCCTTGCTGCGGGAACATCTTTGGCCGGTTTTGATCGGTCTGGGAGTGTGGCTGCTGCTCTGGCTGTGGAAAAACTTCGTGCGTTTCGGCCCGGTGGAGGCGGCGTCCGGCCCCTCCGAGTTGAGAGGCTACGAGCACCATCTCGAAGCACTCGGCGATTTTCAATGGCGGCTGGACCGCGCGGCCTCGCTGCTGGCTCCGTTGCGCGAGCAGATCGTCGAACTCGGCCAGCGCACCAGCGTGCGTGTCGGCCGGCGGGACGAGGATTTTTTCCAGTTTCTGGCGGACCGCGCCGGACTGCCCCGCGAGCGGGTGTTCCGGGCGCTGGCCGAAGCCTCGCCCGCCGACCCGGCGATCCTCACCCGCACCACCGCCGATCTCCAACAATTGCTCAAAGTCCTCCACCATCCATCCCTGCCATGAATCCAGATTCCCAATCCCCGCCTGATAGCCAAGTGCCGCCCGTTTCCGAAGCGCCGCCAGGGCAAAGTCTGGCGCAACTGATCCACCGGATGCGCGATGAAATCCGCCGCGTCATCCTCGGCCAGCACACCGTGATCGACCAGGTTCTCGCCGCCTTGTTAGCAGGCGGCCACATCCTGTTGGAAGGCAAGCCCGGCCTCGGCAAAACCCACCTCGTCACCACCCTCGCGAGCACCTTCGGCGGTGCTTCCGGGCGGATCCAGTTCACTCCCGACCTGATGCCTTCGGATGTCACCGGCTTCCGCTTGTTCGACATGAAGAGCCAGACGTTCCAACTCCGCCAGGGTCCGGTATTCACCAATCTTCTGTTAGCCGACGAGATCAACCGCGCGCCGGCCAAAACCCAGGCGGCGTTGCTCGAAGTGATGCAGGAACGGCAGGTGACCATCGATGGTGAAACCCTGAAACTTGCGCCGCCCTTCATGACGCTGGCCACCCAGAACCCGGTCGAACACGAGGGGACCTATCCGTTGCCCGAGGCCCAACTCGACCGCTTCATCATGAAGGTGCTTATCGGCTATCCGGATCGCGACGCGGAATGCGAAATCGTCACTCGCGCCTCCGCCGAAAATCCCGGAGGTTTCGGCGACGGCGTTTCGCTGGTTTGCGGTCCGCGGGAAATCGTCGCCGCGCAACAAGCGACGGCGGCGGTGCAGGCCGTGCCCGAAGTGGTCGCGTATGCGGTGGCCCTGGCGCAGGCAACCCGGGAATCCAGAGCCATCTCGCTCGGCGCGGGAACCCGCGGGGCCATCAGCTTGGTAAGGATCGGCAAGGCCTTTGCCGCGCTGGACGGAAGGGATTTCGTCACCCCGGACGATATCAAACGCGCGGCGCTGCCGGTGCTGCGCCATCGGGTGCAACTCACGCCCGAAGTGGCAATCAGCGGCCAGGAAGTGGACGAGGTGCTGCAGGCAATCGTCGATAGCGTGCCGGCTCCGCGGGGTTAGTTTTTTTCGATATGAGTCCCACCCAACGATTGCTGACGCTGGTTTTGGCGTGGCTGCTGCTGGCCGCGGTGGCCGTGCTGGCGCCGGTTCTGCTGCCGGTTTGGAAATGGCTGGGCGTGGCGGCGCTCGCGTGTGTCTTCGGCGATGCGGTGTGGGTCCGCAGCTTCCGCCCGCTGGAAATCCGCCGCCGGCTGCCCGGCCGGTTCGCATGCGGCGAGCCGGGCGAGGTCGGTTTGATCCTGCGCAACGAGCAACGCCGGCCGGCGCGGATCGAATTGTTCGATGGCATCCCCCAGGGTGCGGTGACCGCGGCGCTGCCGTGGTCCGGCGAGGTGCCGCCCCAGCGCGAAATCCGGGTTTTCTATCCGGTGAAGCTGATGGAGCGGGGCGAGATGGTGTTCGGTCCGGTGCAGGTGCGGCGCGTCTCGCCATGCGGATTCTGGTCGCGTCAAACCACCCATCTCGATGCTGAAACCGTCAGGGTCTATCCGAACTACGAGCCGGTGATCCGCTTGGCCCTGCTGGCGCTGCAACAGCGCGAGAGCCCGATGGGCATCGTGCGCCGCGCGCGCGCGGGCTCCAGCCGGGATTTCCATCAACTCCGCGATTACCGCGATGGCGACCCGCTCTCGCAGATCGATTGGAAGGCTTCGTCCCGCCGGCAGATGCTCATCAGCCGGGACTTTCAGGAACAACGCGATCAGTCCATCGTGTTTCTGTTGGACACCGGCCGCCGAATGCGCGCGTTCGATGGCGGCATTCCCCAGTTCGACCATGTTCTCAATGCCATTCTGCTAGTCGCCCATGTGGCGCTGCGCCAGGGCGATCAGGTCGCAGTGAAATCCTTCGGCGGATCCGACCGCTGGCTGCCGCCGATGAAGGGATCCCATGCCATGCCCATTCTGCTCAATCACCTCTACGACTATCGGACGACGCCCGCGCCCAGTGATTTCGCCCAAGCCGTCGAACACCTGATGGCCCGCCAGCGCCGCCGCTCGCTGGTCATCGTACTCACCAACATCCGCGGCGAGGACGGCAAGGAATTGCTGCCCGCGATGCAGGTTCTCAACACCCGTCATCTGGTCCTGCTCGCCAGCATGCGCGAGGGAGCCGTGCAGCAGGCGTTTTCCGAACCCGTAGGCTCGCTGGCCTCCGCCTTGCGTTATCTGGCCGCCGACCGCTATGTGAAGGAGCGCCGGGAAATCCTTGCCAGCCTCGGATCGTCGGGGATTCTAACTCTCGACTCCACCGCTAGGGATTTTCCGGTGGCACTCGCCAATTGTTATTCCGATATCAAGGCGGCGGGGCGGCTGTGAGAAGTGCGGTGGACCTGCTCATTCGGTGCGCGGCGGACGCCACATGGCAGGGACGGCCTCTCCGAGCCGTCTGGCCGCGTAGTGACGAATACGACTGAGGACCGGTGGGTGGCATGAAATCATGGGAAAATGGGGAGAGCATCAATTCAGGGCACAAGCCAAGAGAAGCGGGAAACCTGCTAGACTGGAAGGCGAAAAACGAGAGATGGAACCATCTATTTATTGGTGGCTCGTCAGAGGGGGGAAATCGCCAGAGTGTGGCAGAATCATTTTTTGAAGAGCCAATAGCAGCAGGACGGCAAACCCAGAATTATCCTCTTTAATGATTCTGCTGCAAATGATTCTGCCAGAAATCCCCGGATTTCAACCACCCCCGATGGCCAGGGAACGGATGAATTGTTCATCCAGGAAATCCTGATGGTGGATGAGGTGCTCAAGGAGCGGGACGCCGGTGAGGTCTTCGACCACGCCCTTGTTGGTGATCATGGCGGTGTCCAGCTCGTCATCGAGCTGGTTGAGAATAATGCCGGCGCAGGTCAGTCCCTTGGCGCGGATGGCATCGACGGTGAGAAGGATGTGGTTGAGCGCGCCCAGGCGATTGGCGGCGACGAGGATGACGGGTAGTCCCAGATCCCTGGCGAAATCGGAAACCCGGTAGTTGGCGCCCAGCGGCACTTCCCATCCTCCCACTCCTTCGACGATGACTTGTGTGTGCGCTGCGGCAAGCCGCCGGAATCCGGCCAACAGATCCGCGGGATTGACTATGTGGTTTTCCAGCAACCCCGCGACGTAGGGGGCCACCGCGGCGTTGAGATGGACTGGATTGACCTCGTCCAGGGACAGTCCGCCCGAGGCCTCGGCCAGAATCCGGGCGTCCTCGCGGTCCCCGCAGGCGATCGGCTTGTAACCGACGGCGTCGATGCCTTCGTTGCGGAGGGCTTCGAGAATCAGGCGGGTGACGCGGGTTTTTCCCACTCCGGTATCAGTTCCCGTGATGAAATAGCTCATGCGCCAGAGGTGACGCCCGGCGGGCGGCGGGTCAAGGCAGGACCATGACAAATTTGCTTTTGCCCCCGGCTCCCGGCATCCATGCTTGCCGCACATGACTGCGGATTTCCTGGTGATCGGTGCCGGCATTGCCGGATTGTCCTTCGCATTGAGAGCGGCCCGCCACGGGTCTGTCATCGTCGTGACCAAGGGCGACGCCTATGAGTCGAACACGGCGTGGGCGCAGGGCGGGATCGCCTCGGTGCTGCCCGAAGGCCAGCGCGACGTGGGGGACTCGGAGGACCTCCACGTGGCTGACACGCTGGATGCCGGCGCCGGGTTGTGCAAGGAAGCGGCGGTGCGCGCGGTCATCCACGAAGGATCGGCGGCGATCCAGGATCTGCTTGACCATGGGGTTTCCTTCGACCGCGAGCATGCGCATTTCCTGCTAGGAAAGGAAGGCGGCCACTCACACCGGCGGATTCTTCACGCCAGGGACACCACCGGGCGCGAGGTGGCGCGGGCATTGATAGAAACCGCCCGGCGGACTCCCAATCTCACGTTGCTGGAGCATCATTTCGTGATCGACCTGATCACCTCGGCCAGGCTCGGCGCGGTGGCGGAGGACCGGGTGCTGGGCGCCTACGTGCTGAACAAAGAGACCGGCGAGGTGGAGGTCTTCCGTTCGGACCGGGTGATCCTTGCCGCCGGCGGTTGTGGCAAGGTCTATCTTTACACCACCAATCCGGACTCCGCCACCGGGGACGGGGTTGCGCTCGGATGGCGGGCCGGGGCGACCATCGCGAACATGGAGTTCATCCAGTTCCATCCGACCTGTTTCTACAATCCCGGGGCGACCGGGCCGGAAGCGCGCTCGTTTCTGGTTAGCGAGGCGGTGCGCGGCGAGGGCGGCGTGCTGATCGATGGCAAAGGTCGGGATTTCACCCGGGAAAGCGACCCGCGCGGCTCGCTCGCCCCGCGCGACATCGTGGCGCGGGCGATCGACCGTGAGCTCAAGCGCACCGGCGCGGCCTGTGTCTATCTGGATGTGACGCACAAGCCGAAGGGTTTCATGCGCGAGCGTTTTCCCTTCATCTACGAGACGCTGATGAAATTCGGCCTCGACTGCGAAACCCAGCCAATCCCGGTGGTGCCGGCCGCGCACTATCAATGCGGCGGCGTGCTAACCGACGTGAACGGCAAGACCACCGTCCGCGGGCTCTTCGCGGTGGGCGAGGCGGGCTGCACCGGCCTCCACG
>CAMBPB010000134.1 GCA_945869465.1 Prosthecobacter debontii
CACCGGCTGGGCCAGGCCGGGGGCGGAAGGTTGTTTGGCGCGCGCGAGTGTCGATTTCGCGAGGTCGGTGGCACGGCGGGCGGAACGCAGCATTTTGGCATTGCACGAATCCGGCGAGCCGGTGCCGGAAACGGTGCGGCTGTTTTTCAATAAACTGGCGGATCTGTTATGGATCCTCGCACGGGTGGAAAGCGATTGATCAACCCAACAAATCTTATGGAAGGCATTGTGATTCTGCTATTGTTGTTCGCGCTGTGGATGCTGATCGCACCGATTGCCGCGTTGGTGAAGGCGGGCAACGCCGAGAGGGACCTCAAACTCGCCTGGGAAAAAGTGCGGGAGATGTCCGCCAAGCTGAAAGCGCTGGAGAGCGAAATGCGGCGGATGAAGGGTGGCACCGAACCGGCGCCCGATCAACCGCCGGTGCAGCCCGCGGCTGAAGTGGCGGAAGAACCGGTCGCAGTTTTCAAATGGCTCAACGAACAGGAGCCCGCGGATGTTACCCTTGCCGAGTCCGTCTCGCCGCCGCCTTTGCCGGAGAGTCCGGTGCGCCGCAAGCTGGTGGACTATGGGGACGAGCCGCCGTCGCCCGTGCCGCAGGCACCGGTCATGGCGGCGGCAGAACCGAAAGAACCGTTTTCGTTGGAAAAATTCATGGGCGTGAAGCTCTTCGCGTGGCTGGGGGGCGTGGCGATGTTCTTCGGGGTGATCTTCTTCGTGAAGTATGCGTTTGAGAAAAACTGGATTCCTCCGGCGGTGCGGATCGCCTTGGGATTTCTGGCCGGCACCGGGTTCCTGGTCGGCGGATTGGTGATTCACCGGCTGCCACGTTACCGGGTGTTGGCGCAGGTGTTTTGCGCGACCGGGGTGCTGATTCTCTACGGGGTGACCTTTGCGGCGCATGCCGTCTATCACTTTGCGGCCTTCGGGCCGGGATCCACGTTTGTGTTGATGGGGTTGATCACGCTGGTGGCGTTTCTGGTGGCGGTGCGCCTCAACGCGCTGGTGGTGGCGGTGCTCGGGATGTTGGGCGGGTTTCTAACGCCCGTGTTGCTTGCCACCGGGCACGACAACATGTTCGGGCTTTTCGGCTACATCGCGCTGCTGGATATTGGATTGCTGGCGGTGTCCCGGCACTCGAACTGGCGTTTCCTCACGAGCGCCGCCGCCGCGGGCACGGTGCTGATGCAAATCGGTTGGTATGCGAAATTCTTCACCGGCGGGCTCTACTTTGAGGGCGCGAAGACATTGATTCCGATGGGCATCCTGGTGTTTTTCATCGTCGTCTTTCTAGCAGGCGCGTGGTTCGGAAAACAGAAACGGGAGATCGACGGTCATTCCACCGCTTCCGTCATCGGACTGGCGGCGGTGGCGATGTTGTTCGCGTTTGCGATGCTGCAGTTCCAACCGGTGGCGGAGCGGTATTTCCTGCTGTATGGATTTGTGCTGGCGGTGCATCTGGCGGTGATCGCGCTGGTGATGCGCCGGCCACAGGTGGGTGGCGCGCAGGTGATGATCGCGGGTTTCACCTTCCTGCATCTCGCATTCTGGTCGGCCGGACGGCTGACGCCGGAGAATCTCATGGGCGCGCTGGTGCTCTATCTGGTGTTCGGCGCGCTGCACTCGGTGCTGCCGGTGCTGCTCTCCCGCCGCTTGCCGGGAAGTCCCGCGATCATTCCACTGAAAGCGGGTCTGTGGTTTGCTCCGCTCGTTTTGCTCCTGATGCTGCTGCCGGTGTTTCATCTGACTCCGGTGCCGATCGTGATCTGGGCGGCGATTCTGCTAGTGGATCTGTTGGTCATCGGGCTGGCGGTGGCGACCGGCGCGGTGCTGCCGGTATTGCTGGCGCTGGCGCTGACGATGGGCGTGGCCGCCATCTGGTTGTTCAAAGTGCCCGCGCATGTGGACTCGCTGGCGCCGTTTCTGGGAGTGATCGCCGGGTTTGCGATGGTTTTCGCCGTGGCGGGAAGATGGCTTGGCCGAGGCATGCCGCCGGAAGGGGAGGGGAAATCCCCGGCGCAAATGGCCGCCTGGATGCTGCCGGTGTGTTCCGGCGTGCTGCCATTCGCGCTGTTGATTCTCGCATTGCTGCACCTGCCGGTGGCCAATCCTTCGCCGGTATTCGGGGTGGCCTTGTTGATGGTCGCGCTTCTAGCAGGTCTGGCGATCCTCGGGAAACAAGGGCCGCTGGTGCTGGCGGCGTTGATCGCCACGCTTGCGGTGGAAGCGGTGTGGCATCAGCAGCATTTCCGGCCGGACGCGCCGGCCGTAGCGCTGGCATGGTATCTGGGATTTTACGCGTTGTTTCTCGCGTTTCCCTTTGTGTTCCGCAGGCAGTGCGCCGGCCAAGCCGCGCCATGGATCGCGGGCGCTCTATCAGGTGTCGGCCATTTTCTACTGGTTCATGATCTGGTGAAACGGGCGTTTCCCAACGAGATGATGGGTTTGATTCCGCTGGCGTTTGCCGTGCCGTCCCTGCTCGCGCTGGTGGCGGTGATCCGTTCGGTTCCGGGCATGGATGCGAACAACCGCAGCCAGATGGCATGGTTCGGCGGGGTGGCTTTGTTTTTTATCACGCTGGTGTTTCCAATCCAGTTCGACCGGCAATGGCTCACGGTGAGTTGGGCGCTGGAGGGCGCGCTGTTGTTGTGGTTGTTCCGGCGGGTGCCGCATCCCGGGCTGCAACTGACCGGTCTTGCGCTGTTAGCCGTGTCGTTCGTGCGGCTGACGCTGAATCCGGCGGTGTTCACCGACTATCCGCGCAGTGGCACGGCGATTCTAAACTGGCACTTGTATGTTTACGGGGTGGTGGCGGCGGCGCAGTTTTCCGGCGGCGCCTGGTTCACCGATCCGGCCGGGCGCCTGGCGGAGCTCAAGCCCCGCGGCGTGTTGTTTGCGCTCGGCGGCGTGTTGTTGTTCCTGCTGCTCAACATCGAGATCGCCGACTATTTCACCAAGCCGGGAGACCGTTGCATCGCATTCCGATTCGGCGGGAATTTCGCGCGGGACATGACTTACAGCATTGCCTGGGGATTGTTTTCGCTGGGCACCCTGGCCATCGGGATTTGGCAGAAATCCAAACACGCACGATTCGCCGCCATCGGCTTGTTGGTGGTCACGCTGATCAAGGTCTTCCTGCACGATCTCGCGGCGATCGAGAACATCTTCCGCATCGGCGCGCTGGTGGGCGTGGCCGTCATCGCGTTTGTCGCCTCGTTTCTCTATCAACGGTTCTTCGACCGCTCCGAGCTCAAATGAAAACGTTCGTCGCTGGATTGTCATTGGTTTGCGCAGCGCTGTCCGCCGCGCAGGAGGCGGATTGGACGGCCTGGCAATGGGAGGCTCCGGTTGAGATCGAGGAGTCCGGCATGGTCCGATTGGAGGTTCCGCCGATGTTGCTGGATGTTTCCCGGCCAGATCTGGGAGATTTGCGGGTGCTGTCGGCCGGGGCTGCGGAGACGCCGTATCTGGTAGAGGAACCGGTGCGCCGCACCGGCGGTGTCCGCGATGCGGCGGAGTTCAAGGTGGTTCTATCAGGAAGAAGCACCGTGATCGAAGTCACCTCAGGAAGTGCCGGGTTGATCGAGGCCGTGCAATTGGTCTCCCCGGCGCGGGATTTTCTCAAGGCGGTGAACATCGACGGGCTGACCAGCGGTGGCGAGTGGCGGAAGTTGGCGGAAAACGAGGTGATCTTCCGTCAATCCGGTGACGTCGAGCGACTGAGGATTCCGATTGCGGCGGGCGTTTGGGAGGGCTTTCGTTTGACGGTGGACGACGAACGCACTCCGCCGGTGCCATTCACGGGCGTGCGGGTGGTTTTGTCTGCGGAGAAGCCGCCGACGACGGAGTTGCCGCTGGTGCTTGGCGAGCGCAAGGAGGCTGGTGGTGAGACCCGCTTGGCACTTGATCTCGGTGCCGCCAACCTGACCGTGGCGGAGCTTCGGTTTGTGATTGCCGACGCGGTTTTCAGCCGGGCCTGCACTCTCGGTTTCGAGACCGCCGCTCCGGATGGGAAGCCCCGGATGGAAACCTTTGGCGCGGGCGTTCTCTATCGGGTGGCGGGTGATCGCGGGACTTCCGCGGAGGAACTCGTGATTCCGGTGCACCGGCGGATTCCTAACCGTCATGTGATCGCCGTATTTCGCAATGGTGACAGCCCGCCGCTGACGATCCGGAGCGGTGGAGTCCGGTGTGCTCCGACGGTGCTCGCTTTTCACGCGGCGCAGGCGGGAACATGCAGGCTGATCACCGGCAATCCGGGTGCGAAAACGCAGGGTTATGATTTGAACCCGTTGCGTGGGGCGCTTGCCAAGGCAGGCGGGCAAGGCATCCAGCCGGGTCCTCCGCGGGCGAAGCCGGACTATCGGAAACCGCCCGCGTTGCCCGGAGTGCAACCCGCCGGAGCGGGAATCGATCTGGCGGGATGGAGCCGCCGTCGCCCGGTGGAATCCGTGACAACCGGGGTGATCCGGATCGAACTCGACGCGCGTGCCTTGGCGGGGTGCCGGGCCGATCTCGGTGATCTGCGGCTGATCCAGAACCGCCGGCAGATTCCTTATCTAATCAAACCGGACAGTGTGGGGCGCGAGTTGAAGGCATCCGTCGTCCCGCTGCCTAACGATCCGAAGAGCCCGACGGTTTCACGCTGGAAGATTGCCCTTCCGGTGGATGGCGTGCCTGCCGTGGACCTAACGGCGAATTCGCCGGCTCCGATGTTCACCCGTAGGTTGGTGGCGTCCGTCGAGCGAAAGGACGAACTCGGCAACTCGTGGAGGGAGGAATTGGGGGCCGCGGACTGGACAAAATCCGAGGGTGCCGAGGTGCCGCTGGTTCTCCACCTGCATGGCCGCCGCCTGCCGCGCGAATTCACTATGGAGACCGACCATGGGGATAATCCTCCGATCGCGGTGGAGAACGTCACGGTGCGTTTCGCGGCCCCATCCATCGCCGCGAAACTCACCGACGATGCGCCGCTTTTTCTCTACTACGGCAATCCCAAGGTCGCCATGCCGCAGTATGACTTGAGGTTGGTCCGGAGCGCCTTGCTGGCTGCCGATCAACAAGCGGCGGCTCTCGGCGCAGAGGAACCTCTCAAACCGGACTCCAAGACAAAACGCGGGGTCGACGCCGGATCCCCCTGGCTGTGGCTGGCGCTGGGCGGCGTGGTGGTGGTTCTGCTGGTGATCGTGGCCAGGTTGCTGCCGCGTCCGGCCGCGGTCTAACGACCGGAGCGCTGCTCCGGAACGATCAGCGCGCGCGGCGGGGTTTTCTCAAACAGTCCGTCGCCGGCGGCGAGGTTGTTTTTAATGAGAAACCATATCGCGATCGCCAGAAGGAGAGAGAGGATCTTTGCGATCCAGTTGTGCGCCAGGTTCAGTTTCATGGGATGGCTTGCCGGAGAAAAAAATGTCGGCGATTTTTTCGCGGAATTGTTTTTCAGTGAGATTGCGCTGCAGGGATCCGTTCTCGCAGATCGAGATGCCGCCGGTTTCCTCGCTCACCACCACGGCGATGGCGTCGGTGCGCTCGGTTAGGCCGATCGCGGCGCGGTGGCGGAGGCCGGTCGAGCGGTCCTTCATTTCGCGTTCGGTGACGGGGAAGACACAGGCGGCTCCGGCCACCCGGTCGTTGGCGATGATCATGCCGCCGTCATGGAGAGGCGCTTTCGGAAAGAACACCGCCATGGCGAGTTCCGGCGAAAAGTAGGCATCGATGACCACGCCAGTGTCGAGTTGTTCCTTGAGGCTGACGTCGCGCTGGATGGCGAAGAGCGCGCCGATACGTTTCTTGGAAAGATTGAGCACAGCATCAGCGAAGCGTTCGAGGAAGTCGAGGCGTCGCCTGCCGTAGAGCGAAAACAGGCGGTTGCTACCGAGGCGGGCGAGTCCGGTGCGCAGTTCCGGTTGGAAGATGACGATCAGGGCGAAGGCGAGGAACGGCACCGCGCGGGTGATGATCCACTGGAGCACTTCGAATTTGAAGACCGTGGAGACGAGGGTGAGAACAATGAGGATGGTGCCGAGACCGACGAGGATTTGCGCGCCCCGGGTAGCCCGGAAGGCGCGGTAAACCTGGTAAATACAGGTGGCGAGGAGGAGAATCTCAACGCCATCCCGCCAGTGATCTTTGAAAAAGGTCCACATGAGTTTGCGGTCCCGGCGAGACTATGCCGGACGGGTTGGTCCTGACAACCCCGGAAATGGAATTGGGATCCTTCACCCCGGATTTCCGCCTCTCCACGCCGCGTGGCTACAGGACTGAACAAGCCGAAGAGAAAGAATCCGAAATAAGTCCTGCGGTCCAAATCGACCAGGCCATGCTGCTCACGGCGATTCGGGGCGATCTGCGGACCATCCTGCCTCGCCAATTCGACCCGCAGACTTTGCGCCAGCACGGTGACCCGATCCTTGTCATCTTTGCCCTGCCGCACCGTCACCGTCCCACGCCCCACGTCCACATCCTGCACCCGCAGTCGCACCAACTCTGATAGTCGCAACCCCGCGCCATACTGCAGCCGGGCGGCCAACTCATAACGCGCCTCCTTCTGCTCCCGCTCCCGCAGC
>CAMBPB010000135.1 GCA_945869465.1 Prosthecobacter debontii
TCCTCCTGCACGGTGCCACAGAGGATGAGGCGGTTCGGGTGCATCGACTGGGCGAGGATTTGTCCGCTTTGGATCACGCCGGCCATTCCGACCCGGTTATCGAACGCCTTGGCCATGAAATAATCCTCCCGCGCCATCGGGGTGAACGAGGAAACGGGCGCGATCGGGTCGCCCGGCGAGATGCCAAATTCCTCCATCACATCGAGCCGGCTTTCCGCGCCCACATCGATGAACATCTGATCAATAGTCATCACTTGGCGGCGCTGGGCTTCGGGCAGGAAATGCGGCGGGCGCGAGGAGATGACGCCGAGGATTTTGTCGCCGCTGCGGGTGCGGATTTCGACGCGTTGGGAGAGCAGGTTGTGTTCCCACCATCCGCCGAGCGCCACGAATTGGAGAAACCCGTCCGGAGTGATGTTCTGCACCATGAATCCGACCTCGTCCATGTGCCCGGCGACCAGCACGCGAGGCCCCTCGCCCGCCGCTTCGCAGAAGACCGAGCCATTGCGGTCGGTGGACAATTCGCCGCATTCCCCGAGTTCATCCACGAAAATCGCCCGAACCTCGTCCTCATGGCCGGGGACCGAATGGGCATCCGTCAATTCCTGCAACAATGAGACCGCCTTTGGGTGCATGGACCGGAGTTTGCCCAGCCACGCGGCGGCTTCCAAGCGCCAAGTTTGCGTCGAGGCCGGATGTGTGGCATGATTGTCACTCCGGCGACTCTGGAAGCGGCTTGCGCGATTGGCCCGTGTCCTGCTTACCTCCCCAGCCAACCCTTCCCCCCGCGGGAACAACCCATGCCCGACATCTGCCTCTATTTTCAGGTTCACCAACCGAACCGGCTGCTGCCTTGCGACGCGATGCCGCGCGGCGGTTCGCTCGTGCATGAGGACGCCGCGATGAACGCCGCCATCCTCAACCGGGTCGCGGAAAATTGTTATCTGCCGGCCAACCGGATGTTCAAACGCCTAATCCATCGCCATGCCGGCCGCTTCCGCATGGCGCTCTCGATCAGCGGCACGGCGATCGAACAAATGGAACGCCACCGGCCGGACGTGTTGGAATCGTTTCAGGAACTGGTATCCGGCGGTGGTGTCGAGTTGCTCGCCGAGACTTACCACCACTCGCTCGCCTTCATTTGCTCTAACAGAGAATTCGAGCGGCAGGCGGATCTCCACCTGGAAAAAATCGAGAAGTATTTCCACATCCGCCCGCGGGTCTTCCGGAACACCGAGTTAATCTATAGCGACGCCATCGCCGCCAAGGCGGAAACGATGGGCTTCGATGGGGTCATCGCGGAAGGTGTGGAGCGGAATCTCGAGCGGCAATCGCCGAATTTTCTCTATCGGGCACCGGAAACCGCGCGGATCAAGACGTTGCTGCGCAATGTCCGGCTTTCAGACGATCTCGGTTTTCGCTTCTCCGATCCCACATGGATTCATCACCCGCTGACTCCGGGAAAATTCGCCGGGTGGCTGGCCAAGTCTCCCGGCGATCTCGTCAACCTGTTCATGGGCTACGAGATCATCGGCGAGCATCAGCCGGAAGGTACCGGGATTTTCGATTTCTGGGAGAACCTGCCGGATGCCGTGGAGGATGCCGGATTGCAATGGGTGACGCCCACCGAAGCGGTGGACCTTTACCGCGCGTCCCGGCAGTATGATTGCCCTTTGCTCACTTCCTGGACCGATCGCGAGCGCGATCTATCCGCATGGACGGAAAACGCCATGCAGCTCGAAGCCATGTCCAGAGTTCACGATCTGGAAAAGGAGGTTCTCGCCGCGAACGATCCGGAACTCATCCACGCCTGGGCGCATCTGCAAACCTCCAACCACTTCCACTGGATGTCCACCAAGGACGGAGCCGACGGCAGCGCCCACTCGCCGCTCATTCCCTATCAGAGCCCGAGCGATGCCCACGTTCGCTTCATGAAGGTGCTCGAAGCGCTGCAACTTCGCCTGCGCCTGATACAGGAAAACCGGCGGGAGTTGTGCCTAACGTGAGGGTTTGCGTCGGATCGATTCCGGACTCGGTCCGTTATTGCAATTGCTTCTTCTCGAAATCCAGCATCCGTTCGAAAACAAAGTCCGCATCGGCCGGCACGAGATGGACCCCGTCGGATGTCTGATAGGCGCGGCTGGAATCAAACTCAAGCCAGTGGTAGGTGCCGCGTGGAAAGCGATCCCCAACGGCCTTGCGGACCGCCACCGGTTCCGCCAGATTGACCAACGAGGCGGCGATCGGCATTTCGAAGAACACGCACTGGCAACCCGCGCGGGTCAGTTCATCGACAAATCCGGCAAGCCGCTCCACCCGCTTCGCCAGATCCGCGACATCCGGCCGACGCTCGAAGTGGTCGCGGTTCGCTCTCATCACGTCATCTAACATTCCTTGCTCCGGCGCAGGCCCCTTGGCAGCCTCCGGTTCGCGTCCCGAGCCGTCGGCCAAGCTGCCGCCGACCTTGCAGGCCTTCGCCACCGCGGCCTTGACGATGCCAACTCCGAAATTCGAAGGCCGCCCTTCCTCTTTGAAAATCGCCGAGCATTTCCGCAACTCGACGCGCCACGGGGCCACCGCATTTTCCAACAGATCCGCCTCGGCGTCCCGCATGATCATGTTCGTCTCGATCCATACCACCGAGGGCCGCCGGCCGCTGTGACGGATAATTTCCAGGCCGGTAAACGCTCCGCCGCCGGGAAAGGCGAGTTTCACGTGATTCGGGCCGAGTGCCTGGTCGGGCAGGCGGTCGGCGATCGAAGACCCGACGATCACCCGCGCGGCGGCCGGCGAGTCATGCACGAATTTCTGGGCACGCAGGTAGTTCGCGCGCTGCTGGCCGGGAATCACGTAATACCAGCGGGACAAATACGGAAACGCCAGATGCCAGGCGAGCAGCGCCAGGAAGCAGACGATGATGGAGCGTTTGATCATGGCGAAGGTTAGAACTGGAAGTAGATGAATTTCCCGGTGGTTCCACTGTCGAGGATGATCGCGGCGAGCATGATGCCGAAGAGCAGGAACTCATAGTCCGTGGCGCGTGACCAACGTTGTTTCAGCAAGTACCATGCGTAATAGCCTGCCACAGGCAGCGAATAAAAGAACACGTGGCCGACCAGCGCGGGATCGGTGGCGGCGCGGTTGTGGAGGATCGCACCGAGATAGGAAAGCACGTCGGAAAACTTCGGCAGCTTGAACAACAGCCAGGCGAGGGTGACGAACGAGAAAACGGTTAGCGCCCGTAGGACGGAGACCCAGCGGTTTTCCGGCAGGCGGATCCAGTTCCGGCCGAGTCGCTCAGCGGCGAGCGCGAGGCCGTGGAAGGTTCCCCACACGGCATAACTCCAGGCCGCGCCATGCCATAAGCCGCCGAGAAACATGACGATGAACAGATTGAAATAGGTGCGGACGTTGCCGCGACGGTTGCCGCCCAGCGGCAGATAGAGATATTCGCGCAGCCAGGTGGACAGCGAGATGTGCCAGCGCCGCCAGAACTCCGCGAACGATTGCGAGATGTAGGGGTAGTTGAAATTCTGCGGCAAGGTGTAGCCGAACAGAGCAGCAAGCCCGATGGCAATGAGCGAATACCCGGCGAAGTCGGAGAAAATCTGCATTGAATAACCGAACAACAGCGTCACCAAGGTGAGCGAGGAGTTGCCGAGAAAAAACGGATACTCGATCCAGAAGGTCGAATCCTTGAGATTGTCGGCGACGACCATTTTCAAAAAGTAACCGGTGACCAATGCGCGAAAGGCGGTTTGCCATGGGATGTCCCTGACGAATTTTGAACGGATCTGCGGATAGAACTCGTGCGCCTTGATGATCGGTCCCGCCACCAGGCTCGGGAAAAACGATTTGAACAACATCGTGTTCTGCAAGTGCTGCTTGAATGAAGCCGGCACCATCTCCGGATAGCCGAATGGATCGTTCGGTTGTTTCGAGCGGAAAACCTCCACCACCAGGCTGATGCCCTGAAAGGTGAAGAAAGAAATTCCGATGGGCAGCGGAATGGTCATCAGGAAATGGCCGAGCGACCCGTGATCCCCGCCGAAAAACGTCCGGGCGAACATCGGGCTGTATTTGAAGAACAGCAGCGCCCCAAGATTGAGGGCCACACCCGTCACCGCCCAGAATTTCTGCCGACCGGGAGCACCCCGGGAAATGTAATAACTCGTCACCACGTTGATCGTGATCGAGAATACGAGCAATATCACCAGCAGCGGAGCCTCCCACGAATAGAACAGGAAACTCGCCGCCGTAAGCACCATCGCCTGCCACGAGCGCAGCGGCGGCGCGTAATAAAGCAGCAGCGTGATCAGCACGAGCACCAGGAATGGGAAGCTGGTGAAAAGCATGGGGGCGGGTCAGAGTGCGTTAGCGGCCGTGGAGATCTCTCGGGACAAGGATCGCACTCGCCGTTCCAAGCGATTGGGAATGATTGGGGGGATTCAGGCAAACGGGAAACTAAAGTCCGGGGCGTCGCCTGAAAAGCCAATTTTCCTACGGAAACGCGTGATGGCCCGGCAGATTTTTGCACGGGCTCCCAGCGGTTCATTGCCCTGGGACCGCGAGTCTGTGACTCGCCTGACCCTGATCTGCGAAAGAATCCGCCATGCGCGGCCTTCGCTTTCGCATCTCATGGGCATGCGGGTTTGGAAACCCGCGGTCGATGGCCAGCACGGGGTTTCCTCGAAAAACGAAAAAGCCGGACAGGTTTCCCTGTCCGGCTTGGTTGATAGATGGCTTGGCGGTTGGAAACCGCCGCCACGATTTACATCATGCCGCCCATGCCGTGGTCGTGGTGACCGCCGCCACCGCCACCTGCCGGTTCCTTGGCAGGAAGATCGGTGATAAGGCACTCGGTGGTGAGCAGGAGGCCGGAGATCGAGGCCGCGTTTTGCAACGCCGTGCGGGTGACCTTGGTCGGATCGACCACGCCGGAAGCGATGAGGTCTTCGAACTTGTCGGTCGCGACGTTGTAGCCTTCGGATCCCTTGCCCTTCTTGACGTGTTCGACGATCAGAGCGGACTCACGACCGGCGTTGGCGACGAGCTGGCGAAGCGGTGACTCGACGGCGCGGGCCACGATGCCGGCACCGGTCTTCTCATCACCCGTGAGGCCGAGATCGCCAATGGCGGCGTGGGCGCGGATGAGAGCGGTGCCACCACCGGCGACGATGCCTTCTTCAACGGCCGCACGGGTCGCGTGGAGGGCGTCTTCGACGCGGGCTTTCTTCTCCTTCATTTCGGTTTCGGTAGCAGCACCGACGTTGATGACGGCCACACCGCCGGCGAGCTTGGCGAGGCGCTCTTGGAGCTTCTCGCGGTCGTAATCGCTGGTGGTTTCGTCGATCTGACGGCGGATCTGATTCACGCGGCCGGTGATAGCCTCGGAAGTGCCGCCGCCTTCGACGAGCACGGTGTTTTCCTTGCTCACGGTGATGCGCTTGCACTCGCCGAGATCACTGAGTTCCACGGACTCAAGCTTGATGCCGAGGTCGTCGGTGATGACGCGGCCACCGGTGAGGATGGCGATGTCTTCGAGCATCGCCTTGCGGCGATCACCGAAACCAGGCGCCTTGACGGCGGCGATGTTGAGGATGCCGCGGAGCTTGTTCACGACGAGCGTTGCGAGGGCTTCACCTTCGACGTCTTCCGCGATGATGAGCATCGGGCGGCCGGTCTTGGCGACCTTTTCAAGCAGCGGAAGCATATCCTTCAGCGACGAGATCTTCTTCTCGTTGATGAGGATATAAGCGTTCTCCAGCAGCACTTCCATCGACTCGGCGTTGGTCACGAAATAGGGGCTGAGATAGCCCTTGTCGAACTGCATGCCTTCGACCACTTCGAGGGTGGTTTCGATGCCCTTTGCTTCCTCCACGGTGATGGTGCCGTCCTTGCCGACCTTGTCCATGGCTTCGGCGATAATGTCGCCGATTTCCGCATCCGAGTTCGCGGAGATCGAAGCGACCTGGGCGATTTCCTTGGCGTCGGAGACGGGCTTGGAAAGGATTTTGAGCTGGGCGACGATCGCTTCGGTGGCCTTCATGATGCCGCGTTGCAGCGAGATCGGGTTGGCACCGGCGGTCACGTTGCGGAGGCCTTCCTTGTAGATGGCTTCGGCAAGCACGGTGGCGGTGGTGGTGCCGTCGCCGGCGATGTCGGAAGTCTTGCTGGAAACTTCGCGGATAAGCTGGGCGCCCATGTTTTCATAGGGGCACTCAAGCTCGATTTCCTTGGCGACGGAAACGCCGTCCTTGGTGATCGTCGGCGAGCCGAATTTCTTGTCCAGGATCACGTTGCGTCCGGACGGCCCGAGGGTCGCCTTGACGGCACGTGCCAGTTTCTCAACCCCGCGCAGGA
>CAMBPB010000136.1 GCA_945869465.1 Prosthecobacter debontii
GGTCACGGGCGGATCATGCATCGCTCTTCCTTAACCCAGGTAGATCAAAGCGGCCGAACCGTGATCCGGGCAAGCCGCTCTTGAATTTCAGCGGCGGTGGGAAGCTCGCGGCGGACGTCTTCCAAGGCACACCACGCGAACGCCGTGGCGAGTTTGGCCACCTCCTCGGGCGGTCGGCCGCTGACTAGCCCCGCGAGATACCCGGCAAGCAGCGAATCCCCGGCCCCGACCGTGCTAACGACCTTGACCGGCGGGGCGGCAGCCAACAAAGCGCTTTCCGGCGTGATGAACAGCGCGCCCCCGCTGCCTAACGAAACGACGACATGCGAAACCTTTTCCCGCTGCACCATCCGCGCGGCTTCGACACATGAGGAGAAATCAGCCGGCTCGTAACCAAGCACCCCGGCAAGTTCATGGGCGTTGGGTTTGATGAGATCCACTCCGGCATCAATCGCAATCCGCAATGCGTCCCCACTCGTATCCACGGCGACCTTCGCACCACCGCGTTTGAGAAGATCGATCATTTTCACAAAAAAATCGGATCCGACCCCGGCGGGAAGACTGCCTGCCAACACAAACCAGCGGCCCGGTCGGGCGAGCTTGCTGAGTTTTTGCTCCAGCTCTAGCAGCTCCGCCGGGGTCGGCTCGAGACCGGGCAAATTCAGGTCCGTGGTTTCGCGCGGGGCTTCCGTGACGAGCTTGATTCCCGTCCGGGTCTCACCGGGAATGCGGATGAATTCATCGCGGATGCGATGGCGTTGAAACAATGCGACAAACAGCTCCGGATTGTTCACGCCGAGAAACCCGGTGGCTGTGCCAGTCAGGCCCCAGGCACCCAGCATGGCCGAGACGTTGACGCCCTTGCCGCCGGCCTGCAGATGCCGGCAGCTTGCGCGATTCACGCCGCCGACATCGATGCGCTCCAGAAAAACCGTTAGGTCGAGCGCCGGGTTCAGCGTGACCGTGACGATATCGGAAGCATCGCTCATCCGGTTTCAGACCCTGCTATTTGACCTTGATGATTCCACGCATGATCACGCCATGGCCCGGGAAGGTGCAGACGAACTGATAGTCGCCCGGCTCGTTCGGCAGGGTGAACTTCAGGGTTTCCTTCTGACCGTGGTCCAACATTTTGGTGTGGGCGAGCACCTTGTCGGAGTCGGGAATGAAGCCCTTGGCAAAACCGGCGGCTCCCATCGCGATCGCGGCGGCACAGATCTCATCGGCGGCTCCGGGCTTGGTGATGACGACGTTGTGCGGCATGAAATCGGCATTGATGAAATTGATTTCCACCTTCTGGCCGGGCTTGGCGTCGATCCCAGCGGTATCGAACTTGAGCGCTTCCAGGACGGTGAGCAACTGGACTTCCAGCGTGCCATCGGCGCGCACGACGGGCGGGATGCTCTTGATTTCAGCTTCCCGACTGAAAGGCCGCGATTGCTGGTCGATGGCATTGCCGCTCCAGTAATGCTTGACCGTGCGGGCGGCGATGCGGGCCAAGGGCTCGGGCGATTCCTCAACGAGTTTGAGAAGATCCATGTCCTTCACATCGAAGCGCTGATGCAGCCACAGGGCTTCCACCAGATGGTGGGCATGGGCGGCGTTCTTCGGATCGAATTGCTTCATCCACTTCTTGCATGCGGCCACGACCTCCGCGGGCTTGTGCTCGCTGAGTTCGATGTGCGTGCGGTAGCGCACGCCGTCCACCGGATGCTTCAGATTCTCTAGCAACGCGGCGATCGGCTGGCCATCGACTTTGACACTCGGTTGGAGTGGGCGGCCGTCCGCGATGATGCGATAGATCCGGCCGTGCTTCTTGTCGCGTTCGGGGTCGCGGATGTTGTGCTGCATGTGGCCGATGATGGCGTTTTGCCAGTCGGCGAAATAGAGCGCGCCGTCGTCACCGAACTCGATGTCCGTGGGGCGGAAGTTTTTGTCAGACGAGGCCACCACATCGGCCACGGGCGTGCCGTTGACCATCCCGGTATTGGGATCGCAATTCAGTTTATACTGCTTGATGCCGAGAAACCCGATGGTGTTGGCGATGAGGAAATTCCCCTGGCTTTCTTGAGGGAACTGGCTGCTGGAAACCACCGCGCAGGATGGCACGGGGCGCACTTGTTTCTGCAGCAGGCCGCGCATTTTGAAACCTTTCTGATCCGGCACCACCTGGAAGGCATTGCCCGAGGTGCCATCAGTGGCGTAGTGGAAACCCCAGTAATCCGACGCGCTGCCATGGGAGTTGGGGCCATTGCCCGCATGAAAGCTGAACGTGTAGGTCAGCGGATCGAAGCGATACATGCCATCGCGCCTGGCCTCAAAAGCCTTGGTCCACGGCGTTTCCACGTTTTCCACGATGAACACACCGCGCTGCCAGTAGAGGCCGCCGTCGGGACCGAAGCGGAAGTTGTTAGCTGCGTGGTGCGTATCCGCGCCGTCGATGCCCTGCAGATACACCTCGCGCACGTCGGCCACGTCGTCGCCGTCGGTGTCCTTGAGGAACAGGATGTCCGGGCAGGAGGCCACCAGCACGCCGCCATTCCAGAACTCGAAACCGGTCGGGTTGTGGACCTTGGCGAAGGTGACGCACTTGTCGGCGATGCCGTCGCGATTGTCATCGGGGAAGATCAGCAGGCTGTCGGTCATGTCCTTGCCGGGTTCCCATTTCGGATAGGTGCCCCAGGCGGCGGCCCAGATGCGGCCCTTGGGGTCCACGGCCATTTGCACCGGGTTGGCGAGGGCGGGGAAGCGTTTTTCGTCGGCGAACAGATTGACTTTGTATCCCGGAGCCACGGTCATCTTTCCGATGCCTTCCTCGCCGCCCAGGTAAGGCAGGCTCTGCTCGGTTTTTTTGCTCATGTTGGAGACCACCGGCACCGGCGTGGGAACATTGCTGTCGTCCACCTTGTAGGCTTTTCCGGCGGCAAGCGCCCAGATCTGCGGGTCGCGATTGCTCGCCATCTGCCGCCACATTTTCAATTCATGCTGAAGCACCTCGCCATTGCTTTGACCGTTCTCGAAACGCAGCCCGGAGCGGCCACCCCAGATGTCGTTGCTGTCCGACGCTCGGTAGGAGTTGTGCCAGTAAACGCTCTTGGCATTCACCGCGGCCCGCAGTTTCTCGTCGTTGGAGGTCGCGCTCACCTTCTTCTTGAGCAGGGCTTTGGCAATGACCATGCCCAGTTCGCGATTGCCGGCGACGGACAAGTGCGCGCCGTTAAGTGTCAGCGGGCTCTTGGCCTTGGCATATAAATCGAGCGTGGGCTTGAAGAGATCCACATAGGTTTCCTTTTTCGCCTCGGCCACTTCCTTGACCGCGTTGGCATAGAGCGCCAAGCGATTGTTGTTGGCGGATCCGTCCGGGAGCAGCTTGGTTTTGAGATTCTCATTGGCGATGGGCGAAAACAACACGAAGCGCAGCGTGTTCTTGCCGTTGAAGTTCTTCGCCTTGCATTGATCGATCAGCGCCGAGTAATCGTTCTTGAACTTCTCGAGGCCGGGCTGGCCTTGAAACGACTCGTTGTAACCGAAAAAGCAGAACACGACATCCGCCTGGCATTGGGTGAGCAGGGCCATGTTGTCCGGAACATTCTCGGAGCGCGGGCGCTTGGCGACTTCATCGCCGGACACGGAAATGTTTCGGAAGGTGAGTTCCAGCGCCGGATTTTCACGCTGGAGGAGGGTTTCCATCCATCCGTCGTGTTGCATCCGGTCGGAAAGCGAGTTGCCGATGATACAGATCTTGTCGCCCTTTTCGAAGGCGAATTCCGCGCGGGCGGACGTCATCAGGAGCGCCGAGCTCAAGAGGGCGAGGGTGGTTTGTTGGAACGACATCATAAAGGAATGGTGGGTGCGCTTGCGGTGAACCGGGCAATCAGGCGGCTCAGGAGCGAAACGACAAGCCCAAATTCTCCGTTCCCGCGGATTGATTCAAAATAACACCCGCCGCACCCACGGGAGAATCTCCAGTTGTCATTGCCCTGGTCGCCACTTGAGGGGGAGCGCACGCGCCTCGCGTGCTGTAGAAGGATCCGGTCTGCTTGCGGTCGGTGGTCTTGGTTTCCTCGTTGGAGGAGGCGAGGAGGTTTTCGATGCGGTCGAGGTTGCCGCCCTCTGCCCTCTGCCCTCTGCCCTCTGCCCTCTGCCCTCACTCCTCCACCGCCAGATACTCCGGCAGGCTGCCCGTCACACCGGCCAAGCGCGGATTCGCTTCCCATGCCTCGCGCTTGCCAACGATGCGCGCCGCCATCCGCCTCAGGGTTTCTCCGGGATGGGTCCGGGCGGGATGCAATTGCCGCACCTGATCCCCCGCCCCATCCGGAGTGACCTCCCATGCGAAGGCCAACCGACTGTCCACCGTGCCCTTTTTGTCGCCCCAGCTTCTGCCCTCGCCGAAACGCAGGTCGCCAATCCACACGCCTTTCGCATGCTTGCGGGCGATCCACCATCCGTCGGTGAACCATGCCAAGGTTTTGACTTCGCGCAGATCCTCCATTCCCGCGAGCGCTCCCCCACCCTTCGGGTAAATGGTCCACCGAACCGGAGTCGCATGCCCCTCGAACACCGTCCGGTAGCCCACCCAATATGCGTCGCCGCGCTCCACCACCGAGCGCCAGAGCAGAATGTTGAACGGCGTGGGAGCCTCCATCCGACGCTCAAACCTCACCCCGCGCCGCGCCAAATCCGCGTCGAAACCCGCCGAGGCCACGAACTTCATGCCCACGCTGAACAAGGCGTAACCTGCGGCAAGCCCGAGCCCCCACGCGTTCAGCCGACGTCTCTTCGGCCCTTGTTTTTTGGTCCGCAGAAACGCCAGCCATCCCAGCGTCACCAGCAGCGGCAGGGTAAAAAACAAGTCGATGATGAACAGATGGTTGAACGCCACCCGGCTCACCGGAAACGGCCACAGCACCGAGGTCCCGTAGACGGTGAAACAATCGATCAAAACATGGGTGCTCCAAGCAGCGAACACAAACCATCCGGCGCGCGCCCTGCTGATTTTGTCGCGTTTCCAAAGCTTCGCCAACCATGGTGCCAGCGCGAAGGACGCGGCGATCATCACCAGCAGCGAGTGGCTCGGCCCGCGATGCCACCCGAGTTTCCCCGCCGTGTCTAAAAATGGTGACAACAACGCGTCCAGATCCGGCAGCGTGCCGAACAAGGCTCCCCACGCCAGCGCCCGGTTTCCCAAACGCTTGCCCAGCATCATTTCCCCGACCGCCGCTCCCAGCGCCGCCTGTGTGATCGAATCCACGGGCGCGACCATGCCGGAAAATCCCCGTTCGGAAACTCGAAATTCACGGGCGACGAGTGGTAAGGAGCCACGACACTCTTGTCGTGGGTGCGGATGAAAGGTCTTTGAGACGAGCTTCGCGCTTTCCAAAGACCTCGCATCCGCCAGCACCACATGAGTGTGGTGCCTCCGTCTGCTGCCTCCTCAAATCGCGAGCGCTCGCTCGCTTTGCCACAAGGTAAAGCTGTCGGGCGGCAGCTTGGCGGGATTCCGACGGATGTAACGCACGGCATTTGCGAAGTGCCCGCGATCGCGGATGATGGTGTCGCGATATCCCTTCTGCCAGATGCTTCCCTGCCCGATCCTGCGTGCGGAGACGCCTTTCCAACTTTTCATGAGCTGCTCCAGCCGGGCATTCGCGGTGAAAATCAGATGGACATGATTGGGCATGATGACCCAGGCGTGATGGACCGCGCGGGTGGCTTGGTCATGCATCAGGGTTTCTTCCAGGATCTGTCGGTTCCCGGGGATTTTCAGCAGGCACGAGCCGGACCCCTCGTCGAGCCAGTGTTCCAGCTGCGATGTGAACCGGCGGTGATATTCGGTTTCGTCCTGAGCAGATCGTGGCTCCGGATGGCGACCGAGCCAAATGGCGCGTTCTTCCCTCCATTGGCGGATCTTGTTTGCCGGCATCGCATCACCTAACCGGAAGGTCACAAACTGCATGGATTCGGCTTGCTGCCAGTGCGGGAGCTTCGTTCCGTGCTTCCGGATTTCCTCGGACGGATCGAGAAACTCGCTCATGGAGCCATCGCACGAAAACGGATAGGCCGTGTCAAGTAAGGAGCCACGGCGGTAAGGAGCCACGCAGGGCGGTTGCCCGGAAATCAGCCATGGTCGATGTTCATTGGCGATTTAAGAAAATACTAGACATTGGCCTCCGTTTTGGCAGTTTCAGCCTGCCATGGAAACACTGATGACCAAATCCGCCCTCGTTGTCGACCACCTCGTCCTA
>CAMBPB010000137.1 GCA_945869465.1 Prosthecobacter debontii
AGAGGGATCGTCAATCAGGGGCAGGATGTCGGCCTCTATTCTCGCCGAATCGAGTTTACGGGGCCGACCGGAGCGGGGGCGATAGGTGAGTCCGTCGATCCCTTGTGCGTTGAAGCGGGAGATCCAGAGCCGGAGCATTCGGTCGGAGAAGCTACTTCCGCGACTCAATCCGCCACCGCCACCCGCCACCCTGCCGCCAAGCCCCCTAGGAGGGCGCAGGTCGCGTCCGGGGCGCCGCTGGGGCAAGTGACCGGGGGCGAGTGGTTCCTGCTCCCCTCGATGGCCTGCTCCTCGATGGCCGGATCCTCGACTGGATCCTCGACGACCATGTCGGCACCGTCGCCGATGGCCGGGGGTCTCCCGTTAGGGAAAAACCCAGTAACCAATCCGTAACCAATCCGTAACCAATCCGTAACCAATCAGGAATCACTTTTAGTGCGTTTTGGTGCGTTTTGGCGCGCATAGGACAAGGGAGGGAATCAGCCTAGAAAACGCCGCAAACCTATATAGCAGTAGGGAAAAACGCACACATCGGCACCATTTCCGAGGACTGTTCAAAGGGTCAATTCTCGGACCTCCGGTCCGACCCAATGGCTCTTTCAGGAGCCTCCCGCAGAAAGCAAATTCCTAGCAGTAAACCGGATCGCCTTCTCTTCAAAATCCGCAAGTGATCTGGGGCAGATCATCTTTTGCAGTCGGTTTTAGATTGCAAGAGGCTTTGGGAAAACGGGAGCATGTGAAATGGAAGACGGTAGCGACTATGTGACTCGCATCCTCAACGCAGCAAGCAAGGGTGACAGGCAAGCGGCGGAGGATTTGATTCCGCTCGTCTATGGGGAGTTGCGCAAGCTGGCGGCCTGGCGCTTGGGGCAGGAAGCGGAGGTGCATACGTTGCAGGCTACCGCCCTGGTGCATGAAGCCTACCTGAAGCTCTCGCCCGGCGAACCACAGTGGCAGGGACGGAAGCACTTTTTCTGCGCGGCCGCCGAATCGATGCGCCGCATCCTGATCGACCGTGCGCGGCATCGAAAAGCCGTGCGACATGGCGGCGGATTGCAGCGGACCGGATTTGCGGAAGACATCATTGCGGTGGATTCCGTGAAAGATGACGAAGTGCTTGCCATCAACGAAATTCTTGATCGCTTCGCCCAAATCGAACCGCGCAAGGCCGAGGTGGTCAAGTTGCGGTATTTTGTCGGAATGACGATCGAGGAAACCGCCGAGGCCCTCGGCATTTCAACGCCCACTGCGAAGCGCGACTGGACTTTTGCGCGGGCTTGGTTGTTCAGGGAGCTGAAACGGGACAGTTAAGGGATCCATGAAAAAGACCGGAGTTTTTTGATCCCTTCTCCGGGGCTTTTTCGCATAAGATGGTCGGTGTCAGGCCGATGATAGTCTCTAACTTCCACCAAGAACCGCCCTCCGTGCTTAATCAACCCACCCTGGAAATCATCCTGCAGGCAGTATTGGAAATCCCAGACCCGCAGGAACGCGCCGCCTACCTCGACGAGTCGTGCGGGGGCGATCAGGCGTTGCGCGCAGAGCTCGAGTCGCTCATCGCCGCGCACTTTGCAGATGAGACTTTCATGGAGACCTTGGCTGATCCTCTTTGGCTGGAAGTCCGCAGCGAGCGGGAGGGCGATACGATCGGGCGCTACAAACTGCTCCGGCAGATCGGTGAAGGCGGTTTCGGCACGGTCTTTCTAGCAGAACAAAGCCACCCGGTGAAACGTCAGGTCGCGCTCAAGGTGATCAAGCCGGGAATGGACTCCAAGGAAATCAGCGCACGCTTCGAGGCAGAGCGGCAGGCGCTGGCCATGATGGACCACCCGCACATCGCGAAGGTCCATGATGCGGGGACTTCAGAAGGCGGGCGACCCTACTTCGTGATGGAACTGGTCATGGGCGTGCCTATCACAAAATACGGTGCCGAGAACCAACTCAATCTCAGGCAACGGCTGGAGCTTTTCACCGGCGTGTGTGCGGCCGTGCAACACGCCCACCAAAAAGGCATCATCCACCGGGACTTGAAACCACCTAACATCCTGATCTCGCTCCACGATGGCAAACCGATGGTGAAGGTGATCGACTTCGGAATTGCGAAGGCCATCGGGATGGAACTCACCGAGAAAACCGTCTTCACCCAGTTCGGCAGGATGATCGGGACGCCTCAATACATGAGTCCGGAGCAGGCGGAACTCAACGCGCTTGATGTGGACACCCGCAGCGACATCTATTCGCTGGGGGTGATCCTGTATGAACTGCTAACAGGTAAGACTCCGTTGGACGGCGACCAGCTTCGCGGCGCGGCCTACGCCGAGATGCAACGTCTGATCCGCGAGCAAACTCCCTTGAAGCCGAGCACCAAGCTAGCGGAGGCGCACGAGCAGTTAGGCCTATCTAAAGTATCGCCCCGCGCCCTGCGTGGCGACCTTGACTGGATCGTGCTGAAGGCCCTCGAAAAGGATCCTGCCCGCCGCTATGAGTCGGCGGGCGCGATGGCGGAGGATCTGTTCCGCTTTCTCCAACACAAACCGGTGGAGGCCCGCCCACCGAGCATGACCTATCTCATGCTACGCTTCACCCGCCGCCATCGCGGGCCGGTTTTCGCTGGGGCGGCGCTTTTCTTGGCACTGATCCTGGGTGCGGTGGGAACCACCATCGGCATGAAACGCGCGCTCGACGCCAAAGATGAGTTGCTTGCAAAAAACGAGGAGCTGGATCGGCAGAAGCTCGCACTCGTCGATTACAAGGAACGTCTCTCCGGTCTTCTCGAATCGAACCAGAAAATGCTCGGCGAAATAAGCAGGATGAACACGAGCGAAGCGAAGCTGCCCACAGAATTCGAAGCACTCCGAAAAGAAAACCAGGCCCTGCTGGACACGGTGAAAAACGAAGTGGCGAATCAGGAACGCTACGCGGGGGAAATCGAAAAACTGCGGCATGCGAATGCGCGACTGGAAAAGTTGGTGATGGAATCCAAGGACATCGATGCGGCCGTCGAATTGGTGCGCGCCGGGCTCTTCGACAACAGCATCACCGCCCTGACAGCGAACGAACGTGGCCAGTTTTACCTCGACGGAAAACTGATCCCGTTCCCCACGCTGCTCAAAGCCTTCACCACACCGCCAGAAGATGATACCCGTGAGAAAACTATGCCACGCTGGCTGAAAGTGACGTTACCCGCAGGTGCAAAACCGACGGATGCCGTTTTCCAATTCCGCCTCAGGCAGATCGCGGCTGCCGCAGACCAAATCGGACTTCGGCACCAGTTGTTTCCAGAGCAGGGTGAAAAATCAGACCACTGACACGGTCGGGGCGGCGAACCTTGGCTGGGGAATTTCGAGGATTGAAATATTTCTGATCCTTTTGACGGAAGAATCCCGCATCCATAGGGTGACGGGGACAAATTCCATCCGTCGCCAGCAATCCCACCATCGAACCAACCATGAGCAACGATAACTGTTCGCAACGCCCCGTCCGCAGCATCAGCCTGCCTCCGCTTGCAGCCTTAGCCCTCGCGCTGGGCCTGGCGGGCTCCACCTACATCGCCGCCACCACCTGGCGGGATGTCCGAAAACAACCGGATAAAAACAACATCCGCATCACCGGCTCCGCCAAGAAGAGAATCGCCTCCGACCTTATCGAATGGTCGGCGACCGTCGAAGGCAAGGGCAACGACCGCACCGCAGCCTATGTTTCGCTCAAGAGTGGAACCGGGAAAGCAGTCGAATTTCTGAAGGCTCAAGGGATCAAGCCCGACGACATCAAGACTCAATCCGCCAGCATCACCGAGGAGTTCGAGATCTTGCGTGAGGACAAGGTGCTTGCCGGCACCAACGTGCCGCTGCGGACGGAAACCCGCAAGTCGGTAGGCTTCCGCGCCTTCCAAGTGATATCCGTGAGTTCTCCAAACGTCCCGTTGATTGAAAAAGCCTCGCGCGAGATCACCTCGTTGCTCGAGCAAGACGTCTTCGTCACCTCCCATGCGCCGAGTTATTACTACACGCGCCTCGGCGAACTGAAACTGGAGATGCTCGCCGAGGCCGCCAAGGATGCCCGCAACCGCGCAGAAAACATCCTGCGCTCGGCCGGCAACACCAACATCGGAGCGCTCGTGTATTCTTCCATGGGGATCATCAATATCAACCCGGCCAACTCCACCGAGACATCCACCGAGGGCAACAACGACACCTCGTCTTACGAGAAGGATATCATCACCATCGTCCGTGCCGAGTACAAGGTAAACTGACGCGCCATGCACCAACACTCCCCCGAACGCGAAACGCCCCACCGCTGGCAGGCCCTCGCCTTTCAGGTGAAAATCCGCCTGTTCCAACTGCTGCGCGGCTTCGCGGAAATCGGCAGGCGTCCTCCGGCATACGGCAGGGCGCGGGCGCTGATAGATTCCTCGGTCGTCGCCGAGAAACGGTCTCCCTTGTGGCGTGAGCTGCGCCCGCAGGAATTTCCCCTCACGGCTGGCAAGGTGGAGAACCTGCGCCTCGCCGCCCGCGCGTTTCACGGCCTAGAAATACCTCCGGGCGGGGTGATGAGTTTTTGGCGGCAGCTGGGACGGACTACCCGGCGCAAAGGTTATCATTCAGGACGCGAACTGCGCGAGGGCTGCATCGTCCCCGCCATCGGTGGCGGACTCTGCCAGCTCAGCGGCCTGCTCTATCAGGCGGCGCTCGACGCGGGGCTGGAAATCATCGAGCGCCACGGCCACTCGCGCGTGGTGCCGGGTTCCCAAGCCGAGCAGGATCTGGATGCCACGGTTTTCTGGAACTATGTCGATCTGCGCTTCCGCAGCCACCTGCCATGGCGTATCGAAACCGAACTCACCGCGACCGAACTGGTGGTTCGTATCCGGGCGATTTCGGGTGCACTGGCGCAGGAAACACCCGCGCCATCGCCGCTTTCGACGCCGCGCGCGCTGCCATCCGGCGATTGCCTGACCTGCAGCATGACCGGGTGCTTCCGCCATCCGTCCGCGGTGAAGGAAAATGCCCCAGCGCTGGGACATTCCGCGTTTTTGCTAGACGCGCGATGGCCCGAATTCGACCGCTGGTGCGCGGAGCATTCGCGACCCGGCGACCGCTGGTTCACGCCGATGGACGGCAGGAAGTGGCGCAAGCCGAACTACCAGTGGTCCGCGCCGGTTGGGATTGCGGTGCGTCAAGCCACGTTTGCCGCGCTGCGGCGCTCGTGGAATCAGCGCCGACTGCCCGCCCAAGGAGCCCGCAGGCAGCAGGCCTTGATCCGCGGCGAGGCGGAGATCGCGCGGGCTTACGCGAGGATGCTCGATCCCAAATGCCGGCATGTGGTGGTTTCCCAAAACCTCCTGCCACACCTCTGGCGGCTCGGCGTGCTGGGTGGACGCAGTTTTGATGTGTTGTTGGAGCGCTGGCCGATGGAGGAATTGCAGCGGCTGCTCGACCATGCAAAGGCTGCCCACCCGCAATCCACCACGCTGGGCGACTTCCGCGCCGACGAGGGTTTGCTGCGGGCCGAGCGGGAGGCGCTCGCCGCCGCCGGACGCCTGATCACGCCACATCTGGCGCTGGCGGCCCACTTCGGCCCGCGCGCCTGGTTGATCCGATGGGAAATGCCTGCCCCGATGCCCCTATTCGCCACTGCGGGAAGGCCATCGTTGCTTTTCCCTGCGTCTAGGCTTGGCCGCAAAGGCGCATTCGAACTGGCCGACGCGCTGAAGTCCGGCATCGACGCGGAACTGCGCTTCCTCGGAGCGGCCGATGAAGGGATCGCCGACCCGTTTGTGGGACTGGATTGCTGCCGCGGCAAGGCGAGCGATCTAGCCTCGGCATCGGCCTTGGTTCTCCCTGCGTGGATCGAACACCAACCCCGTCTGGCGCTGCTTGCACTTGCCAGCGGTGTCCCGGTGATCGCCACCGAGGACTGTGGCCTGCCACCTCATGAAATGTTGCACGTGCTCGCAGCGCCGAATGCCGCCGCGCTTGCAGCCGTGATCCGCTCCGTCTTGCACCCCTCTCCGTCAGTATGCGTTGCTTGAGTTCCGCTCATTCTCTGGGGTCATTTCCCGCAGTGAAACATTTCATCCTGTTATACCATTTAGCTTAATAAAAAAAATTAT
>CAMBPB010000138.1 GCA_945869465.1 Prosthecobacter debontii
TTCGAGTTCATGGCGCTCATCTTCAGACAGTTTGATTCGGTGTATTTTGGCAGGCACCTGTCCGATTGTACATATCCTCAAAAAAGTACAATTTTAAAATTAATTTATTCGCCGGATAAAATTTTACACACCACTAGCCGAACTCTGCAAGGAACTGGTGATCGCGCAATCCAAGCCGGACGCCACCACGCTCACCTTGCTCGCGTGGACCGCCACCGAGGACGGTGAACACGAGCAGGCGTTGTCATTGTTAGGTCTGATCCAGGCGCAGCCGCTCGCCGACGAAGCCATGCAGGCCCGGGCGATCATCCTTCAGCGGCTCCGCCGCCATCAGGAAGCCGTGGCAGCATTCGACACTCTCGCAAAGAGCCATCCGGACAGCGCGCTGGTCAACGACCTGCCCTATCGGCGCTCCATTTCGCTCTTCCAATGCGGCAAGGCGGGCAAGGCGATCATTGAAATCCTGCCGCTCGTGGTCACCCAACCCGTCGCGCCTGAAGATGACGCGTCCGAAGACGCATCCGAAGCCCCGCCCGCTCTCCACCCGGAACACCAACTCGTCCAGTGGCTGGACACGCTGATCCAGTTTGCCCCGCTTGAGGAACTTGAAATCGCCTTTGCGGGATTCAAGGGTAACGAACTGCCGCGGGATCTATTAAGCAATGCGATCCGGACACGCGCCTTGGCCGCCCATCGATTCGATATCGCGGAGCGTTACCTTACCGATGATTCCGCGGCACCCATCGAGGATCTTGAGGGCGGGGAAACTCCACTCGCCAAAATGCTCCCGATGTCGCCCGCCACATGGAAGATCCGGGTGGCTCCGCTCGCGGAATGGTATGCCGAACTCGGAAAATCCCCGCCCGGCAGCCACCGGGCAAAGGTGCATCTGGCGATCGCGAGGCAGTGGATGAAACAACGGGGACACCTCACCCTGCCATCGCTGTCGATCTGTTACTATGCCGCGAGCGAAGAGGCAAAGCAGGAGCTGCTGCGCCGCAGAAACGCCCTCGAACTCGGATTTTCCCGCGAAACCACCCACCTCGAACTCGATCACCGCGACGAGGCGACGCACGCCCTCGAACACGCGCTCGAAGCCGCGGTTAGTGAGGACCCCGCCATCGCCGCGCCAGCGCTCGAGCTTGCCAACGAATGCCTGTTCCGCCGCTCCGAGTTTTCTCTCTATCAACGATCACGGGCTTTGGAGACCGACGCCAGCCGACTCTCCGCCGATCTCCACCGCCAGCTTCGCGAGCGATTTCCGGAATCGTTGGAAGCCAAGCGCGCGGTCCACTTCACCTTCGTGCCGGGTGCCGGACCGTGGATGCCGGGAGACTACAACCCGTGGAATGCCGCCAGCGCCATGATCGGCGCGCTCTTCGGCATCTCCCGCGATGATCCGCCGGATCCGGGCAACCTGATGGAAAAAATCGGCGCAATCCCCGCGCGTTTCGGCAGCGTGAATCCAAGGTCCCCGCTGGCGGTAATTCGCCGCGATCTCAACGCGGCAAGGCGTGAACTCAACGCACTCCGCCCGGAAACCGAACCCGACGAGCAGGGCGAAGTCCTCCCTGTCATCGACCGCTTGGACGACCTTTACGCCGCCGCCTCGTTGCCTGGCATCCGCACCAAGGATTTCCTCAACTATGCAAACGGCATCAAGGAAGTCCTGCCGCCGGCATTCCAGAGTCTGTTGGATTTCAGGGAGCGCCTGAAACCCATGACGGACGATGACGGCAACGAACTCGGGCCGAAGGAAGACACCATCGACGGCTGGCGCCGTTTCCTCGAACTCTATCCGGACAGTCCGAAGGCCGAGGCCGCCTCATTCCGGCTCACCCGCCTGATCGCCCGCAAAGACCGGCCGGCTCCCCGAATTGCCGCGTTTCACTTTCCCGACGCCCCGATTCCTAACGGATACAAGCAAGTCCTAGTGAAACGAGTGGAACCCGCTACAGATCCCGCGGGGGTCATCGCCGCGATCCATCATCATGAAAGGCAATTCCCGATGGGCCGCTATCAGGACGATCTGAACTTGCTCCGCGCGGGTGCCCTGATCGACGCCGGCAAATTCCCCCAAGCCCTCGTTCTGTTGGAATCCATCCTCTCCAATCCCACCCAGCGCGATCTGCACGTCATCGCAGCGCTCGAATTTTCCGACATCGCACAACGACTGATAGATCCGGAACAACGGGCGTCGAGCGCCAGCGCCTTCCGGCGCACGCCGGGAGCCATCAACCAGCTCCGCCGCCTCGTCGATGGCGACACCTTCCTGTCCCGCCTCAAGCCGCTGCTGCCCTGGTTAGAGGAATGATCAACGCGCCAAGCACCAAGGAGCGGCGGACTCCGCTCCGCCGAGGCCCATGAAATGCCATTGAGTGCCTGCGAAGCCCCCCCATTGTCCTCCCATGGGCAAAGGGCGATGAGATGGCTTGATTTCACACAAGCAACATCGACCAAGCCGGCGCGTGAATCAATGGGAAACACCACTGCTGCATTTTGGCTCGCGCCCCACCTGGAAGATCGCCGCTCGGTTGGTTCGAGAATCCGGCAAGTTCTAGCAAAATTCGGGCCGGACCATCGACATCAAAGCGCTCTTCAACGGCAAGGTCAGCCACCAGCTCGAACGGCGGTCCGCGCCTCTGGTCGCTCAAGGTGGGAGTTGCCCGGGGTGAGACGAAGTGAATGGTTCCTTTCAATCGACCGCTGTAATTGAAATAAAATTGCGGTTTTCTTTCAATGTTCTGGGCAAATGTTTGAGAACTTGCAATTTGTTGGCGCCTTTTTAACAAAAACTCCAATTCCTTTCAATCTCAGGCTATGCAACGCGGTCCGACAGGCTACCACACCCCGATCACCACCACCGGAGAAACGGCCCGCGCCTTCGTTCCGCATGCCCTGCCGCCTGATCCACCCCTGAATCTGGATGGAGAACTCGGCCTGCTGCTCGATGCCGCCGCCACCGCGATCGGGCGACTCGACGGGATTTCGCTGATCCTGCCAAACCCGGATTTGTTCCTCTACACGTATGTCCGTCAGGAGGCTGTGCTCTCGTCCCAAATCGAGGGCACCCAATCCTCCCTCTCTGATCTTCTCCGGCACGAGTTGGACGGCGCGCCCGCCGCCCTGCTGGACGACGTCAACGAGGTTTCCTGTTATGTGGACGCGATGCAGCACGGACTGGAGCGGCTCAAACAAGGAGAGCCCCTTTCACTCCGCCTGCTTCGCGACATCCATGCCCGGCTGCTGGCTCACGGGCGCGGCAGTTCCAAACAGCCCGGCGAGTTTCGGCGAAGTCAGAACTGGATCGGTGGCAGCGGCCCCGGCACGGCCCGCTTTGTTCCTCCTCCACCGGACTTGCTGATGGAATGCATGGGAGCCCTGGAAAAATTCCTCCACAACGATCCGGTCCGCACCCGGCCCCTGTTGAAGGCGGCCCTCGCCCACCTTCAGTTTGAGACGATCCACCCCTTCCTTGACGGCAACGGCCGCCTGGGACGACTGCTCATTACCTTCCTGCTCTGCGCCGAGGGAGTGCTCAGCCAGCCGCTGCTTTATCTTTCCCTCCACTTCAAACAACATCGGGACGAATATTACCGGCTGCTCCAGGAGGTCCGGCTCACCGGCGACTGGGAGGAATGGCTGCGCTTTTTTCTCGATGGCGTGATCCAAACCTCCGAGTCCGCCACGACCACCGCCCGGCGGCTGCTAGATCTTTTCGCCAGGCATCGGACACTGTTGGCCGACGAATCCGCCACCGTGCTCCGTCTACACGAGCGCCTCCAGCAGCAGCCGGTCATTTCGGCGATGGCGGCGGCCCAAACCTTGGGCGTCTCCCACCCCACCGCCACGAAGGCCCTGAAAACGCTCGAACGCCACGGCATCGTCCGCGAAATGACCGGCGGCGATTACCGCCGCCTCTACGCCTATTCCGAATACCTCGCCATTCTTGGCGAGGGCACGGAAGCAGGCCGGTGAACTTCCTCAGAGCTTGTAATACTCCTCCCAGCCTTTTCTTGGCGGCGGGTTGAGCAGGGCGTTGGCTTCGGGGTTGTTGGTGATCTGTTTGGTGGCGGGGTCGAAGAGCAGCTTGCCGCCGAGGCGCTGGGCGATCACGCCTAGCAGAAATACCTGGGTCAGCGGGGCGGCGACGGCCATCGTGGACTTGCATGGCATTTCGCCACGGCAGGCCTGCACGAAGTTCATGAAATGGTTCTTCGTCTCCTTTGTCTGATAGTCCGGCAGCTTGGATTTCATCTCCTTGGCTTTTGCTTCGGGCACGATCGAGAGCGGGCTATCGTGAGTAGTGCCGGAAAAAACGAGATCCTTCGAATGGATGATCTTGCCGTTGGCGGGCAGTTTTATGCCTTCCATCTCGGGAGGCAGCGGCGGCTGGTTCTTGACGCCATCGCGCCAGACCACCTCGCAGGGCGGCATGGCGCCACGGGCGGGGAAGCCGAAGCGGATGGTCGATGCCATCGGGAAAATGTCCTTGCGGCGGCCGTCTAACAACACAGCCTCGATTTCGGTGGGCAGTCCGAGTTTGAGGAAACGGTGGCAGGTGTCGAGAATGTGCGGCCCCCAATCTCCGAACGCGCCGTTGCCATAGTCAAACCAGCTCCGCCAGTTGCCCGGGTGCAAGTATTGGCTGAAGGGATGCTCCTTGGCGGGCCCGGTCCAGGTGTCCCAATCGATTGATGCGGGCAGGGCGTCCCCGGTTTGATAACCATCGAACTTCCACGGGTGCCAGCGCCGCGGACTGTTCATGAACGCGTCGATGCGCGTGACGTCCTTGATGATGCCGGCTTCGGTCCAGGCCTTGAACTGATAGAAGTTATCGCCCGAATGCCCTTGGTTGCCCATCTGTGCGGCGACCTTGTATTTTTGTTCGGCGGCGATGAGCAGCTCGGCCTCCTGAAACGTGTGGGTGAGGGGTTTTTCGACGTAGAAATGTTTGCCCAGCGAGGCGGCCAGCATGCAGATCGGGAAATGGGTGTGGTCGGGAGTGCCGACGCAGACGGCATCGATCTGGCCGGCCATCTTGTCGAACATCTTGCGGAAGTCCTGGAAAAACGGCACCTTCGGAAACTCACCGCGCAGTTTGGGCCCTTGTTTTTCGTCCACATCGCACATCGCGACGACGTTGACGAGGCCGGTGCTGATCAGCGAGCGGGAGTCTTCCTCGGCGCGTTGGCCGATGCCGATGAAGGCGATGTTCACCTTTTCGTTGGCGGGCGCGGCGCCCCCGCGGCCGATCGCAAAGGTAGAGGCGGCGGTGGCGGCAAGGCTCTGCTGAAGGAATCGGCGACGGTCTAGGGTGTCCATGGCTTGGGAAACTCAATGTTTGGCTGGCATCTTACAAGCGAATTGAGCGGCGCTTGTTGGCGCAGCTCATGGCATCCCAGCCAATCCAAGAGTCGCGGTCCTTGAGTTTTTGTTGGTAAACGCCCTGCCACAGCAAATGTCCGGCGGGACGCCCGGCTTGGAGGTCGTGCTCTTCGGTGGAAACCGCCCGCAGCTGGCTGACGGGAAAATCACCGCAATCCCCGTCGCGCATTGCGGACCGCCCGAGTGCTGCTACGCTGGCACTGGTTTCCGCCAGTCCCCTGCCCTCCCCGTATGATCGGTCTCGCTCTCAAAATGCTCTTCGGCGACACCGCCAAGTATCTCATGCTCGTGGCGGGCCTGTTTTTCGCGACCTTCCTCATCGTCCAGCAGGCGTCGGTGTTCTGCGGCTTGATGATGTGGACGACTTCGACGCTGAAAAACGTCGGAGCTCCGATCTTTGTGGTGGAGGAACGCGTCGAGCAAATCAACGAGGTCAACCCGTTGCGCGACACCGATGTTTCCCGGGTGCGCTCGGTCACCGCCGTGCGCTGGGCGATGCCGCTGTATTCCGGCATCCAGCGGGTGCGCCTCGAAAACGGCAACTTCAAAACCGTGCAGCTTCTCGGCATCGATGCGGCCTCGCTTGCCGGCGGTCCTGTCCGCATGGTGGCCGGCAGCCTTGAGGACCTCCGGCTTCCTAACACCGTGGTGATCGACGAACTCGCCGTCACCCGCCTCGCCAAGGAC
>CAMBPB010000139.1 GCA_945869465.1 Prosthecobacter debontii
GTGAAGGTCGAGCCGCAGGTGCATCTTGGCAGCGGCCTTTCGTCTGCGGTGCTTCGCCCAGTCCATGCAGTTGGCGACCAACTGGATGACCGTGGAATCCACCGCATGGATCCTGACCTTGAAGCGCCGCAGCAAGCCCTTGCCCTTGAGGACGACCACATTGGCCCGGGTTGGTGTTGTGTTGTTCATAACGCCCTACCGAGTGGCAGGGATTTCAACTCAACACCAGCCCGCTTTTCCGCTCTCAGCTAAGCCTTCCCGTGGGACGGCAGTGTATCTGTATGTGTAGTCACCCACATGGATGGTTTCCTCGTCTGAGTCAAATCGCTACAACATATTGAAAGTCATTGGGTTGGATTGATTTCCGGGAATTGGCGGTCGAGGGCCGGGATCTGGCAAAATCACTCCCGAACCCGGATCAGAGTCATCGTCGCTGGGGTCTTGGGTACCCAAATCGGGTGCATCAAGGCCTGCTGCGGGGGATGGTTGGGTGGCGGGCAACGAGAGCCGTATCCATAGCGCATCGCTGGCCCGGGTAGAAGCTCGAAGTTCTCCAGCGCGTTTCCGGCTCCAGCCGTTGCGCCCTCTGGCGGGGGATTTCCCGGTGCCGGTATTCCCGACACGGGGAAATGGGGCGGGTGCGCGGCGGGCCTCTTCCATTTAGGTTCACACTATCTCCTATCTTGTAAGCAATACCAGGAAGATATAGGGCATCTGCTGTCAGATAAACGGAATCGGAAGCTATTGGAATTTTGGTTAATGATTTGCTCTCATCTTCAGGAATATAGCGATATTTTTCGAGAAGATCAGGGCACTTCTTACAGCACAAAACTGATAATCCTCCCACGAATAACCCCCACGTTCGTTTACCTAAAACATCGACAAAATTTATTCCGCTATTCCCCACGAACCCATACAAATTCGCCCCTCCCTCTTCCTCAATCGGATCCCTGGATGGCCACCTGCCCGTCACCGGATCCATATACCTGTATGTGTAGTCACCCACATGGATGGTTTCCTTGTCTGAGTCGAATTGCTCCAACATATTGAAAGTCATTGGGTTGGATTGATTTCCTGGAATTGGCGGTCGAGGGCCGGGATCTGGCAAAATCACCCCCGAACCCGGATCAGAGTCATCGTCGCTGGGGTCTTGGGCCCCCAGATCGGGCGCATCAAGGACTGCGGCAGGGGATGGTTCAGTGGCGGACATCGCTTCTTTGGCGTGTAGCGGATCGACGCCTTGGAGGGAATCTAACAATGCGCACCAATGCCCATGAATACACGCAAAACCGCACAAGCCAACGGGGTCCTAACCCCTCCGCCATCGTCAAAAAGCAATCCACTCCTTTTCCACGTAATCACGTAAGGCGGAAAGGCGATGGATTCACCCTTTGGAGATGCCAAAGCGGCGTTCCAACTCGCGCATACCGAACTCGGTGAGGGTCGGGCGGCCATCCGCCGTGCAATAGGGCAGATCGCAGGTGAACAATTCCGCGAGCAGCGGCTGGGCTTCGGCGAGCCGCGGTTCCACGAGGAAAGCCGCGCGTTTTGCCAGCATGCGTGCCAGACGCTCGAAGGCAAAGCGTGCGCCAGAAACCGGGTCGTGCAGCAACTCATCCAACAGATCACCGACAAACGGGCGCGGATCCTGGATGCCTAGGCAGGCTGGCAGCGCCCGGATTTGCACGGTGTTGCCCCCGAACGGTTCGACCTCGATGCCCGCCTCGGCCAGCGCGAGGCGTTCGCGCAGCAGAAGATCCAAATCGCGCGGATCGAGTTCCAACAACACCGGCAGCAACAACCCCTGCATGGCCGGACTGCCGTCGCGCTGACGCAACAGGCTTTCATAGAAGATCCGCGCCTTGGCCGCCTTCGGATCAAACAGGACCAATCCATCCTCGCTCTCCAACACCACAAACCGCTGCCGCAACATGCCGAGAATCCGGAAATCCGGCGCGCGTCCCCCACCCTGCCGGGCCGTGCTTTCCGTTTCCTCGGGAGTGGCCGCCACCTCAGCGGGCGGCTGCCATTCTGGAAGCATCGCTTGGGGAGCGCGAAATCCGCTCGTCACCGGCCGGGACGCGGGAGGATCCGCTGAAACCGGCGGGGCTGGTCCGGGTTCAAAAACCGGAACCTCCGGACGCTTCGGAACCACCGGTGCGGGCGGACGTAAACCCGCCATCACCGCTTCCAGGATCGCCTCCCGCACATCGAGCGGCCGGTGAAACCGCACCTCGCGCTTCGACGGATGCACGTTCACATCCACCAGAACCGGCTCCAGATCGAGCCACAGCCATGCGCTCGGATGCAAGCCGTCGGCAACCGCGCCGCGGAAACCCTCCGCCAGCGCCCGTGAAATCACCGCGTCCTCGACCGGTCGGCCGTTGAGCAACACGCATTGGTGCCGCCGTCCCTTACGGGCATAGCTGGCCGGCAGCACGAAGCCCTCCACGGATACGCCGTTGCCACGAGTGAGCGGCAGCGCGATCAACTCCCGCGCCAATTCCGGACCCAACATCTGCCGCACCCGATCCACCGCTTTCGCCGCCGGCGGCAAGTCGAACACCTCGCGGTCATCGCGCCGCAAGCGGAACCGGACCCACGGGGCCGCCAGCGCATGCATCCGCAACTGGTGCTCGACATGCGCGGCCTCGGTGGTCTCCGCACGCAGAAACTTCCGCCGCGCCGGCATGTTGAAAAACAAGGCCTTCGCCTCGATCATCGTTCCGGGCGCGCATCCCGCGTCCCGTATGTCGCGGATTTTCCCGCCATCCACCAGAATTTCCGTCCCGGCCACCGCATCGGCTTTCCGCGTCACCATCCGGAAGCGCGAAACGCTCGCAATGCTCGGCACCGCCTCACCGCGAAAGCCCAAGGTCCGGATCGCCGCCAGATCCCCCGCCACCCGCAGCTTGCTCGTCGCGTGGCGCTCAAGCGAGAGCAGCGCGTCCTCGCGCGACATCCCGCAGCCGTCGTCGCTCACCCGGATCAACGCCGCCCCACCCTGATCCATATCCACCCGGATCTCACGCGCCCCTGCATCGATGCTGTTTTCCACCAGTTCCTTCACCACCGAGGCCGGTCGCTCGACCACCTCGCCTGCCGCCACCTGGCTGGCTAGAATATCGGGGAGCACTCGGATCTTCGGCATCGCTGGATGAGTAAAGACGCAAGACTTCAAGACACAAGACGCAAGAGCAGACTGAAGACTGACGGACGTGGATCAAGCGGGTCTGCCCGAAGGCGACATCCGCAAGAAAGCCACGCTTCGCCTCAATCCAGCCCGCAAGTTCCTCAGGGTTTCCGGGACCGATTGATCCTGAAGGGCCCGGATGATCCCCGGAATCCGCTGACACGTGCCACGAGCGATTCTTGCTCTGGTGGCTTGCGGTCTTGTGTCGTGCGTCTTTCCCCCACTACTCTCCGCCCGCACCCATGGCCGGCTTCTTCAAATCCCTCTTCAACAAGATCACCAATCGCGCGGAAATCGAGTGGGACGACCTCGAAGCCGACCTCATCGCCTCCGATCTCGGCATCCACCTCACCACCGGGATTCTCGACGAACTCCGAGCCCTCGGCCGCGAGGTCTCCGCCGAGGATGTGGTGGAAGCCACCCGCCGCCACCTGGCCATGCGGCTCCCCGCGGATTCGCCGCCTCCGCTCCCCCGCCCGGATGGAAACCCCTTCGTCATTCTCGTCGTCGGAGTGAATGGTACCGGCAAAACCACTTCGACCGCCAAACTCGGACGGTGGCTCAAAAACCGCGGCCACTCGGTCATGCTCGCCGCCGCCGACACCTTCCGCGCCGCCGCCGTCGAGCAACTCGAGCGCTGGGGCGAGCGGCTTGATCTAACCGTCATCCGCGGCAACCCCAACGCCGACCCCTCGTCCGTCTGTTTCAACGCCCACCAAAAAGCCATCGCCTCACACACCCGGTTCCTCATCTGCGACACCGCGGGCCGCATCCACACCCGCCACAATCTGATGGAGGAACTCGGAAAAATCCGCCGCACGCTCGCCAAACAGGACGCGTCCGCGCCGCATCTCACGCTATTGGTCGTCGATGCCACCACCGGCGGCAACGCCCTCCAACAGGCGAAAGAATTCCACAAGGCCAGCCCGTTAGACGGTCTGATCGTCACCAAACTCGACGGCTCCGGCAAAGGCGGCATCGCCGTGACCATCCAGGATCAACTCAGCATCCCGCCCCGTTTCCTCGGCACCGGCGAAGAACCCGACGCCTTCTCGATTTTCCAAAAGGACTCCTTCATCCGGGAGATTCTCTGAACTTCTTCTCTTGCGTCTTGAAGTCTTCCAACGAACCCTCGCCATCCCACCATCCCACCATTCCGCCATGCTGCTTCCGGTGTTCCAAGATCTGATCAAAACCCAATGGCGGGTCCTGCTAGAGGAACTCAAGCGCGCCGGCGGAATGCCCGTCAGCGACCTCTCCCGCAAAACCGGCGGCAGCTACATGGCGGTGAAAACCCACTGTGACGACCTCACGAAAGCCGGCTACCTCATCCGCACCCGCCTGCCCCGCACCGCAGTCGGACGTCCGGAAATTTTCTACAGCCTGTCCACCAAGTGCGATGCCTTGTTTCCCCAGGCCGGGGTGGAGTTCACCCTCGAACTGCTCGATGAACTCAAACAAATGCATGGCGAGAGCGCGCCGGACAAGTTGCTCTTCCAACATTTCCAGAAGCGCTTCGATCATCTGGCGCCGGTGCTCGACAAGGTCCCCGCTCCGGGCGCAAAGGCCGCCAAACTTGCCGCGCTGCGCGAAAAGCAAGGCTGCGCCAGCCATTGCGAATGCGAACCCGGACAACCGCTCAGAATCGTCGAACTCCACAACCCGCTGCAACGGATCTTCGAGCGCTACCCGCGGGCGGCCGCCATGGAACTCCGGATGTTGGAACAATTGTTCGGCACCCGCGTGCTGCGGCGGGAAATTCCCACCGGCCGCGAAACCCCGCCGCACGTCGTGTTCGAGATTTTGTAACCGCGGATGGGAAATCGGAATCAAGGTTTCCTTCAGCCGGAAACCTCCACTTGGACGATGCTTTCGATCTCCGCTGGACCGAACTCCAGGCCTCGCAGACGAAACAAGGGCAGGCCGGAGCGGGATTTTTTTGGATCGGGCGCCCACTCCAGAATTCCGGTGAGCGGCTTGGCATGATTCTTCAGGGAAACCGACACCCGCCGGCTCAAGATCACGCCCCAGCGGGTTTCGAACGCCCGCTTCTTGGAGTCCAGTTCCTCCCGCCACTTGCGAAATCCGTCCTCCGATCCCTTGGCGTCAAAGTTGAATTCTCCCTGGTCGAAGTTCATCGCGGTCACAAGCGGCGGGTCACGAATGAACCGATGAAACCACCGAGCCTGGAAAACTCAACGCTCGATTTCGCGGACGCACAAGCACCCGGGGACGGGTTGAACACCGTTGCCTGGAAATCGGATCCGCGCCCCTCTTGCGAGGGGCGACATTTCCGTGGCTGTTAAAAGTGCCGTCAATCATTTCAATCCGCGCTCCTCTTGACGAGGAACGTCAAACCAGTTATTTTAATTATGATAATCCGATTATGTTTCAATCCGCGCCCCTCTTGCGAAGGACGACGCCGTGAGGATAGGGCCCGCGCGGCCTGATGAAAAGAAAAAGAATCCACCGCCGATTCCGCGGGCAGGGCGGTTGTCTGGTTAATTGATTTGTGGCGGGGGTGTTTTGAGGAGGCGCAAGGCGGCGTGGGGTTTGGCGCTGTGGTGGTGGAAGCCGGCGTTGAGGGTCTCGAAAACTTCCGCGTCGTGAAGCCGCAGGATGGCTCCCCTCAA
>CAMBPB010000140.1 GCA_945869465.1 Prosthecobacter debontii
TGGACATCACCCACGTGATCCGCGGCGAGGATCATCTGATGAACACGCCCAAGCACCTCCAGCTCATCGAGGCATTCGGCTGCACGGCCCCGCACTACGCGCACATCCCGCTGATCCTCAATCCGGATGGTTCGAAGATGTCGAAACGCGATGCCGGAGCGGCCGTCGGCGACTACCCGCGCCAGGGGTTTCTGCCGGGTGCGGTGGTGAATTTCCTCGCTCTGTTAGGATGGTCGTCCAAGACCGACCGGGAGATCTTCACGATCGCGGAACTGGTGGCATGGTTCTCGCTCGAAAACGTGAACCGCGCGCCGGCCCGGTTTGATTTTGAGAAGTGCAAGTGGGTCAACCAGCAGCACTTGATTCCGATGAGCGTGGAGGATTTCGCCGTGGCGGCTAGACCGTTTGTGGAGCAGGCGGGCTTGCCAATCACCGCGAACTACGGCGCGGTGATGGCGGCGGTGAAGGAAAAGGTCCGTTTGCTAGGCGAAGTGCCTGCGGCGGTGGATTTCCTGCTGCATGAGGAATTTTCCTACGACGGTGAAACGGTTGCGAAAGTGCGTGGCAACGCTTCGGCGAAGGACTTGCTTGCCGAATTGGCGGGGCGTTTCGGGAGGATCGGCGATTGGTCCGCGGATGCGGCGAAGGCCGCGCTCGCTGAAACAGCGGTGGCGGCCGGGACTAAGCCGGGGCAACTCATGTTTCCGCTGCGCGTCGCTCTATCAGGACGCGCCCACGGACCGGACATCGGCGCTGTTCTCGATCTCCTGGGCAGGGAGCGTAGCGCCGAAAGGGTGCGCAAGTTTTCCGAGATGATCTAACAAAAACCTAATGAAGGAAGTTTACACACTCAAAGACCTCGACTCGCGGGACTCGCTGGATGCCGGTGCCGCCAAGCCCGCGCGGCTGGCGGTTCTCGGTTGGCCGGTGGCGCACTCGGCCTCGCCGCGGATGCACCAGCCGGCGTTGGACGCGAACGGGATCGATGCCCGTTACATCCGGTTGGAAGTCGAACCGGGCCGGATTGCAGAAGCGTTCGCCCGGATGCGGGCGCTTGGATTCATCGGCTGCAATGTGACGGTGCCGCACAAACTCGACGCCTTGAGGCACTGCGGCGAGGTTGATCCCGACGCCCGCGCGCTTGGGGCGGTGAACACGGTTCGGTTCGATCCGGACGCGACGCGCGGGTTCAACACCGACGGCCCGGGGTTTTCCCGCGCCATTGAAGATGATTTTGGTGTGGACCTCGGGAGTCTAACCGTTGCCATCGCGGGAGCGGGCGGCGGCGCGGGGCAGGCCCTCGCCACCCAGTGCGTGCTGCAGGGGGTGGCGAAACTGGTGTTGGTGAACCGCACTGCGGAGAAACTCGGTCCGCTGGTGGAGCGCCTGCGGAGGCTCGCAGCCACCACCGGGATCGTCCCGCTGTCGTTTGAAGATGCATTGCTCGCGGACCACCTGCGGAGTTGCGATCTGCTAGTCAACACCTCCTCGGTGGGTTTGAAACCGGGCGATCCCGCGATCCTGCCGGCCAGCTGCCTGACGCCACGGCATTGCGTCTATGACACGATCTATCAGCCACCGGTGACTCCGCTGCTGGCGCTGGCGGCGGGACTCGGCTGCCGAACCTCCAACGGGCTCTCGATGTTAGTGCATCAGGGAGCGCTGGCATTCCAACACTGGTTCCCGCAGACCGAGCCGCTGGCGGTGATGCGCGAGGCGCTCGCTCAACGGGGCTGAAGTTCTACCGCGGCGGGCGCGTCCGGTTCCACTCCCGGATGCTCGGTCGAAAGCCAGTGGCAGGCGAGAACCTCGCTGATTTCAAACTTCCGTTGGCCGTTTTCTTCGGTGCGTTTGACCTTCACCCGCACCCGGATCATGCCCTCGGGATCGAGCACGGGGAGTTTCGCATCGAAGACCCGTTGGTTCGTCCTCGCCAGTTTGAAGGCGGCATCGAGCAGTCGGCCGTCCCTGCTGTTGCGGGAGACGAGAAACTCCGGCGACTGGAAGCCCGTGTCCGATGGGCTGCCGAAACGCGGCGCATAGAGAACCACGCTGATGGCTTCCGAGCTGCGACGTTCCGCGGCCAGCCGCTCGCGAACCAGCAGACGGAATTCCCCCTCGGGGTCGCCGCTGCCCGCCAAGAAGAGGGACCACGGAAAAGTACTGAATCGCGCGAAGTGTTCCCAATCCAGCCGCCACTCGCCATTTTCCTCGCGGAACACGGCGTCAAGGATGCGACCGTCCCGGATACTCCAATGGGTTTCCAGCGCGTTGCCTTCGGGCAGCTTGAGGATCTTGGAACGGGTGAGGGTGATTGTGGTTGGGTCGATGCTCGTCAGCGGATTCATGCTATAAAAGCGTGCCATCCGGGATGCCGTGGAGACGGGTGTTAGAACGTATTGGTTGCGTTCCTCGGGAGTGCCGGTGGCGAGGAAGCCGGCGAATGTCTCAATGCATTGTGGCGTTGCCTGATTGAGGAGGATGTTTTCATCCTGCGTGTCGGAGGGGGCTGAAACGACGTCGGCTACCGGGGGCCTGCCTTGCGGGGTTTCGACGTGCCACATCCTGCGGGCGAAGACCACGATCAGCACGAGGACCAGAGTCCAGCCGCCGACAAGCTTGAGCATGAAATGCTGGTTTTTGGGCTTTTTGCCGCTTCTTTTCGCTCGTAGCTCGGGCAGTTTCGATGTTTTAAGGGCCTCGGTTGCGGGCTCTTTATCCGAGGCGCCCGGGGACTCCATGTTGCCGTGGCTCGGATCAAAGCCGCATTTCTGACAGAGGCGGTCATCGACGTCGCCCGCATGGGACTGGAACAACGATCCGCAGCGTCCGCAATGGAACCAGGACATTTTTCTTTCGCCGGGCATGCTTGGTCAGGGGCTGATCCAATCGCGGTGAAGCAATGTCCCGACCAACCATTGGTTAGGGAGCGAACCCTCCGGGCCGCGTTCGAGGCGGATGGTGACCTTGACGAGCTCGGGCGCGGACTTGAGAATCTCGCCGTCTTGGAACAGCCCGGCGAGGGCTCCGGCCGCGGAGTCCTCGCGGCGGGCATAACACCAGATCGACTTTTGCTCGTCGGGTGAGACGAGTTGAAAACTCTGGAACTCGTCTTCCGGAAAAGTGGTGGTGTAAAACCCGGAGGGGATGATTCTGGCGCGGATTTCGCCCGGGTCGCCTTGGTTCCGCTCCAGATCATCGAAGGAGGCCGTTCCATAGGCGGTGGTCGCCTTCCAGTCGAGCCGCAGTTGGCCATCCGACAACATCAGATAGGCGCTGAAACCGGAATGATCCGGCAGCGGGCCTTCTAGCAGGCCGTAGAGAAATCCGTTGGATTGGAGAACCGTCCAGATGGCATCGCGGGGCGTCTCCCATGGTTTGGTAACGAGCGCGGAGTGCGGGGATTGGCGGATGACAGGCTCCAACCCATCGGCGTTCCGGACCAGCGGCAGAAAGTCCTCCACACGGGGAGCGCTGGCGTAGGACTGGAAGGCTTGCCGGGCCTCCGGTTCCAAGGTGAACAATTCGTTCCAGGTATCGATGCCTTCGAGCGGTTCCTCATTTTCCACCACCAGTCCGTCATGGCCGGCACCCAGACGCGCGGCGTTGGATTGATTGATCGATGGCAGCAGCATCATCGCGACGATCACCAGGGAGGCGACTCCGGCTCCGGTTCCGACGATCCAATGGATGGATTGTTTCCGCGAACGTCCCCACTCGCGACTCACGTCCGTTCGCGAGGCGGTGCTGCGGTTTTCCACTGGTCGTTCGAGAAAAGCGACCTGCCGGGGCACCTTGGACGGCAGGCGAACCTCGGGATCGAGCCGCACTACGCCGCGCTGAAGTTCCTGAACTTCCAACTGGACGGTGGAATCGGAAGTTGGCGGGCGCGGCGTTTCAGCTCCGATCCTCAGGCCTGCGGTGGATTTGCCGGCGGCCGCGGCGGGTGATGTCTCGGTTTTGGTCCTTTTGGGCGGCAGCACGGTGGTGGTGGCCCTTGAGGCGTCTCCCCAAAGGTCGTCCGGCGAAACTTCCGGAGCGTGGTTGTTGGGATCGATTAAGCGGGTGTCCATCGTGTGGGTTTGAACGGGCCGGAGGATGGCTGGGGATCGCCGATCATGCAAGCGGGTTCGCCCGAGTTTCCCAAACCAGGGGAAACCGCCGGGTCGCACCTCGGATTGACATCGTTGGCCCCCGCCCGGAAGATTCCTCGCAAGGAATCCACGACATGCACTTTTCTCCAAAGCCAATCGTTTCGCGCCGCCGCTTCATGAAGACCGCTGGAGCAGCCGGGATCGTGGCGGGCACGGCCGGCTTGCTGGGAGAAACCCAAGCCGCGGAAACCCTGCGAAGTCTGGCCGCCAAAAAGGGCCTGCTGATCGGCTCGGCGTTTTCCCGCGGCGCCTTGCTGAAAGACCCGGAATACGGGAAAATCATCGCCCGCGAATTCAACTGCCTCGTCGCGGAAAACGAAATGAAGATGGATGTGGTCCAGCGTGTTCGCGGCGAGTTCGATTTCACGCAGGCGGATGCGATCATGGCGTTTGCCGCCCGGCATGAGATGATGGTGCGGGCGGTGCCGCTGGTCTGGCACGATGCGCTGCCGCAATGGGCCAAAAACAAGACTTTTCCCCGTCAGGAAGCGCTCGATATCCTGCGCGAGCACATCTTCACGGTGATGCGTCATTTCCGCGGCAACGTGCTCGCCTGGGATGTCCTGAACGAGGGTCTCAACGATAAAGCCCCGGGCCTGCGGCAACAAGGCCCTTGGTTTCATTCGATCGGACCGGAGTATGCCGAGAAAGTTTACCACATGGCGCATGAGGCCGATCCTGAAGCGGTGTTGTTTTACAACGACTTCGATATGGATGGCATGTCGGAATCGGCCGATCGCTGTTACCTGTGGATCAAGGAACTGCTGGCCCGCGGCGTGCCGATCCACGGAATCGGGCTGCAATACCACGTGAAGATCGACAATCACCCGAATCCTGCGGACGTCACGCGAAACATCCGGCGTTTCAACGATCTCGGGCTCATCGTCCACATCACCGAACTCGATGTCTGGCTGCCCGCCAAAGCCACCGCCGAACACCTCCGGCAACAGGCGGCGATCTACCGCGGCGTGATCGAGACCGCGCTCGCCGCCCGCAATTGCCCGGCGGTCATGCTGTGGGGGTTTTCGGACCGCTACTCGTGGGTCCCGGGCATTTCCCGCGGCACCTACGACCACGCCTTGATCTACGACCGCGACTACCGCCCCAAGCCGGCCTACGAAGCCATCGCCGCCGCGCTGCGATGAAACCCGCGAGACGCGCGGCATCACTGAGCGAGCCCCGGTCGCCGCGCTTGGAATTCCTCAAAGCCGCCGGACTTCCCACACTCCCGGCATACCGGAAACCGATTCTTCCGGGGTGATCATTTTTTCCGTTTCAACGCCGCGCCTGCCGGGGATGTTGATTGGGACGGCGCATCTGAGGCTCCACCCCGCTAAAATTTCAAACGCCCCTTGCCCTTGATGAATTCCGGGGCGTTTCCCGCATCATACGTGCCGGAGGGCAGCGGTTTGCCGTCGAAACAAATCCTGCCGACGCGCATTTCACCCTGGAAGCTCAGGTCCAGCGATGCTCCTTTCGAGATGTCGATTTCGGC
>CAMBPB010000141.1 GCA_945869465.1 Prosthecobacter debontii
CCTGTTGCGCCAGGGAACCTTCGTCGCCGATGTGCTGAGCCTCCATCCGGAGGAGCCGATGCAGCGTTTCAACCTGCTGTCTCTATCCGGTTATGATTATGACGGCATCAGCCCGCAGGCGTTCCTGAATCACGCGGCCGTCAGGGACGGGCGGGTCACGCTGCCATCCGGCATGCGGTATCGGCTGCTGATTCTATCACAAACCAACACCAAGAACATGACGGTGGCGATGTTGAGCAAAATCAAGGATCTGGTGGAAGCGGGCGCGGTCATCCTCGGTTCCCCGCCGGAGGCAACTCCGGGGCTGGCCAATCTCCCGCAGGCCGACGAAGAATTGAAAAAACTGGCGGCGGCGTTGTGGGGAGCGGACCCGGCGGTCAATGACCGCGCCGTGGGCAAGGGCCGGGTGTTTCGCGGGATGAAACCGGAAGATGTTCTGGCAAAACTGGAAGTGCCGCGGGATTTCATTTCCGACAAGAATGTGAACTGGATTCACCGCACGGTGGATGGAGCGGAGGTTTACTTCCTGGCAACCTGCGTGGACCAACCCGTAAACGCCACCTGCACGTTCCGCGTGAGCGGAAAACAGCCGGAACTGTGGGACCCGGAAACCGGATCCATCAAACCCATCCCGTTCTTTCAAACCGAACCGGACGGCAGCGTCTCGCTGCCAATGCGCTTCGGTCCCAGCGGCTCCGCGTTCGTGGTCTTCCGCGAGAAAGCCGATGCGACCCGCCAGGTTGTTAGGGTGACCCGCAATGGATCCCCGGTGCCCGAGGATGTCTCGCCCGCCCCGCCCGCGATCGACCTGATTCAAGGCACCATCTCGCAGGCCGGCGATTATGCAATCCACACCGCCGACGGCAGGAGCCGCCGCATCGAAGTGGCCCCGCTGCCTGAACCGCTGGAAATCGGCGGCGCGTGGGACGTGGTGTTTCCGCCGCGCTGGGGAGCGCCGGAGAAGATCACGCTGGAGAAACTCGCCTCGTGGAGCCAGCACGCCGATCCCGGCGTGAAGTATTTCTCAGGGACCGCGGTCTATCAGAAAAAGTTCGGCGTCCCCGCCGGCATCACCGGCAAGACCCGGCGCATCCATCTGGATCTCGGCAACGTGGCGGTGATGGCGAAAGTCAGCCTCAATGGCCGGGATCTCGGCATTCTGTGGAAACCACCGTTCCGCGTGGATGTCACCGATGCCCTCCAAAGCGGTGAAAACCTGTTGGAAATCAGTGTGGTCAATCTGTGGATCAACCGCCTCATCGGCGATGATCTCCTACCGGACGACTGCGAGCGCAATGCGGACGGCTCACTCCTGAAATGGCCCGCCTGGCTGCAGGAAGGCAAGCCCAGCCCGACCGGACGAGTCACCTTCGCCACCTGGAAGCTGTGGAGCAAAACCGATCCGCTCCAGGAGTCCGGATTGATCGGCCCGGTCAGGCTTCTCACCCACGAAACCATCCCGGATCAGCGTTGAATCCCGCAATCTGTTACTTCGCCACCTTTTTATGGTGTTGGGCGACGATCTCAACCCCGGTGTAACCCGCCGGTTTGTCCACCGTGATGCTCGCTTTGACCGGCGCAAGAGCCATCGTGGCCGGACCGCTTGGAGGTGTCGCGACAAATTCAAACACCAGGACCCCGTTCTTCACCGCGTCCTTGCCGGCCCGCAGCATGGGCTTGCTCCAGCCGCCGCTATTCACCATGCCGGCGGCATGGATCGTGAGCCGCGCCGGCTCTCCATCCGCCGCCTGCACCGTCACTTCATCCACACTGAGCACTTTTCTTGTCAGGTCGATTTTGGGACCCGCCGGTTCGGCGAGAAGGCTGGTGACACAGAGCAGACCCGCACTCAGGAGGGCGATTTTCTTTGCTAGCGCTTTCATGGGGTTGGTGGGGTTGGTGGGGTTAGAATGGGTGGCGTGCAGCCCGGTAATGCGCACTCCGACACCCAACAATTGATAGGCCCGGGAAAAGGCGCTTGCAACCTTTACGGGATCCACCCGGAAAAATGGCTGGCAATCCTGTGAGCCGTCGAACATCCGGCCGAGCTCGCTACTTCCGGGTCACTTCGCCGGAATCCCTGGCGGTGTGCCATATCCGGCGAGATTGCTCCCCTGCCGTTGACACGCGGAACCCGCCCCCTCACCTTCCCCAAATGAACATTGCTGGAAAATTCCCGGGACTCCTGATCGCCGGTTGCTCGACCTTCTGTATGGCGGCCGAGCCCGCCGCATCCTCGTGGCCGGAGTTTCGCGGACCCACCGGCCAGGGCCTCGCCGACGGACCCGGACCGCGGAAATGGAGCCGGGACGCCGGCATCGCCTGGAAAGTCGGGCTGCCCGCCCGCGGCTGGTCGTCACCGGTGATCGCCGCCGGCAAAGTGGTGCTCACCGGCGCACGCAAAGACGGGGCAACCACCATTCTCAGCGCCTTCGCCCTGGATGCCGCGAGTGGCAAACCACTCTGGAACGTGGACCTCTTCACCCCCTCGGCTGAGGAAACCGTGGCTCTCCACGGAAAAAATAGTCTGGCAAGCTCCACCCCGATCATCGGCGACGGCGTCGTTTACATCCACTTCGGCCACATGGGCACCGCTGCGCTGCGCCTCAACGATGGCGAGGTCATCTGGAAACAACACATCCGTTACAAGCCGATGCACGGCAACGGCAGCTCGCCGGTGCTTGTCGGTGAACTGCTCGTCGTCAATGCAGACGCCGAAACAGAACCCGCCGTCGTCGCTCTCCGCAAAAAAGACGGCAGCGTCGCCTGGCGAACCCCGCGCGCCCAGCAAGTCCGCAGAACCTTTTCCTTCAGCACGCCACTCGTCATCAACAATGGCGGCCGCACCGAGATCCTGAGCGCCGGCAGCGGCATGATCGGAGCCTACGCGCCGGACGATGGCCACCTGCTCTGGAAACTCACCTATGGCGAGGGATATTCCGTCGTCCCCCGCCCCGTCGTCGCCGATGGCATAGCCTACCTCTCCACCGGCTACGATGTTCCCAAGTTGCTGGCGATCCGCCTCGGCGATGCGACTGGGGATGTCACCCAAACCCACCTTGCGTGGGAAGTCACCCGGCGGATGCCCAAGACCCCGTCGATGATCCTGACTAACGGACAGATCCTGGTGCTCGACGACACCGGCACCCTCAGCGGCCTCAACGCCAAATCCGGCGAGGTGGCCTGGACGAAAAAGCTGCCCGGCAATTTCTCCGCCTCCCCCATCCTCGCCGGCAAGATCCTCTATGCGGTGACGGAAGACGGCGTTTGCTACGTCCTGGAAATCTCGCCCTCCTCCGCCGAGATTCTCACCGAGACCGATCTGGCCGAACGGACCCTCGCATCCCCGGTTCTGCTAGCCGGCGCGCTCTACTTGCGCACCGACGAACACCTGTGGAAAATCACCGGTGAATGATTTTCGCGACCCGCGGAAACATGCCTAACAAACATTTCCCATGACCTCCCGCCTATTCCGACTCGCCGCCGCTCTCGTCTTCGCAGCCGTGCTTTGCTCATGCGGCGCCGGTTTCTATCAGCGCGGTTTCACGCAAGCCTCCGCCGCCCTGGTCCGCCCGCCCGCCACCGCTGAAGGCCCGTGGCAGGGCTCGTGGAAAAGCGAGGTCAACGGCCATCATGGTCCGCTGTGGTGCATCGTCCGGCCAACTCCCAACCGCCCGCACCATTATGACTTCCGCTACCGTGCAGGCTGGGGGGCGCTTCGTTTCGGCGATTACACCCACACCACTCCCGCCCGCCTCGCCGGCGACGGGTCGATCCATCTCTCCGGCGCGATGCAACTTCCCGGCGGGCTCGGAAACTATCAGGTCGAGGGACGCCTCACGCGCGACACGTTCCAAGCGACCTTCCGCTCCGCCGCCGACCATGGCACCATGACCCTGCGGCGTCCGGTCGTCGTCGGCGCAACGGACCGGCAGTGAATGACTCACGCCACGTCACGGCTCACAAGTGACGTCTTGCGCGGCACTGACCTTGTTGACCAGCACCCAATCGAAGCGCCCCACCGGAAGTTTTCCGAATCGGAATCCCGTTCCACCCGCTTCAAGTTTTGCCAGATCCACCCATCGCCCACCCGCTCCAAAAATCGTCCCTTCTATGATTCTCTCAAAAGTGATTGCCTCAGACCTACCGCGACGAGCATGACCCGCTTTCCCAATCTCCTCACTGCTCCCGCTGGCAAGCCCGGTGTGGAATCCATCGCCGACTTGATCCGGCATCCCGCGTTCACCTTGGAACAGATCGTTTCCCGCGGTGCCGCCAGCCTGGACGGATTGTGGTACGATCAAGACCGTAGCGAATGGGTGGTCCTGCTTCAGGGCAAAGCCGAACTTCGCTTCGACTCCGGCGAATCCCTTGCGCTCACCGCCGGCGACCCGCTCCACATCCCCGCCCACCGCCGCCACCGCGTGGAACGAACCTCACCCGATGCCGTCTGGCTGGCCTTGCATTATCAGGAGGAACCCGGTGCTTGAATCATTTTCCCGGCTTTCCTCGAAAACCTCAACTCGTGCCCGTGGTGAAATCGCCGTGCAATCGAGGAGACCTTTATGAAACACCAATCCATCGAACGCAGGAAATTCCTCAAACAAATGACCATCACGGGAGCCATCGCCGCCGGGACCGGCATGCGGCAGCAATCATTGGCAGCGGGAGAAACCTCCGCCCCGACGACCACCGGGAAAAAACTACGGGTGGGAGTCATCGGCTGCGGCAATGTGGCCGGCAGCTATGTGCCTGACCTGAAATCCAACCCGGACCTCCTCGAGATCGTAAGTTTCTGCGATATCATCCCTGCGCGGGCGGCGGATTTCGCCAAGCGTTTCCATGTAGCGGACTTCTATCCCCACGTGGACAGAATGCTGGCCGGAGTCCCCTTCGATCTTCTGGTCAACCTGACCTCGATGCCGTCACACCATGCCGTCAATAAGGCCGGATTGCAGGCAGGCAGGCACGTGTGGAGCGAGAAGCCCATGGCCCCCACGGTAACACAAGGCAGGGAATTGCTAGATCTTGCGCTCACCAACCAGTTGCGTTTCTGGCAGGCTCCGGTGGTGGTGATCACGCCCCAGTTCCGCTTCATGGCGGAACAACTCGCCGGTGGAACCTTCGGCCCCGCGGTGGCCGCTCATGGGAACTACGGGCATGGCGGCGCTGACTGGTCGGCGTGGTTCTATCAGCAAGGTGGCGGCAGCCTATACGACCTCGGCGTCTATAACGTGACGACCCTGACAGGCCTGCTCGGCCCAGTCAGGGAAGTGGTTGGCATGACGGGCATCGTCATCCCGACGCGCCGCTGTGCGGACAAGGGAGAAATCAAGGTGGAGGCGGATGACAACACCATGCTGATCATGCGTCACGAGAGTGGCGCGCTTTCCCACGTGCAAACCGGTTTCTGTTATTCCGAATACGAACTCCAGCCGGTGAACAAGGAACCGGTGCTGCCCCACACCCTCGACATCATGTGCACCAAGGGCAGCCTTCATCTGCAAGGCTGGGATTGGGGTCCGCGTTGCGTGGATGTGGCGTTCCCCGGCAAGAGACGCCTGCAGTCATTGTGCAGGGAGGATGCCCCAAGCTGGGCTAGCGGCGCTTCCTATGCGGCCCG
>CAMBPB010000142.1 GCA_945869465.1 Prosthecobacter debontii
ACATACTGATGCCATGCCTTGGAGGTCTCCCACCATGTCTGAGTCCGCTCGTAATGCAGGCCGTAGGGCCCCATGCTCATGCCGGGCCGGCGGTCCTCCACCCACGGCTGCATCGCATAGCGGTGGATGATGAAACGGTTCACCCCGCCGCAGAAAACCCGGTCGCCGCGCGCCTTGATGTTCGCCGGATGGCCCCGCCACCGTTCGCGACGATTGGACGTGAACGCCTCGGCTCCGACAATCGGCCGGCCGTTGACGTGCGCCGCGGAGGCCATCGCCTTCAAGGTCCAGTCAAGCCGGCCGCCGCCCGACCACCAGAACTCACACACCGGTTCATCGACATGATTGATCACATCCATGTCCAGCGCCGGCGTTCCGTAAGCCTCCATCGAGAGCCTCAGCCCGTGCGCGTGGGCGAGTTTCGCCAGATGGCCGATGTAGTTCTCCGACATCAACTCGGAGACCGTCTGGCGCAGGTCCCACAGAAAACGTTCGGTGGTATCGACGCTGCCGATGAACCGGCCGGTTAGAGCAGGCAGGAACGGCAGCATGTCATAACCTCGCAGGCGCTTGAATTCCTCACGCATCTTCGGGGTCCAGTTCTGCCCGCCGATCTCCCAGCTATCGACATGGGTCGCGGCAAAGGCCTTCCCGGCCAGCGGACCGGAATCCTTGATGAGTTTTCCTATCAGTCCGTTGAAATGCGCCTCGATGCCCTCCTTGCTCAGTTTGTCGCATTCCGGGCCGATGCCGGCGGCCGGCGCGGGATGGCTCTCCGCGCCGCTGAAGGTGTGGCCGAAACGCACCACCGTCCAATCGCCAGCGGCCGCCAGAGCCGGAGCCTCCCACACCAGCTTGCCGCCGGCATCCGTTTGCTTCGTTAGATCGAGGATCTTCGCCGGGTCGATCATGACTTCGGCGGGGACTTTGGCCTCGCGGTCGGTGCCGGTGCTATAGCCGGAGATATAGGACCAGGAAACCGATTTGGCGGGGAAGTTGAAAACCCGGTCGTCCACGTTGGGCACGACCTTGGGAGTTGGAAACGCCATCACGGCGATGTCCCGATAGAATCCCTTGTTCGCGCGGGGCATTGGCAGCACCGCCTCGAATTTGCCGCCGCCTGGCACCCGGGTTTCACTGGTCACGATCACCTGCATCGCCTTGTCGAGCGGGACCCACGGGCCGCCGCTGCCGTTCCAGCCGGCGTCGTTGTTCATGCTCACCTCAAGGCCCAGCCGCGTGGCCTCGGTGGTCACGTGTTGGAAAAGCGCGCGCCATTCGTCGCTCATGAAGGCGATCGGCCCGGCGGGTGTGCCCTGATCCACCTCCATGATCAACACGCCGCCGATTCCCGCGCGTTTCATCGCTTCGAGATCCGCGGTGATGCCTTCGCGGGTGATGTTGCCGTTGAGCCAGAACCAGAACACCCAGGGTCTGGCGGCATCGGGCGGATGGAGGAAATTGCGCTCCAGTTGCGCTTCCGCCGCGCCTAGTCGCGCCATGGGCGAGCCGATCAGCAGGCCGGCGAGCGCCAACCGCAATGGGTTGAGGAAAGCGGTTGGCAGATGGTTTCGCCAGCTCTGCCTGAATCCGGTTTGAAGATGCGCGGTCATGCGGAGATCATCCCCATCGGGTTTCGTCACCGCAAGACCGAAGGTTTTGAAAATTCAAGCCGGTAACATCTTGCCCCTGGGCGCGTTTCGGGTGGCATTCCCGCAACTGCGACGCGCTTACGTAAGCGACGGAGGGTTTTTCCGGAGCGGAGTTTTTCAGGTAAAGAGCTGGCGGCTTGCCGTCTGCTCGCGAGTGGTTTCAGGGGAGGGGAAGCGCAGCGAGACGGTCCGATCCGGCGGCTTCCGGAGAACGGCTACGATTTTGAGTTTCGCGGAAAACCGGTGGTGCCGTCGGCGGCAGCCTGCCGCCTCCCGAAGTGAGGCTGACCTCGCCAGTTTACCAGACAGTCTGAGGCGGACCCGATCGCTCTCACCGCAGAGGCGCAACTGGTGAATAGAACACTCACCGGCGTGGAGTTTCTGGACGGACGCGAAGTGTTGGGTGTCGACACGGTTCCTCCCTTCACGCTGACCTTGAACCCCATGAAAAATGCAAGCGATGTCTTGCGGGCACGGGCGATGGCAAGCGATGGCAAGCGATGGCAAGGGAAGTCCGAAAATTGCCAATTTTTCGGTCGATCAAGCGCCACCCATGCCACCGCTGGAGGAGAAAAAGGCGGGCGGCGCGAACGCATCCACCTCCTTGGGTTGTTGAAAACTGCAGAGCCCCGTCCTGGGGATTACCTGTTTGTCCTTGCGGGATGCGCCAAATCATTTCCCGACCGGATCCGGTTACCTGAAATCGGCGCTTTTTTCGGCCGGATCGTGAGTTAGGATGTTGCCAGTGAAAGCCATTCCCTCGCTTCTTGTCATGGCCTTGTCCGCCATGGCCTTGTCCGCCATGGCCGCGCCCAACGACCCTGGCGAGACGGCCGTTGATTTTTTGGAGAAAGTGCGGGCCAAGAACATCAATCTGGAACCTGGCGGCGACACGGCGCTTTCCCCGCAGACCAGCGAGAAGAAGCGCAAGGAGATCGCCCGTCGGCTGGAGCGCTTGGCAGGCGATCTTGGCGGCGATCCGCTGGAAGTGGGCGCGGTGAAACTCGATGACGACCTTGCGGCAGTTCTGGTGCGGAAGATCGGCGGGTTTGATCCCAGCCGCCTGCAGGTGTTTTCGGTCGCGCTGGTCAAACGGGGTGCGGAGTGGGCCGCGGCTCCGGTTCCGGCCTCGTTTGAAAACTCCGGCGTCGGGTTTGCGGCCTTGCAACGCAAACGCCTGGATGCCCTAGAGGACTGGATGCTGCGCGAACAAGCGCTCGATCTGGAAAAACTCCGCGAACAATCCGCCGGGCGCATGCGCCTGAAAATCGAAGAAAGCCTGCCCGCGGCCACCTTGCGCAATTTCACCTCGAACCAAACCGCCGAGCGTTTTTTCCATGCCTGCGAGCAACGGAATCTGCCGGAAATGTTCGGCCTGCTGGGTGGCTTGTCCGCCAGTTTGCCCGCCGATTGGCCGCTGCGCCTCAAAGCGGCCGATGCCGCCGTTGTCTCCGGTGCCGATGTCAAACACCCGTGGCGCTTGCTGATCTCCCCGGATGTGTTGCGCATTCCGGTGCATCACGAGGAGGACGGCGAAACCGCCATGGTTTCCATCGCCTGTCTCGATCCCTCCGGAAACCTGCCGCGTTCCTCGCTGCCGCGCATCGAGATCGTCCATCTGGAACTCGCAAAATCCTCCGATGGATTGTGGCGCATCGAGCCACCGCCGGATTTCCTGGAATCCCGCGCAGAAGTCGTTGATGCCACGGAGACCTACGAGCAACTCGACTCGGATCTCGTGGCCACTTTCCTCACAAAACTCTCGGAACTCTATCCGCCGACACCGTTGCCGACTGCGGAAAAGTCCCGGCAGTCGCTGCTTTCCGCCCTTCGCGAACGCAGCCTGGCTGCCGTCATCCGCCTGATCCGGCTGGATGGCGACCCCCACGCCGCCCGCAAGGCCTGCGTCCGCGCCGCCCAGATTTGGTGGGCCTTGCGCGAGCCATCGACGGTGCGCCGTGCGGTGCCGCTGGGCTTTCGTGAGGACGGGGAAACCGCCGCCGAAGCCTGCCAATTTTTTTCCGCCCGCAATCCCGACCGCCTGGACCTGAGAATTTTATACTTCAAAAAATCCGCCGACGGATGGCACTGGACACCGGAACCCCCACCGGAAACGGAAACCTCCTTCCGCGAATGGACCGAGGCCCATGCCAAACCCTGGCAGGATGAATGGCAGCAGATGTTTCTTGCCGAGTGCGCCGAAGTGGGAAAATTCCCCGACTCCGGCGCACCCTCGGAAGAGGCGTCGCGCAAGCTGATGGATGCCTGGCTCCAGGCGGCCCGCACGGGCGACGTGTTGGCCGCGCTTCGGCTGACCGCCCGCCTGAATATTCCAGACAGCAAGGCCACCCTGCTGCGAAATCTCGGTTATGAAATGACCGGCGTCCGTCTCAACCGGGACGTTCCGACCATCACCGGAGTCCGCCGCGCCGGAATCTGGAGCGCGGTCGGCATTCAAATCGATACGAACGGCAAGTCGTCGTTTCCTCTCTATCCGATCATTGCTACTCCCGCCGGTCCGCGCCTTCTGTTGGAAATCGATTTGTTCGCAGGCGGCAACCGAAGCCGTGATTTCCTCAACAAAACCGCCTTGGAGCGGCTACGGAAATTTAGCCCTTCCGCCGCCGATGATCTGAAGAAACTCTCCGCGGATCATCAGGCCGATATCGCGCAGCGCCCGCAACCTTGAAGTCTTTCATGATTTTGCAATTGATGGCCGGAAAAGTACCAATTCCCTTCGGAAATGTTGATATTTAACACGTTGGGATTGGATTTTGGGGCCGATTTCCCGAAAGGTTGATTGATTTCCCCCGATTTTAGGTGTTCACTGATTTTCAACATTCAGCCAATATGAACGGGTGCTCGTGGTAGTTTTGATATCGCTGATCACCATCCTGTGCTTCGGAACCCGGGCATGGAAACGTGGCTCAGACCGCGCGCTGTGCCTGATTCACATTCAACATGTGCACAAGGGCGTCCGCAGTTACGCGAATCTTTACGGCTTTGATCCGGAAGCGAACGCTCCGGGCCTGCAGAGCCAGGTGATCGGGGCCGAAGCAGGGCAGGGGAGCAAGAGGTTGCTCCGGATTCGAAGTCACCTGCGCCAGATTTCCCGGATTTCATCGGGCACCAAGGCTTTCCACCCGCCCTGCACCAGACCATCGGAGGAAAATCCACCGATGGCGCGGCGGATCAAGCGCAAGGTCGGAAATCCCACCGCCGCGGTCATCTTCCGCACCTGGCGGTTTTTCCCCTCCGTCAATTGCAATTCCAACCAGCAGGTCGGGATGGCCTGGCGGACACGGATCGGCGGATCACGAGGTGGCATGTCTGGTGCCGGATCGATCCGTCGCACTCGGCACGGTCGAGTCCGATAGCCCTGAATCTGCACCCCGCCGCGTTCCAGTCGCGCCATGGCCTCCGCGGTCGGGCTTCCTTCGACCTGCACCCAATACGTCCTGGGATGCGCACATTGGGGATCGAGCAATCGGTGGTTGAAACCGGCTTCGTCGGCCAGCAACAGCAAACCCTCGGAATCCAAATCCAGCCGGCCCACCGGATAAACCCCGGCCGGGAAGCCGAACTCGGACAGGGTCCGCTGCCCGGGTTGATCCGCAGTGAACTGGCAAAGCACGCCATAGGGTTTGTGGAAGGCGATTACCATGGGAGAGAGCAGCAAGAGAAGAGGTCGAAGGTCAGAGGTCGAAGGTCAGAGGTCGGAGGTCGGAGGTCGAAGGGTAGCGCGGCCTCGCCGAGGCCGCATGTCAAAGGAACGCGAAAGCTTGAAGCCAAGAAGTGCCGGTCCGTCTTCGCTTGGGCCACACTTTCGCTAATCTTTGTCCTGCGCTCCCGGCGGTAGCGCGCCACCTTTGGGAGAGAGAAGCAAGAGAAGAGGTCGAAGGTCGAAGGTCGGAGGTCGGAGGTC
>CAMBPB010000143.1 GCA_945869465.1 Prosthecobacter debontii
ATCCGGAAATGTTCCCGTTCATCCACCTCCAACACAAAGTCCCGCCCCACCACCCGCGAGATGCAGTGGTAGATCGCAGGTTTCGTGGTCGAATTCTGCCATGGCACAATCCATCGCCTACGGTTGTTGCGGCTCATGCTGCTCATGGCGGGGAAGATTACCCGCCAAAACCGGAGCGGCAAGAAGATTCTGACAAAAAGCCTGACTTTTTATATGGGACCCGACCCCGTGCCGACTTCGCGCCTGACGATCCGTTCGCTCGATGGCATCTCGCTGCGGGTTTGGAAACGCCCGGAGACGGAGCCCGCGCAACCGATTCCCGATCAACCGGAGGAAGCCGCGGTGGAGGTGGCGAAATGTCCGTTTCATTGAATCAAGAGGAATCAAGATTCTGACAAAAAGCCTGGCTTTTTATACGGATCGACTTCGCGCCTGACGATCCGTTCGCTCGATGGCATCTCGCTGCGGGTCTGGAAACGCCCGGAGATGGAGCCCGCGCAACCGATTCCCGACCAACCGGAGGAAGCCGCGGTGGAGGCGGCGAAATGTCCGTTTCATTGAATCAAGAGGAATCAAGAAGGGTGGGTGTTCCGCCCACGCGTTTCATCGTGTCCCTCCCGCGTGTCCCTCCTGGGCGAGACGCCCACGCTCCTTGACAGGATCTCCGTCGCCTGAGGGCCGGTGACGCGGTAACGGATGCCGGCCCAGACGATTTCCCGGCCGCAGGCGGAGCTGAGGATGATGAGCAGATGCACGATGTTGACCAGCGGGTCGAGCCACCCGCTGCCGCGGACCGCAGCGTCGAGGGATTCCGCCTCGCCCGGACCGAAGCGGGTCCGCAAGTAACTCCGCCGGATGCGGGTGCGGCAATGATTCAAACCGATGGCAAGCGCCACGGGAACGAGCATCAGCAGGTTGCCACGGCCGAGGCGAACCAGGCAGGCGGCGAATCCTGATAGATAAAACAACGGGATCACCAGCGCCATCCACCACAGGACTGGCTGATAGATCCGAAGTTGGAAGTATTGGCGGCGGCCGAACTCAAACAGCGAGGCCCAGGTGAAATCCACCGGCGAGGGCGCCGCCACGGAGCACACATAGCGCATGCGTTTCCCCGCGCGGCGCGCGAGCTGGCTGATCCGCGCGTCGTCATTGACACAACCCCTGATGTTGCTGGGAATCTCCAGCTCGTCGAAGGCCTCGCGGGTCATCGCCATCGAGCCGCCCCACAGGCACATCCGCCAGTTAGGGCCGATCCACGGTTCGATCGCCGCGCCCATCAGCGCAACGATCCGGTTGGGCAAACACAGGTTTTCCGGGATGAACCAACGGTAACCGGTGGTGAAGTCCACGTGGCCGGGACTGAGCGGCCGGACCAGGCAGGAGAGCCAGTCTTTCCGCCCGAAGAGATCGCCGTCGGCAAATGCGATGAGTTGATCGGAGTCATCCAATTGCGCGAGCGCGGCGAGTTGGTTGTGAACTTTTTGGCCGGTGTCCGTCGCCTTGCCGGCGACGATCAGGCGCGCGGCGGGCGACGCGAGATTGCGGAGGCGGATTTGGATTGCGGCGTGCGCCGGCTCGTCCGCCGACTCGGTGACAAACAGAACCTGATAGTCGGGGTAGTCCTGCCCGAGCGCGAAATCGCAAAAGCGGTCGAAGTTTTCCGAGACGCCTGTCACGGCGATGACCAGCGCCACGCGGCGGGATTGGTGGGGATCCGTGCCGTTGTCGATTGATCGCCGGTGATCCGCGAACCGCCCGAAGGCCTTGCGGGTTTTGAACAAGGCGGCGGCCGATTGGAGGACCCAGATGGAAGTCATCAACTCAAGGGCCGCTTTACCAAGGACATTCATGCGTCGTGTTTCCCGGACGCATCATGGCCGCCGGTCCGATGGGTATTTTCTGGGGGATGGCCCGGCACTTTGCAAGTCATCCTCACTAACCGCTTTGACACGGCGCGGCTCCTCCTGCATCCTTTCTCTCATGCAAGCCATGCAGTTTGAACAATCCGTCGTTTCGATTTTGAAACGCGACAAGCGCTTTGATCCGCATGCTTATTTCTTTCTCAAGGACGTGTTGGATTTCACGCTCAAGCGCATCGCCGAAACCAATGGCGGCCAGGCACGGCATGTCAGCGGGCCCGAACTGCTCGCGGGCTACCGCGATTTTTCGCTGGAACAATTCGGCCCGATGGCCTCCACGCTGATGAACGAATGGGGCGTCCGCAAGTGCCAGGACGTTGGCGACATGGTGTTCCATCTCATCGAGGAACAGGTCTTCGGCAAACAGGAGTCCGACCGCCCGGAGGATTTTTCCGAAGCCTTCGATTTTCAGGAATCTTTGGTGAAACCTTTCCTGCCCCAGCGGCAGATGGTCGCGGCGCCACCGCTGCCGTGTCCGGCAAAAGCCGTCTCTGGATCCTCTCAATAGACCAACGGCACGGCGGGCACACGCGAGGTGACATCGAGCCGGCAGGCCACCAGCGCCATGACGATCAAGCCAAGGATGCCGCCAAAACCCAGAGTAAACGCGGTCACCACGCCGATGACAAAGGGCGCGAATACCAGCAACCCGATCAGCATGCCGCTGGGTTTCACTTCGTAAGCCAGCACGGCAAGGCGCAGGCGGGAACGAGCCAGTGCGAGCCCCACCAGCGTGTAACAGGCCATCGCCGCCAGCGCCGTGAGATGATACAGCACGCCACAGCCATGGGTTTGCATCGCGCTGGCCATGAGCGGAACGCCGCAACCCGCCACCATCGACGCGAGAAACCCCACCAACATCGTGATCCGCGCGCCAATGCCCCGGAAAGCCGAGGCGCCAAGCGCGCCCGCGCCGATCATCGCCGACCCGCCCAGCACCGTGCCCGCGCAGGCCGCCTCATGCCCCCACTCGACGCCGCCGACCAGATAGCGCACCACCACGTAAGGCAGCAGCGAGATGAACGTGACTAGCGAAAGCCCCCACAACGTTGCGAATTTGCCGCAGACGATTTTCCAGCGGTTCAGTTTTGTTAGCAGCAGCAACTCGTGGTTTCCCTCTTCGAGTTCCTGGCCCATCAGCACCAACCCACCCAAGGGCATGAGCCCCATGCAGATCACGCCGACCACCATCCAAAACGGGCCGGAGTTCCACAGCAGCCACGCATTCAACATTCCGGTGTATTCCGAATGCGCCGCCGCATGGCCCGTCCGGAACTCCACAATCATCGCCGCCAGCGCGAGAATCTGGATTGCCAGAAACGGCAGCACGAAACTTCCGCGCCGCAAGCTCTGCCGCAGTTCCTTGGCCGTCATCGGGTCGAATCCCTCGGGCAGATCGTTTTTCCACGTTGCTTCCAAGCGGAGATGAATCTGTCACTTGCCGGTGAGCTCCGCAAGCCGGGGGAAACGCAATCGATCGGGGCCTTCCAACCACCGCCAGCACAGCCATCCGGCCCCCCACGACACCAGCGCGAACACCACCAGCCTCACCGCCAGCAACGGACCTTCGAACACCGGAAACCACAGGAACGGCAGCACCTTGCCGATGAGCAAGGGCACCACCGCGTGAAACAGATAGAGCCCGAAACTCAGGCGTCCGACATGCTGGGCCACCGGATGATCCAGCACCCTGCCGATGATGCCGCCGAAACCCGCCAGAGTCGATGAGATCAATCCCGCAAACCCCACGGCTAACAGGGTTTGCTGGACATAACCCAACCCGCCCGCCGCAAACCCGGCATGGTTGAGCGTGTAAACGGCCGCATACCCGGCAGAAGCCAGCCAAGCAACCTGCGACAAGCGCCGGTTGCCCGCCTTCATTCCACGCTCGAAGGCAAGGGCGAGCAGCGCGCCGGCTCCGAAATAATCGCATGCCGAGGTGCTGATCGCCCCGCCGTGATGAATGCCGGGGAACCACTGCTCAATCACCAGCCGGGACAGCGGCGCAAGCGCCACGCACAATCCAAACACCCATCCCAGCGCCCGCTTTGGCATGCCGAAAACCACCAGCGGCCACAAAAAGTAGAACTGCATTTGAATCGCCAGCGTCCAATAGGGTGCCGTGCCGGACGGCCACTCGCGCGACCACGCCATGTGGAAATTCGAAACCTGCCCGAAGTAGGCGAGCGCATGAGCGCGGATATCCGGCGCCCCGACCACTAGGGCGAAGCCCATCGCCACATAACAGGGACCCAGAATGCGTGCCAGCCGCCGGTGTTGGAAACTCCGGTAAGCCCTCACCCGCCACGGCCCGCCGCCGCTCTCGCCCGCCGCGCGCTCGCGCAAGAGGATGCGGGTGATCAGGAAGCCGGTCAGCGTGAGAAAGAAGAACAAGCCGATCTCAAACGGAAACGGCCCACGCCATGCCGCGGGCGTCCAGTGATGCCACATCACCCCCGCCACAGCGAAAGCTCGCAGACCGTCCAAGTGTGTGTTGCGTGTCCCGGGCAAGTGCCGCCGAAATTCCCACGGTATGCCCGCCCGCGACAAGCCAAAACCCGCGGCCCTGCCGCAATCAAGCGCCTGCCGCGATCAGGTCGTCGAGATGGCCGCCGCGGGCGCTGACCCACTTGCCCTTGGTGATCACCTTGGTGAAGCCGAGTCCGTTAGAAGCGGCGGCGGTGAACACTTCCCACGCCTGGCTGGCGAGGATGCCGGAAACGATCAGGTCGCCGCCGGGCGCGAGGGTTTTGGCAATCACCGGCCAGGCTTGGATCAGCACGCTGGAAAACAGATTGGCCATGACAACGTCGTAGCCCTTCTTGCGCGGCTTCCATTTCAGCACGTCCTGTTCCTTGGTTAGAATTTCAGGCGCGCCGTTGCGGATGGCATTGCGGATGGCCGCAGCGACGGCGAAGGGATCGAAGTCGCAGGCGAAGGTTTCCCCCGCGCCGAGTTTGCGCGCGGCGATGGCAAGCACACCGGTGCCGGTGCCAAGATCGGCGACGGTCCAATGTGTGCCCTTGCGCTCGCGGGCGACATCCACCAGCAGCCGCAGGCAGGTGGAAGTGGTCGCGTGATCGCCGGTGCCGAAGGCCATTTCCGGCGGGATCGAAATGATTTGGCGCTTGGGGTTCGCCTTTTGGATCGCGGCGATTTTCGCGGCGCGAGTTTCGGCGGTGAGCAGCAGCACGTCCCGCACTTTGACCGGGCGCGGCGGTTCCACCGGCGGGTTCCACTCGGCGCCGGCCATTTTGCGGACGCTGCCGCCGAATTGTTTGGCGACG
>CAMBPB010000144.1 GCA_945869465.1 Prosthecobacter debontii
GTAGGACGAGGTGGTCGACAACGAGGGCGGATTTGGTCATCAGTGTTTCCATGGCAGGCTGAAACTGCCAAAACGGAGGCCAATGTCTAGTATTTTCTTAAATCGCCAATGAACATCGACCATGGCTGATTTCCGGGCAACCGCCCTGGTGGGTAAAGCGTTGGTGAAAATCCCGCCTTGCGGCACCGATCGAATTCATCCTTGATTCCGGAATTCCCTGTGGAAGAGACAAAGCGACTGCCTTGCATCGCTATGAAATTCGAACTTATGAACGTGAACCAAATCCTTCCCCTGGCAGGCTTGTGCCTCTGGCTGGCAACCTGCGGCTTGCCCTTGCAAGCGCGCGAGCCGGCCCGCAACCTTGAGGAACTGACCCGCCTGGAAGCGAAGGTCGAGGCGGTTTCCCGCAATGTCCTGCCTGCCACGGTGGCCCTGCTTTCCGAGCGGACCGGTTCCTCGGGCTCCGGCGTGATCGCCTCGGAGGACGGCCTGATCCTCACCGCAGCCCACGTGGTGCAGGGCGCGGATCAATTGCTGGTGGTCTTCCCCGATGGCAAGCAAGTGCAGGGCAAGGTGCTCGGTGCCAACTACTCAAAGGACATCGCGATGGTGCAAATCGCCACGGCCGGCAAGTGGCCGTTTGTGGGCATGGGGGCCTCGAAATCGCTGCAGGCCGGCGATTGGGTCATCGCACTCGGTCACTCGGCGGGCTTCGATGCGGGCCGCACGCCGCCGGTGCGCTTCGGCTGTGTGGTGTCCAAAGGCCCGGGCAATTTCCTCACCACCGACTGCACTTTGATCGGTGGCGATTCCGGCGGCCCCTTGTTCGATCTCGACGGAAAAATCATCGGCATTCACTCCTCGATCGGCCAATCTCTAACCAACAACAATCATGCCGGCATCGACGGCTTCCGCGACGACTGGGACCGTATCCGCGCGGGCGAGACCTGGGGCGCGCTGTCGATGAATCCCTTCGCCAATCCGGAAATGCCCGTGCTTGGCATCGGCATGGGCATGATGCGCGGTGTCAAGGGCGTGGTCGTCGAGAGCGTGGTTCCGGGCTCGCCGGCGGCGGCTGCTGGTGTTAGGACAGGCGACGTGGTCGGCAGCATCGATGGCAGCCCGGTTCGCAATGGCGGCGAGATGCTGCAGATTCTAGCAAAACTCCAGGCCGGCGATCAGGTGAAATTGGGCGTGATGCGGGACAAGGAGAGCCTTGAAGTGAAGGTGACGCTGAAACGCCGCAACGAACTTTTCGAACAACGATGAAACCATTGGTGGACATGACAAAACGGATCCTTGCGCTCATTGGCGGACTTTTGCTGCATGCCACGGCGGTGGCACAGGATGACATCCCGTTGCTGCGTCCTGAGGAACGCAAGGCGGTGGATGCCCAGACCGAAGAGTTCAACCGCTCCCTGATGCCCGCTCTAACGGATTCCGCCAAGTCCACGGTGCGTGTGTGGGCTGGCAGCCAGCGCCTCGCCTACGGCACGGTCATCGGCGACGGACGCCGGTTTCTCACCAAGTGGAGCGAGGTCTCGCGGTCGGCTGCCAACCTGCGCGTCGAGGCCCCCGGAGGCGAGGTGCGCACGGTCAGAATTTCCGGGGTTTACGAGGACGAGGATCTCGCCGTATTGGAAACCAACGGCCCGGCACTCACCCCGGTGAAATGGTCGCACGAGCTCCCGCATTTGGGCGGCTTCCTCACCGCGTCCCAGCCGGATGGCCGGCCCGCCGCATTCGGCGTGGTGAGCGTGTTGGAGCGCAATCTGCGGGATACCGACCAGGCGTTTCTGGGGGTCATCGGCGCGATGGAGTTCGCCGGCCCCGGCGTGAAAATCCACGAAGTGGCGCCTGAGTCCGGTGCCGCCGCCGCGGGCTTGAAACCCGGCAACATCATCTTGAAAGTCGGCGCCCGCCCGATCTCCGGTTTGCTGGAACTCAAGAACGCCCTGGTCGGAATCAGCCCGGGTTCCAAAGTCTCGTTGCTAGTGCAAACCGATGGCGCGGAGAAAAGTTTTGAAATTCTGCTAGGAAACCGCCCACAACTGCCGAATTTCCCAGGCGACCGCCTGCGGCAGATGGAGCGCATGGGCGGCCCGATCAGCCAGGTGCGTGATTCGTTCACCCGCGTGATTCAAAGCGACATGCGCCCGCGGCCGGACCAAATCGGCGGCCCGGTGGTTGATTTGAAAGGGCGGGTGGTGGGCATTACGGTGGCGCGGGCGGACCGCACGCGTTCGTTCGTCATGCCCTCCGCCGCGGTGGAGGCGCTGTTGAAAAAGGACGCGAAGGATCCCGCTCTGGCGAAAGTCCGGCGGACCGATGACGCCCCCGTCTTGTCTGCTAGAGGGAAACTTCCGCGAGGCCACCCGCAACCCGGTAACGAGCCGCGCAACCGCCGCCATCTCACCGAAATGGAGCGGCTGTTGGAGCACATGCGTGGGGAAATGGAAGAGCTGGAGCGGACACGCTGATTTTTTACCGCAACGCGTGCGGATACTGCCGGATCGGTCAAGACACGGATGTTATCTTCGGCGCATGAGAGTGGAATCCCTCGAGCACCGCCTGGAACACATCCGCACCACCCGCACCACCCGCCCGGATGACGCGGCGCTCGCCGGGGAAGCCGTCGAACTCGCCGCCGAGTGGCTCGCAACAGCCCACCTAGGGATGTTGCCTGAGGAACGCAAACAATCGGCGCAGCTCGCCCGCATGATGCACGATCCATGCGGCAAGGCACTCACCTTTGCTCTAGCGGACCAAGTGTTTCGTCCACCCACCGCCACACGTTCGGCGGAGCGTTTCCGTTCGCTCATCGACGGTTATGGCGTGCCGGATTACCTGCCGCCCCTCCAACGGGTTGGCATGAAGCTGGGTGCGCTAGCCTCGGCGGTGGCACCCGGCTTGGTGATGCCGTGGGTGACGGCAAAACTGCGCGGCGAGAGCGCGTCGGTGATTCTGCCCGGCGAAAGCGCGCGGCTGCGCCCGCATCTGGAAATGCGCCGCAAGGCGGGAATGAAGATGAACCTCAACCAACTCGGCGAGGCGATCCTCGGCGAGGATGAGGCGGAGAAGCGCATGAACGCTGTATTCGCCCGAATCGCGAGTCCGGACTGCAATTACCTATCGGTGAAAATCTCGGCGATTTTCAGCCAGATCCACCTGATCGCCCATGCGGAGACCTTGGTAAAACTCAAGGAGAAACTCCGCCGTTTGTATCGCGCGGCGATGGCCCATCCCGTGCCGAAGTTCATCAATCTGGACATGGAGGAATACCGCGACCTTTATCTAACATGCGAGGTGTTTGTCCAGGTGCTCGACGAGCCGGAGTTCATGAAGCTGGAAGCCGGCATCGTCCTCCAGGCCTACCTCCCGGACGCCTGGCCGGTGCAGCAACAACTCAACGAGTGGGCCAGGGGACGGCGCGCGCGAGGTGGTGCGCAGATCAAGCTCCGCATCGTCAAAGGCGCGAACCTCGCCATGGAAAAAGTCGAGGCGGAGCTGCACGAGTGGCCGCAGGCTCCCTATCCGACGAAAGAGGAGGTGGACGCCAACTTCAAACGCATGCTCCATGAAGGGTGCAAACCTGAAAACGCAAGATTCGTTCGGCTTGGTGTCGCCAGCCACAACCTGTTCGATCTCGCCTACGCGATGCTGCTACGAACCCGCGAGGGCGTCGAGGAGCGCGTCGAGTTCGAGATGCTCGAAGGCATGGCAAACCACCAGGCCCGCGTGGTCAACGATGCGGCCGGAGGACTGCTGCTGTATGCCCCGGTGGTCAGCCGTGACGATTTCCACAGTGCCATCGCCTATCTGGTCCGCCGGCTGGACGAAAATACCTCGGCGGAGAATTTCCTACACGACCTCTTTGGCATGGCACCGGGTGACGCCTCATGGATTTGCCAGCGCGAGCGTTTCCTGCGGGCCTGCGCCAGCAAGGACAGCGTCATATCCGGGCCGCGCCGCACCCAGAACCGGGCGATCCAACAGGCCAACGCGCTGCCCGCCGGAAGTCCGTTCCTCAATGTCGCGGACACCGATTGGTCGCTGCCGCAAAACGTCGAATGGATCCGCGCCAAGGTCGAAGCCATGCGCACCGCTCCTCCGGTTAGAGTCCCGCTGTGCATCGGCGGGAGCGAGCAGGCAGGCGAATCCGAAGCCATCGGCCGCGACCCGTCGCGCCCGGGCATCGACGCCTATCACTATGCGCTCGCCGGTGCCGATCAAGTCGAGCTGGCCCTGCAAACTGCGGTGGAGGCGAGGGCGGCCTGGCAGGCGGCGGGCATCGAAGGCCGCGCCGCCTGCCTGCGCCAGAGCGCCGCATCCATGGCTAACAGCCGTGGCGAAATCATCGCCACCATGGTGCTAGACGCCGGCAAGGCGGTGGCGGAGGGCGATGTCGAGGTTTCCGAAGCCATCGACTTCGCTAACTACTATGCCGATGGTTGTTCCGACCCGGCGTTTTTCGATGGCTCGGAATTTGAGCCCCTCGGCACGGTGGTGGTCACGCCGCCCTGGAACTTCCCGTTTGCGATTCCGTGCGGCGGAGTGCTCGCCGCGCTGATGGCCGGAAACACGGTGATCCTCAAGCCCGCCTCGGCCGCCACACTCACCGGCTGGGTGCTTGCAACGTGCCTGTGGAACGCCGGAATCCCGCGGAACGTGCTGCAGTTTCTCGCCTGCCCCGGCACCGTCGGCCGCAAACTGCTAACCGACGCACGCACCGGCGGCGTCGTGCTAACAGGTGGCTGGGACACCGCGCGCAGGTTCCTCGGATGGAAGCCGGAGATGCGCCTGTTCGCGGAAACCAGTGGCAAGAACGCCCTCATCATCACCGCCACCGCGGACCCGGACCAAGCCGTGAAGGATCTCGTGAAAAGCGCCTTCGGCCACTCCGGCCAGAAATGCTCGGCCGCCTCGCTCGCCATCGTCGAAGCCGAGGTGTATGAAAATCCCGCGTTCCTCCGCCAGTTGCGTGATGCCGCCGCCTCGCTCACGGTGGGGCCGCCGTGGCAATACGACAGCATCGTCACGCCCACCGCCGTGGAACCTGGCGAGACTCTCCGACGCGGGCTCACTCAACTCGATGCCGGCGAGACATGGCTGCTAGAGCCGCGGCTGATCGATGCAAACCCGAGCCTCTGGTCGCCGGGAATCCGCCTCGGCGTCAC
>CAMBPB010000145.1 GCA_945869465.1 Prosthecobacter debontii
ATGCGGATGGCCTCAAACGCCTTGTTGGCGTCCGACATGGCATCCCATGCGGCAAGGCCAGCATACTGCGGCATGGCGGCAGATGCGGCCTTGCCTGCCGCGTCCATGGCATCCCACGCCTTACGGGCGGCGGCAGGGGTGCCAGTGTAGAGTCCGCGCACAATCTCGCCCTTCTCCCCGGCAAAGTCGCCCCGCCAGATCGCTCCATAGTGGGTTTCCTTCCACGCATTAAATTGACCAGCGCCGCCAGACCGCTTCCACAGCATCTTGGCAGCGTCGAGTTGCGCGAGGTGGCGGATCTCCTCGTCCAGCACGCGCTCGAAATACTTCACCGCATCCGCCTCACTCATGCCCGCGGCCAGCGCCTCGGCAATCAGGCTCTCAGGGTTGAGAACGATCTTGTCCGGGACGGTTTCGGCGCGGTCGGCGGGGTCGTTACTGACCGTTAAGGTGGCGGCAAGCCGCGAATTCTTTTTAACCTTGGCGATCTTGGCGCGAGCGCTGGCGAGGGCTTTGGTGCCGGGAGCGGGCGCAGCCGGGGCGGCGGGGACTGCGGGCGTCGCCGCAGGAGCGGCGGCAGTCTGAGTAGCCATAGCCAGTGCCTCGGCATCACGGGATGCCGACATCTTGATCTCTTGAAATCCTGACGCCGTGGTGATCCTGTAATGACCATCCGCAATCTTGGTGACTTGGCTTGGTGTCGCTACGGGAGTCGCTACGGGAGTCGCAGGCTGTCCGGAAATCGCCGCGACGTTCGCCGCCTCTTCCAAGGCAAGCTCGGGCGTGGAAGCGGCAACCCGCAACATCGTCCCGTCCCGCATCGGCACATCAAATTCCACGGCACCCTTTGTTTCAATAGGTAGACCAACACCCACCGACGGATCTCCCGTCAGAGCATTCGGGACCGTGGAAAGGGCTTTGGCGCGGGCCTGCGTCTCGTCCATGGTGATCCTGGCGCGGGCGCGGGGGGATGCTGCGGCGACTTGCTCCAAGGCGGCGTCGGTGAGGATGGGCGCGTTGTTGTGGCCGGGGACAAGCATTGGCGCGGAAACCCCTGCGGCTTCGCGCTCATCGGGCGTCATCTCAGTGATTTTCTCGCCGTCTTCCTTGTATCCCAGGGCCGTGACCTCGGCGGAAGTCAGATTCGCCATCGACAGCCCGGCTGCGACCTTGAGCACGGCGCGGGTGAGGTCGGCGCGTCCAGTAGCGACCCGGGCTTGCGCGACGAGTGCCTCGGCGGCTTTCACGTCGCCTCCGGTGGTTTGCGCCTCATTCAGCGCGGCTTGCGCTTGGGCGAGCGTCTCCGCGTCTGCCGCTTTTACTCCGACCAGCTCGCGCTCGATGAGCACGCCGTCAGCCACTCCCTCCACGCCCATGCTGGCGGAGGTAAAGCGCGCGGCGCTGGTGATTTCCTCGCGGGTCGCCGCGGGCGCTTCCGGGTCGATCGCGGCGAGTCCAGTGTTGACGGATTCGAGGGCTTCCCCGGCGCGAGCGTTATCCTTTTTGTAGTCCTCCTGCCCGAAAACCTTTTGTCCTGCGGCGTAGGTTCCCTTGACGCTGGCCGCGCCACCACCCATCAGGGCCATCAATGCCAGGGTTTGCGGGGTCACCTCCTTGAGTGCATGGGCCATGCCGCCAACGGACCAATCAGACTTGATGCCGCTCGCATCTTCGCCACGGGCAATCATGTCGCCCTTCTGTTGATCCGCCGTCTGCTCGATGTGGGTCATCGCCTCGGTGGTGATTTCCACGGGAAGATTCGCCAATCCGGCTGTGAGTTTTCCGAGCTTGGTGTTGAGAAACTTGGACCCGACTTGCTTTGTTGCTGCTCCAATGGCTTCGCGTTCTGCCGTGCTGCCAACCACCTTGCCCGTCTGAATTGCGGCGATGCGCTTGACCGTCAATCCCGGCACGGCTTTAGCGGCCTCGGCGGCGATCTTCTTCACGGTAGAGCCCAGGATGATCTTTCCGGCACCCAGCATGAAGGCATTGCCGACCGCTTCCGGCCCGGCTTCCCAAAGGGCGGTGTTGACCGCAATGGGCATAAGGGCATCGTAGAGCGCCTTGCGCTCGTTCTCAGGCATCGGAACACCATTCACGGTTTCATATTCCTGCATTCCGGAGTTGAACGTCTCATTCAGGAACGTCGCGCCCGCCATGCGATAGGCGGCTGTGCCGGATGCGGCCATGCCTGCGGTGACTCCTCCGATGGTTCCACCGATGGCGGCTCCGAGCCCGGCTCCGGGTGCCGCACCGACGCCCGCGGCGGGCGCGCCAATCGCGGCGCCAATCGCGCCCCCAGCAATCGCTCCGGCTTTCGTGCCAGCAATGGACGCCGGAATTGCCGCCGCCATCGACCCGAGCGAGAAACCCAGGCTTCCGCCTGCTTCGCGGAACGACTCACCGACCGACGAGGATGTTCCAGCCTTCTGATTCGCGGCCGTCTTCGCCTGCATCTCCTTGTTGAACGCATCGGCCTCGGCGAACGCCTTCTTGGCCGATTCCGAGTATTGGTCCGGGCGTTCCATGCCCTCGACCAGTTGGTAAAACGCGGCGGGCGCGGAGGAGCCGAGTCCTTTGACCGCATCCCAGATACCCGAAACGGTATCCCCCAACCGGAAAAAATCCTTCTCTTTTTTTGCCTCTTCCTGCACCGCCTTGATCGGTTCCGTAGCACGGACCCGCTCCTCACCAATCAACGCCCGCGCCGCAACGATTTCCGCCTTGCGTGCCTGGAGACTGGCCAATTCTGACCCCCGCACCCCTTGGGCGAGGCGGGTGTTGATCCCATCCTCCTCGTCCTTGGCGGATGCGTCAGCCACCTCTGCGTCAGCGCGGGCCGCTTGGGCGCCAGCCACCACCTCCCGGCGTTGATCGCCGGCACTTGGCCGCGCCCGATTCTGCCAGTGGCTGTCCGGATCGGTCTGCGAAATCTCGAAAGCACGGACCTTGGCGTTGTAAGACTTCTGTTCGAGGTCGGTCTTTTCGCGCCGGTAGGCGTCATCATCCATCAGGCGCTTCTTGCGCGAAATATGCTCGGGATCAGTCTCGGCAAGCATCGCGCCCTCAGCCTCGATCTGCGCCCGCTCGGTTTTTGATAGTTCCCGCGCCTTGAACGTCGGGTCTTGCAGCATCAACGACGATTGCGAGTGCTCGGCATTCGCCCGCCGCTTGTCCCGATCCCACACCGACTTGCGCGCAAAACTCCCAACCTGCGGGTCATCCCCGTAATCCTCAGCATTGAACCTCTCAATCTGACTCCCAACCTTGCGAATCAGGTTCCCATTGTCTCCTCCCCACTTCTCCGCAGTGTCCCGCTGCGATGACCGGATCAACTCGTTCTCAGCGGCGACGGCGTGCTGGTTGCTTTTGACGGCATCGCTGTTGGTCACATACCTCTCCCACACTGGCGGGGCAACGGGCGTGCGCGGTGCGGGATTGGCGTCAACGGCGCTCTGATTCTGTCCGCGTGGGACAAGGCCGGCTGGTTTCTGTGGAAGGGTGGGATCGTCCATGGGGTTGTGTTGGGGTGCCGGAATCCACCGGGCGTGTCGTTACCGCAGAGCGGCCGTTATTGAGAGAGTTAGAGGCGGGCGGCGCGGGCTCTCTTCGACTCCTCGACGGTCGCCGGGCGTGTAGAGACAACCCGGCCAGGAATCGCAGGAGAAACAGATTTCTTAAAAACCCCGGCATTCACTTGTTCCATATCGGCATCCGTCATGGACTTGCCGTAGTCCTGCTCACCAGGCTTGGCCGTGGTCGAGTTCAGAGCCGCCGCCTTGCCAGCGGCAACCCCCGCATGATTGCGAGCGTCGCGCCGGATGTCATCCAGCACCGACGGCGCGCCAGGCGTGGGAGGTGCAACGGGCGGAGTCTGCGAGGCGGGGCCACGGACAAAGGCGGGAGCGGGCGCAACCGGCGTCTGCATCCGGCGCTGGTAGTCGGCGCGAATCTGCGCGTCATCACGGCCGGGAGTGGTCGAGCGGACGGCACCGGAGGACGGGAAACCTCCAGCCTCGCCCGCACGGCGAGCACTGTCACCATAGACTTCAGCCATGGGCTTGTAGACCGCCTCCCTCGTCACACCGTCCTTGGCGTAGCCATAACCCACCAACTCCTGACCAGCGGGCGTCGCGCCCAAGCGGGCAGGGGTGGCGGGAGTCTTGGCGGGAGTCTTGGCACCGGAGTCTACCCCCGGCGCGGATGGTGCCTTGTTGACGGGCACTTCGCCCTGTTTGGTCTTACCTTCGGTGGCTGACGGGGTAACGGCTACGACGGGTAATCCCGAATCACGCCTCGCCTGATTCTGCTTTTCGGCGATGCGCTCTTGGTTCGCCTTTTCGTCGGCGGCCCGCTTTACGGCAGCGGCAGCAGCATCTCGGGCGTTCACTTCGGCCGCAACTGGAGCGAGTTCCTCGTCGGTGTTTTTCGGGATCGTCTTTGCCTTGCCGATAGCCGCCTCCATCGCCGAGAAGTTGCCAGTGGAGGCGGTGTGGAATCGCTCGTCAACATCAGTCAACGCCGCAGCGCGCGCCTCGTCGGAACCGGGGGCGTTGGCCTCAGCAGGCCGTTGAACCATGTCAGGAGCACCGTTGCCGTCCTTGTCGTGCGCGGGAGTGACGGCCGTCTTCGGCTCAGTCCCATCATAGAACTCCTTCCGCCGCTGCTCGGCCATCGAATAGGACCGCATCCGGTTGCCCTGCTGGCCGAGGTTCGGCAAATCCACAGCCGTCTTACGTTCACGCGGTGCCAAGTCGTTGTCACCCTTCGCCGCATACTTCTCCTTCAACGCATCGGGTGCGGCACTCCACATCGGCGCGAACTTCTGCTTTGCCTCATCGATCGTCATCCCCGCCATCGGGCCCTTGCGGAACCGCCCGCTCTTCGTGGTGCCACCGCCCCGCGCCATCCAGGTATCGAACGCGGCGGCTTTGGACGGGTTGAGCCTCACCTCCTCATTGCGAGGGGAGGCAGTCAAGCGGCCGGGATCGGGCATCCCCTCATAGAAGTCGGGGACCGTGTTGAAGGCGGATGGAGTTTTGGCCATGTCTTGGCTTACCACGATCCCAACAAAACGTCAAGATCCGCATGAACAACCAGCCAACCTCCGCGCGGGGA
>CAMBPB010000146.1 GCA_945869465.1 Prosthecobacter debontii
CAGCGCCCGCAGCCTCGCGGAAAAGGACCGGATGGCCACCCAACTCCAGCGCGATCTAACCGCCGCCCGCGCGCAGGTCACCACCTGGGAAACCGCCCTCAAGGCCCGCGACGAACGCATCCGCTCGCTTGACGCCGATCTCGCCGCTACCCGCAAACGCCTCGCCGAGGCGATCGCCAGGCTCAAGGACGCCGCTCCCGGAAATCCCTGAAAGTCAGACATCCTGGTCCGGTTGCGATGACGCGAGGAATTGCAGCGGTGTGACGGAACATGCGATGGCACTGCTGAGGCCGCTGGGCTATTTGGCCCCTCAGAAACCAGTCTCACGGCATCGAAAATATGCCAAATCATTTTCCGACCGAATCAGGATGTCTGGATTTTCAAGATTGCCTTGCCCGCCCCGGGATTCCCAACATCCCGCGAGATGCCGCGATTGCCCGCATGGTTGGAGAGCTACCGATTGTTGCCGAAGCGAGTCCTGCTGTTTGCCGCAGGCCAATTCCTCATCAGTCTGATCACCTCCGCCCAGTTTCTGCTGCTCAACCTGTTCCTCAAGGACAAGGGCCTGGACGATCCGGCGATCGCCGCGCTTTCGTCCCAGCGCTTCCTCGCCACCTTTTTCCTCGCGCTGCCCGCCGGTCTCTGGCTGCGCGGCCGGCCTCTCCGCATGCCGCTGCTCATCGGCTCGATCCTGTTTCCCCTCACCGCCCTGGCATCCCTGGAAACCGTGCGCCTGGGCATGATGGACGCGGCCTCGTGGTGTTTCCTCGCCATGGGATTCGGCGGGCTTCTGCTCAACATCGCCAGCCTGCCGATGGCGATGCGACTGGCACCGCCGAAACAATCCAGCGAGGCTCTCAGCTTGCTCTTCGCCACCTGGGCCGCCGCCAGCATTTGCGGCGGCGTGCTTTCCAGCGCGCTGCAAGGGATCGGCCGCCTCGACATCGGCGGGTTTCATCTGGTGTTCGATGAATACGCGACGCTGCTCGTCCTAACACTCGCGGCCGGTGCCGCGCCCTTCCTCTACGCCCGGCTGCCGGATCCCGTGCCGGAAACACGCTCCGTCAAACATTGGCTGCATATCCACCGCGAGGATTGGCCGATCCTGACGCGCGCCCTGCTGCCCACGCTCTGCATCGCCACCGGCGCGGGCCTCAGCATCCAGTTTCTCAACCTGTTCTTCAGCCATGTCCACCACCTCGGGTCCGCCGCCTACTCGGCCTATGGCTCCGCCAGCAACGTGCTGGTGCTCATCGCCGGCTTGATCGTGCCCGAGGTGAAACGCCGGCTCGGCTGGCGCGGCCTCATCCTCGGCGTGCAAGGTGCCGCCGTGATTTTGCTCGCCGTCATGGGCCTGACCGAGCTGTGGTCCGCCGCCTCGTGGGCGCTGCCCTTCGCAATCGGGTGTTTCATCATACGCCAGCCGCTCATGAGCATGGCCGCCCCCGCCACCAGCGAGCTCACGATGAACTACGTCGGAGAAAGAAACCGCGAGCTAATCAGCGCGTGCAGCGGCGCCATCTGGAGCGGCGCGTGGTGGCTGGCCGCCCGCACCTTCGAAATCCTCCGCGCCAACCATCTCCCGTATTGGCAGGTGTTCATGACCACCGCCGTGCTCTATCTGATCGGAACCCTCTCCTACCTCCTGCTCATCCGTGCCGTGGAGCAGCGGGAAACCCAAGCAACCAGCTCCTCGCCGATTCCAGAGCCGGGGCCACGGTAACGGCCGCGCCCCCCGTGAGTTTTCCCTGAAAACCGCCCGCCGGAATCGCGCGAACCCACGGATTTCAGGCCAGAGCGCCGCGTTTTTTGCTGTTGCCATCGCCGGGGGGGGGGCTAGTCTTCGCCCCGGGGTGGCGTCCACTTGAAGCCACCTTGGAAATCAGACCCAAATCCCACCAACCCGGACATGAATCTAACCACCAATAGACGCACCTTCCTCAAAACCTCCGCCGGAGCGGCGGCGGCCAGCCAGTTAGGTTTCAACATCCTCCATGCCCAGAACAAGGGCGACAAACTCCGCCTGGCCATCATCGCCACCGGCGGCAAAGGCGGATCGCACCTCCAATCTGTCAAACAGGCCGGCGACATCGTCACCGCCCATTGCGACATCGACACCAACCGCCAGGGCATGGTTCCGGGCACTTGGCCGGGTTCCAAGTTCTATCAGGACTACCGGGTCCTGTTCGACAAGGAAGCCAAGAACTTCGATGCGGTGATGGTGGGGACCCCCGATCACCATCACTATCAGCCCACGGCCTTGGCGATGGCGGCCGGGAAACATTGTTACACGCAGAAGCCGCTCGTCCACACCGTCTGGGAAGCGCGCCAACTGCTAGCGGGCGTGGAAAAACACAAGGTCGCCACGCAAATGGGCAATCAAGGCCACTCCGGCGAGGGCAACCGCCTGATTTACGAATACGTCAACAACGGCATGCTCGGCGATGTCTCGGAAATCCATTGTGTGACCAACCGCCCGATCTGGCCGCAAGGCGGCGATCGCCCAGCCGGCGAGGATCCGGTGCCCGCCAACGTCAACTGGGACTTGTGGCTTGGCCCGGCCCCCGCCCGCCCCTACAAGAACGGTGTCTATCATGATTTCAAATGGCGCGGCTGGTATGACTTCGGCGGCGGCGCACTCGCCGACATGGCCTGCCACACCATGGACAGCATTTTCTGGTCGATGAACCCGGGCCTGCCCAAGAGCGTCGAAGTGCTCGAAATCTACAAGCACAGCAAGGAGATGTTCCCCTCGGGCGCGATCTTCCGCTGGGTGTTCCCTGCCGGCAAACTGCCTAACGGCCAGCCCCGCCCGGAACTCACCATTTACTGGTATGAAGGCAAGCTGCTCAAAGACGGCAAGGAAGTGCCCGCCCTTGAGCGCGTCCGCCGCCCGGAAAAACTCGAGGCCAACCGCAAAATGCCGAATAGCGGCAACGTCTATTTCGGCTCCAAGGCGGATCTGCTCATCCAGGGCGATTACGGCGACAGCCCGCGCATCGTCACCGGCCCCGGTGAGGCGCAAGTCGGCAAACCGCCGCAACTGCTTCCCCGCAACCCGGACGGTCAGGGCGACTACGGCCAATATGCCGAATGGCGCCGCGCCTGCACCGGTGAGAAAGACTGGAAACATCCCGGTTCGAACTTCACCTACGCCGCCCCGTTCACCGAGGCTATCCTGCTGGGCAACATCGCGCTCCGCGTCGGTAAACTCGGCCAGAAGCTCGAATACGATGCCGCCGCCATGAAGTTCACCAACAGCGAAGAGGCCAACCAACTCCTCAACAAGGAATACCGCAAAGGCTGGGAGCCGCTCAAACTCGGCTAACTCCCTGGCGGACCCCGCAACCTCACCACCCCGGAAGCGCCACCCGCTTCCGGGGTTTTTTTTGGCTGGGAAGAAGAGCTCACCGCCGAGGGGCGAAGTTTTACAATCGTTGCCTCCAGCGGATGTCAAACTGCCGATTTGTGAGAGTTCTCAAGCGCGAGGCTAACTCCCGGGGTGCGGACGGGAAGGGAAAAAGGTGGAAACGGGGTCTCTGATGAATATCAAGGGAAAGCGATTGCAGGTTCGGCCCGCACTCTCTTTAATCCCGCCGTGCCTCAAATGGACATGCAACCTTTCGCCGATGGAGTGGTGACGAACCGCGATTTCCTGCGGTCGGTGTTTCATTCCATGCTCCGCGCCCGGATTTTGGAAAACAAGCTGTCCAGCCTCTACAAGGCGGGGAAAATCGTCGGCGGCGTGTATTTGGGACGCGGCCAGGAAGCGGTCAGCGCCACCCTCGGCACCGCCCTGATCCAAGGCACGGATTTTTTCGCCCCGCTGATCCGGGACCAGGCGGGACGCACGGCGTTCGGCGAAGCGATGCTCGATTGCACCCGCACCCACCTCGGATCCGTGGAGGGGCCGATGCGCGGGCGGGACGGCAACGTCCATCGCGGCCGGCCGGCGCAGGGCATGCCGGCGATGATTTCCCATCTGGGTGCCCAAGTTCCGGTGGTGGCGGGCATGCTTTTTGCCAAACGCCTGCAGGGCACGCTCACCGGCCGCGTGGGCGCCACCTGCATCGGCGACGGGGGGTCTTCAACCGGCGCGTTTCATGAGGGACTCAACCTCGCCGCTGTCGAAAAACTCCCCTTGGTAGTGGTCATCGGCAACAACCAGTTCGCCTACTCGACGCCGAATCACCGGCAATTCGTCTGCGCCGATCTCGTCGAAAAAGCCCGCGGTTACGGCGTCGGCGGTTTTGCCGTGGACGGCACCGACCTGCTCGCCTGCGCCTCGGTGATGACCGAGGCGATCCGCCGCGCCCGCGAGGGACAAGGACCGCAATTGGTCGTCGCCCGCTTGCTTAGACTCGCCGGCCATGGCGAACATGACGACGGTTCCTACGTTCCGGAGGAGATCCGCAAAGATCACTACGGGCGGGATTGCATCGAAATCGCGATCCGCCAACTCGTCGACCACGGGCTCGCCACCGTCGATGAAATCTTCGGCTGGCAGGAACAATTCGCCGACGAAGTGCAGCGCGCCGTGGCCCAGGCCCAACAGGAGGCCGCTCCCGATCCCTACTACGAAGACTGGAGCGCCCTCTCGACGCGTTTCCCCCTGCCACTCACCCAACCCACCGCCCAGCCCGTTTTCCCGTGAGTGTGACTTATATCGATGCCATCCGCGAGGCGCAGGAAACCCTGCTGCGTGAAGACCCGCGCGTGTTTCTCTACGGCCAGGACATCGCCACCTTTGGCGGCGCCTTCAAAGCCACCAAGGGCCTGGTGGAAAAATTTCCCGGCCGCGTGTTTGACAGCCCGCTCTCGGAAGACGCGATGATGGGCCTCGCCGTAGGTGCCGCCATCGAAGGCATGCGCCCGATCATCGAAATGCAGTTCGCCGATTTTTCGTCGATCGCCTTCAACCAGATCATCAACCAGGCCGCCACCCATTTCTATCGAACCGGCATGCCGATCCCGATCACGATTCGACTGCCCTCGGGCGGTACTCCCGGCTCGGGCCCCTTTCACAGCCAAAGCATGGAAGGCATCTACGCCCATTACCCCGGCCTGATCGTTCTGACCCCG
>CAMBPB010000147.1 GCA_945869465.1 Prosthecobacter debontii
CCAAGGGCAATGAACCGCCGGGAGCGCGGGTTTCCAAACCCGCACGCCCATGAGATGTGCAAGCCAAGGCCCCGCATGACGGATTCTTTCTCAGATCATGGTCAGGCGAGTCACAGACTCGCGGTCCCAAGGGCAATGAACCGCCGGGAGCGCGGGTTTCCAAACCCGCACGCCCATGAGATGTGCAAGCCAAGGCCCCGCATGGCGGATTCAGCGATAGAAATCGATCCACTCGAACCTCAATTCCCGCGCATTATTCATCAGGACTGGCGGAATACGCAGTTCGAACCATTCTTCGGCCGGCGGCAACCCCGCGACCGGTTTGCTTTCATGCCTCAGACGCAGGATCTCCGCCCAGTAGGGACTGTCCTTGGTCAATGGAGGCCCCTCTTTGCCGTCCTGCCAGAGATTGAACAGCACTGTATGGCCACCGTGACTCGATACCGAGGCCTTCCATTGTAGTCGGTCATTGGCAATCACCAGCGACTCCAACCCGCGAAGGTAAATCCGCAGGATGGTCTCCTGCGGTTTGCGATCCGGAGCGAGCGCCAGTTTGGCCCGCCCGATTCCCTTGCCACGAATTGTTATAATAGTTTTCCCATCGACGGATTTTTCGGTGAATGATTCCCGGTTTTCCATGCCGGTCCCGGATGCCTGCGGCTGGGGAAACTCCAGATATCTGGCCTCCTTGCCGTTTTCCATGAAGCGAACGCCTTTGAAATCGCCCTTGTCGAGCGAGAGGATGAGCGGGCAGGCAAACTCCGCGCTGTCCGAGGGCGTGGACTTGGCGATGTAGCGCACAACCAGGGTCTGCGCCTCCATCACCGCGCTTTCGACCTGATAGGTCACCATCGCCTTGCCGCGATGGATTGCGGCGATCACGAGTTTTTTGTCAAAGGCGGCGCGCGGCAGGCGATGGGACTTGTCGCGCATCACCATCGCGACGCCGAAAACTTTGTCGAAGGCTTCCTGGTCCCGCAGGACGACGAAGGAAACGGGGGCTTCGGGCTCGAATTGGTTGGAAACGAAGTAACCGTCATGAGTGGCGAAGGCCAGCGGCTTCGCGGCTTCCTCGGCATGCAGATGAAATGGCAATAACGACAGGCACGCCAGCGCCGTGATGATGATCCGTCTCATGCCCAAGGGGTAAGGCTGACGGGAGCATGGGGCAAGGTTATTCCCCCATGCTCCGGTGGTGGTGACCGCTGATGTCGTTGCGATGGATCAGGATGACGGATAGCATTTGCGGCGCAGGAAAAATGAAACATGCACCAGCCCGATCAGCGCGGGCACTTCGATCAAGGGACCGACCACCGCCGCGAAGGCGACTCCGGATTCCAAGCCAAATACCGCGATGGCCACCGCGATCGCCAGTTCGAAGTTGTTGCCCGCCGACGTGAAAGCCACGCTTGCCGTCCGCGGATAGTCGGAGCCCAGCCTGGCCGCCATCACGAAGCTCACCAAAAACATCACCGCGAAATAGATCACCAGCGGGATGGCGATGCGCAACACATCGAGCGGCAGCCGCACGATGGCGTCGCCCTTGTAGGTGAACATGACGACGATGGTGAAAAGCAGCGCGATCAGTGTGAGCGGCGAGATTTTTGGAATGAAGACGCGCTCATACCACTCCCCGCCTCTCAGTCTCACTAGCAGAATCCGGCTCAGAAAACCCGCCGCGAAGGGAATGCCCAGATAGATCAACACGCTGTGGAAGATGTCCATCATCGACACCCGCACGATCGCGCCCTCGAGCCCGACATACGGCGGCAGCACGGTGATGAAAAACCACGCGTAGGCGCTGTAGAACACCATCTGCGCAATGCTGTTCAACGCCACCAGTCCCGCCGCGTATTCGCTGCTGCCCCTGGCGAGATCGTTCCACACCAACACCATCGCGATGCAGCGGGCAATCCCGACGAGAATCAGGCCGACCATGTATTCCGGCTGATCGCGGAGAAACACCACCGCGAGCACCCACATCAGCACCGGCCCGATGATCCAGTTTTGCACCAGCGACAGGCTGAGAATGCGGGTGTTCGCAAACACCTTCGGCAACTCGCCGTAACGCACCTTCGCCAGCGGCGGATACATCATCACGATCAACCCAACGGCCAGCGGCAGGTTCGTCGTGCCGATCGTCAGCGGCGCGAAAAAAGCCGCGGGATCGCCAATCACCAGGTTTCCTAACAATACACCCAGTCCCATCGCTGCGAAAATCCAGACCGTCAGGTAGCGGTCGGTGAACGTCATGTTTTTGGCAACGGTATCGGACATGGGAATGAGGAGTGACGGATTTGTGTTCGGAGCGTTGTCTCAGCGGATGGAAACCGGCGACTTGTGGCCCTCACCGAGCTTGACCGGGCCCGGGCAGCAACAGGCGGGCCTCCGCTCTATCGACATGTAACGGGATCTGTCATGACGAGAAAGTTCGTCGCCATTTCCGCTGGTTTGTCCACTGGAAAATTTTCTCCGGAGGATTTTCCAAGGTTTTCTGCGTTTCCCGACCGAACTGCGATTACCGCCAGTTCCCCGGAAAACCAACGGTTTGAGCCATCGAATCAGAGAATACGCGGGGTTTTTGGACCAGAAGCGGGTGCTTTCGCGGTTCCGGAAGTTGATCCGGCTTGCCCAAAGCGGTTGGGCGAGGCATGCAGGGGGCGTGACGCGTGACTTCGCAGCCAATCCGGCATGGCAGGAACAGGATCTGGGGCTGCCGCTTCCGGATTCCCCTCACGCATGCTCGGTTTGCCTACCGACCTGGGATTCGATCATCGGCTACGAGGAAGGCCGGGACAAGATTTTGAAGCGGATGAGGGTGGGCTACCCGCGGTTTTTCAAACATCCGACGGTGGAGCGGCTCTTCGACAACGCCAAGGCGGAGGTCGCGGGTGAAAACGAGGAGGTCATCGTGCTGCCGACGCGGGCTTCGGTGCAGCGCGCCCACCGCTGGGTGGAACGCCGCGCGGAAACGGCGGTGCGCATCACCAGTTATCACGGCTTGCAGGTGCTCATCGTGCCGGCCAAGGCCAAGGACGACGCAACGGCATACTGGCGTTTTTCCGGCGAGGTGGTGAGCAGCCGCCAAGCCCAGGACTTTCTGGACGGAGTTCCGCGCGAGGGCTCGAAGTCCCATCTGATCGTGCGGGCCCTGACCAAGTTCACGGGATCCACCCCGGAAAACACCTTGATTTTCTCCAGCGGAATGGCGGCGGTCACGGCGGTGCTGCGCGCCTTGCCTGGCATGCAGAAAGGCAAAAAAACCCTGCAACTGGAGTTTCCCTACGTCGATTGCCTGAAAGTTCAGGAACTCTTCGGCCACGGCGTGGTCTATCTGAATGAGGCCACCGGCGAGTCGTTCGACGAGGCGCTCAAACGCATCCGCCAAGGCGAGTTCGCCGGGGTGTTCACCGAACTGCCGGGAAATCCCCTGCTGCGCACGGTGGATCTGGCACGGGTGGCAAAAGCCTGCGCCGAGGGTGGCACGCCGCTGATTGTGGATGATTCCGCGACTGGTCCCTTCAACGTCGATGCCTTGCGTTTCGCCGATGTGGTCACGGGCAGTCTCACCAAGTGGATCTCGGGCGAAGGCGACGTAATGGCCGGCATGGCCGCCGTGCGCGAGGACTCGCCAATGGCGGCAACGCTGCGTGAATCCCTCACCACCGATGCCGCGGAGAGCGCCCCGCTCTATATCGGCGATGCCGAGGTTTTGCTCTCAAATCTCAAGGGCTACGCCAAACGGATGAAGACGGTGAACACGAACGGTTTGGAACTCGCCCTCTGGCTGGCGAACCATCCCGCCGTGGCCCAGGTGTGGCACCCCTCTCTAACACAAAAGGAGAACTACGATGCCGTCCGGCGGACAAACGGCGGCTACGGCGGCTTGCTGTCCTTCGTGCTGAAAACCCCCAAGAAGACGCCCAAAGTCTATGACGCGCTCCGCCTGAGCAAGGGCCCGAGTTTCGGCACGCCGTTCACGCTGGTCTGCCCATACACGATTTTGGCGCACTATCGCGAACTGGAATGGGCGGAAGGCTGCGGAGTGCCGGCGGCCTTGCTGCGCGTTTCCTGCGGCATGGAGCCGATCGAAATCCTGACCGCCGTGTTTGAGGAAGCCCTGACGCAGGGCTGATAGATCGGTCTCACAACAACCCCGGAAACGCCGAATCATCGGGCGGACCGGTGAAGTGTTCGGCGAGAAATTGTTTCCACACGCCGCGGCTCTGCTCGGACAACAAGGCCGTCATTCGCACGATGCACGTGCGGCAGATCAGCAGCGGCAACGGCCCCGTCACCAGGTTCCCTGCCGAATCGAACAGGGCCGAAATCCCGGACCCCTCCATCAGCACGCGCGGCGTGCGGCAGGCAATGCATTCTGAAAACCGTTCGGCCGGATCGGGCGCTGCCATGAACTCCGCAAGCCGCGCCTCCCAATCGATTTCACGCTCCAAAAACCCGCGCACGGCCGCCTTGGATTCCTCCGACAACCGCGCGGCCACGCGATCCCGACATCGTTGGCACACCGCGTATTCCAACACGCATTCGTCCCCAACATAGTCCTTGGTGACGAGCCACGGCACATCGATTTCCAACAACGGGAAACGACAACTCACGCAATGCGCAAACGGAGCCCCCGTTTCCTCGGAATACAGCCACTCCTCCACCGATCGCATGCTTCCGTTCTAGACCCTTTGCCAAAAATTAGTTCCGCTATTCGGAATGCGTTTTGCAAACGGAGCGGATGATTTTCGGTAGATTCATCAAGTGCTGGATCGACTCAACGAGCTTGTCGCTGAGGTCCTTGCTTTGTTTAGTGAAGTAGCCGGCGAGG
>CAMBPB010000148.1 GCA_945869465.1 Prosthecobacter debontii
ATCCCGCGTAGATCATGCCGCTTGAGCTTGGATTTCGGCGAATGAGGGCAAAAGACAGTTGCTTGAAGCCAGATTCCTTGGAAGTTCGCCCCCCGTTCATGTCCGCACTGCTCTCCGCCAACGAAATCCGCCTGTCCTATGGCTATCAAACGCTGCTCGACGGCGTGACGCTCGCCGTTTCCGCCGGGGAGAAGATCGGCATGGTGGGCCGCAATGGCTGTGGCAAGACTTCGCTGCTGAAAATCCTCACCGGCCAGAACAAGGCGGATTCCGGCGACATCGCGCTGCGGCGCTCGCTGCGCGTCGGCTACCTGCCCCAGGAATTCGAGCTCGATCCGGACAAAAGCGTGCAGGAAAACATCGCCTCGGGAGCCGCGGATATCGTCGAGGCCATGCGCCGTTACGAAAATGGCGAAGGCAGCGAAGCCGAACTCGAAGACCTGCTGCATTTGATCGATCACGCCGATGGCTGGAATCTCGACGCCCGCATCAAGGCCACCGCCACCGCTCTCGATGCGCCGGCACTGGATCTGCCGGTGGGTCAATTGTCAGGTGGAGAAAAACGTCGGGTCGCACTCTGCCGGGCCTTGGCCTGCCAGCCTGACCTTCTATTGTTAGATGAGCCGACCAACCATCTGGACGCCGAATCGATCCGCTGGCTCGAGGATTACCTCAGAGGGTTTCCCGGCGCGGTGATTTTCGTCACGCATGATCGCTATTTCCTCGATGTGATCGCCACTAGAATCATCGAGATCGACCAAGGCCGGGCGTTTTCCCATCCGGGAAATTACACCGCGTTCCTGGAATCCAAGGCGGTGCGCCGTCAGATTTCAGAACAAACCGAACGCCGCCGCCAACGCTTCCTCCGCGAGGAACTCGACTGGGTGCGGTCCGGCGTGAAGGCGCGCGGCACCAAGTCGCGCCACCGGATGGATCAGTATTATGAGATCGAGGGCATGGAGGCTCCGCCCGAGGAACGGGAAATGGATCTGCTCATCCCGCCGCCGCCGGATCTCGGAAACATTGTCGTCGAAATGGAAAATGCCGGCGTCAATGTCGGCGGCGCGGCCACGCCCCGCTGGTTGTTCCGTCATCTAACGCTCACGTTGCGCCCGGGCCAGTGCACCGGTATCGTCGGCCGGAACGGTGTCGGCAAGACGACCCTGCTGAAGTTATGCCTTGGCCAGATCCCGCCCACCGAAGGCACCGCCGTCATCGGCAAGCGCGTGAAGGTGAACTATATCGACCAGACGCGCATGCAGCTCGACGGCACCGGCTCGCTGTTGGATGAAATCTCCGACGGCAACGAGAAGCTGATGTTCGGCAACCAGCCGCTCGGGGCGCGCAACTACCTGCGCCGGTTTCTTTTTAACGACCAGCGGATCAACGAGCGGGTGGATCTTCTATCAGGTGGCGAACGGGCGCGCCTGATGCTCGCCAAGGTGCTCAAGAACGGCGGCAACGTGATCGTTCTCGACGAGCCGACCAACGACCTCGATCTGCCTTCGTTGCGGATGCTGGAGGAAGCGCTCGCCGACTTCGACGGCACGGTGATCTGTGTTTCCCACGACCGCTATTTCCTCGATCGGATCTGCGATCAAATCATCGCCTTCGAGGAAAACGGCGTCATCGTCCAGCCGGGGAACTACTCGTATTATCTTGAAAAACGCCATGCCCGCGAGGCCGCCGGGCGCATCCAGGCGCAAGCCGCCGCGCGGGATGCCGCCGCCCGTCAGAAAACCGCCGCTGCGGCGGCCGCCGCCAAGCCGCGCAAGCTTTCTTTTAAAGAGAAGAACGAACTCGATGCCATCGAAAGCGCGATCCTCGCCGCCGAGCAGGAGGCCGAGGCCGTCGAAGCCTTGCTGCACGACCCTGAATTCCAAGCCGAACGCTTTGCCGAGGTTCCTGCGGAAGCTGCAAGACTCGACTCAGCGAAAGCAGAGGTTGCCCGCCTCTATCAGCGCTGGGAGGAATTGGAGGCGCTCAATCAAATGTAAAGGGCACTCACGGGTCCATCCATTTCGTCTGAATGTGACACACCGGAAACCCACCGAAGAGCTGGGAGGCCAGCACCTCCGCCGTGGGTGCCCCGTCTGACCGTTCTCGCGGTGGCCTCGATTCTTGTCGGCGCGGAGAGTGGCCCGCTTCTTTTCTGGTAGATAGCAGACGCGGCGGCGGGTTTGTTGCCGATCAAGCGCGCGAGGTTGGCGGTATTGTGAAATAGCTGGGCTTGGGATTTTGCGGTGAAGAACACCGCGTGGCCGGCCGCTTCGAGTTCGTGTTGCCCAGGACATAACATTTTTGGCAACTGTTGCCCGGCATCCCGAGTCGGGTCACAACGAAAAATCCCCACCCTGATTCCTTAGGCCAACGGAACGATCATCATCACATGGAGTGCGTCCGGAGGCAAAGACCTCATGCTTGGCGGCTTCCAGTTGCTAGACTCCGGAGTGCTCTGCCCCTTCGCCGACATTCTCACCTTCGACCCGGGCGCCACCATCGATCAGAATGCGAAAATCATCAATCTGGTGGTTCCCTATGGCACGGATCTGGAGACCTTCGCGCCCGGCATGATCCTGTTCTTTCCCGTCCGGCGCAAGGATTTGGATTGCGGGTTGAAGCCGCCTGCGTCATTGAAATACGTGATGGATGGCGTCTTCAGGGCGGGCAATCTCGAATATCCTTGGCCATTCCGGTATCCATGACCAACGACATGGTTCGCATGCTGCAACAATGAATCAAAAAACAACCGATGAAAAAACCAACTTCGATCAGATTATTCGTGGCGCTCTGCGTGTCGATAGCCGCGGCCGCCCCCTTCCTTCAGGCGGATGAGCCAAAGACCACTCTGACCCTGACTTCCCCCGTTTCCTGTCAGGTGTTCCAGCGTGGCAAGGGTGATCAGGCCGGCGTTTTGATCGAAGGCGTCGTCGGTGACAAGGCCGGCGTGATTGAAGCCAAGGCCGATTTGGCTGCGGGAGCCAAACGCGGCACTTCCGCACCGTGGGTTGCCATCACTCCTCAGGGTCAGAGCGTTCAGGGGAAATTCTCCGGTCGCCTGACCTTGCCTGCCGGCGGTTGGTATCAAGTCTCGGTCCGTGTGCGGGCGGGCGGGCAAATGATTGCGGAGCAGTCCGTGGACAAGGTGGGAGTGGGAGAGGTGTTCGTGACGGCGGGGCAGTCCAATTCCGCCAACTTCGGCAACCCGCGGCAAACCGCCCGGGACCAACGAGTGGTCTATTTCGATGGCAAGGCATTCGTTCACGCGCAGGACCCGATTCCCGGCGGGTGTGGCGGCGGAGGCAGTCCGTGGGCCCTGCTGGGAGACCGGATTGCGCAAGCGCAACAGGTTCCCGTTTGTTTTCGTTCCGCTTCCTTGAACTGGACCGAAGTCGCGGCCTGGCTGCCTCCCGATACCGGACTCTACAAAAATCTATCATCCTGTGTGAAGGCATTCGGCAACGAAGGCGTTCGCGCCGTGCTCTGGCATCAGGGTGAATCCGACACCCTGGTCAGGACTTCCGTCGATACCTACTGCGACCGGGTCAAGACCATTGTCGAGGCGCTCAATAGTGATGCCGGCTATCAGTTGCCGTGGTTTGTGGCGCAGGCGTCGTTTCATCCGGGATCGAAGGCTCCGGAACAGGAAATGGTGGCCAAAGGACAACAATCGCTCTGGACCAAGAGGATTTGCTTCCAGGGGCCGGTCACCGATGATCTGCTAGGAGCGGAATACCGGCATGACGGCGTGCATTTCAACCAGAAGGGTCTCGAAAAGCATGCCGAACGGTGGTTCGACTCCTTGAGCCGGGCACTCGAATGGAAGGCCCGTTGATCCGGGACGATTGAGTCAAACAAATCGGTTTATAAAAAAATCATGAACGCCAACCATCCCCACATGAAAGCGCCACCCCTGTTTCGCGCCCTCTTGACGGCGCTCGCGGCAGCCGTGTTGTGGGTCATGGCCTCCCCGCTCCAGGCCGCCGCACCGGACCTAACTGCGGTGGACCTCGGGACCATTGACCGGACCGGAACCTACAACCTAGGTCCCACCGGGATGCGCGGGTGGATCTATCACGCCTGGTCGGTGACGCCGGATCAGGATGGGACCACGGCATTCGCGCCCTATCAGATTCTGGTGACCACCGTTGCCGCAAGCACCCCGGCAGCCGGAGTTCTGGCCACCAACGACGTGATTCTGGGTGCGAGTGCGGGCGGGGGTGCCGTGCCGCTCTTCACCAGCGACGCCCGGAAAAGCCTGGGCTGGGCGATCGGAGCCGCCGAGGCCGCCGGTGGAACCCTGGCGCTCAAGCGCTGGCGCGCGGGAGTTACCACCGACGTGTCCATCGACTTGACGCCTGCGAATGGAATCGATCTGGGCGCCTACACCGCCACGGCTCCCTACACTTGTCCCAAGACCACGCGAATCATGAACACCGCCGCCGCCCGGCTGAAACAAAAGATCGACGCAAACGGGTGGGGCGGCAACGACGGGGCGGGCGCGATCAGCGCGCTGGCCTTGTTGTCAACCGGCGATTCCGCCTACCTGCCCATGTTGCAGACTTACGCCCGGTTGCTCGCGCCCCAGAATCTAGATCTGGAAACCACCGGCATCTCGGCTTGGGATTGTTATAACAGCATCTTTCTGGCGGAATATTACATGTTGACCAACGACGCCCAGGTGTTTCACGGACTGAGTGAGTATGTCATCTACGCGGCCACTCATTCGAGCATGTTCGGCACCGCCGGCC
>CAMBPB010000149.1 GCA_945869465.1 Prosthecobacter debontii
CATTGTCGAGGGTCTCAACCTGCGAGTCAATTTGTGCATGAGAAAAGCATACGGTTATCGCAGCTTCGAGCTCTTGCAAATCTCTCTATTTCATACACTTGGAGATCTTCCAGAGCCCAAATTCACCCACAGATTTTTCTGAAGAGCCAGAATTCTTTTCCTGAAGTTTGCGAGCGGAAACTTTTCCAGTGCGAAGGGCACGGGAATCCTCGGCCCTATCCTTTCGGTGGGCAGCTTGTATTTCGAGGAAACTGACCGTGTTGCGGCTCACAGGGAAATATGTAGCAAAAATTTAGCGCGGAGTCAAGGATCATGGTTTGACTGCGACCCATCCGGCGAAATTCAGATGCCGCCAGAAGCAATCGACCGATGTGAAACCTTCCTGATGGAGAAGCTCCTCGTTCCAGCGTGCGGTAACCGGGACCAGCACGCCCTCCAGCGACAGCCGCTTGCGGTCGATCTGACTCTCGGAATACCCGTTCTCCCGCTTGATGTTGAGAAATAGGTTCACGAATGCCTCATCGAGTTTGGCAGTCGCGCCGAGAATCTTCTCCACGAGGATGAAGGCTCCACCCGGAGCCAGCGATTCGAACACGCGGCGGATGATTTGCTGGCGGTATTCGATAGGCGTGAATTGCAGGGTGAGCACCGAGAGCACGAGGCTGGAGGTCACACCAGGGAACTCGTGGCGCAGGTCGGCAGACTGGATGGTGACGCGGTTGCCGTGCGGGTGGTAGTTGAAGTTCTGACGCGCCGCCTCGATCATCGGTTCGCTGATCTCCAGGCCGATGTAATCGTTGGCCGCGCCGAAATTGGCGACAAACGGCAAGAGCGCCTGACCGCGGGAACATCCCATGTCGATGATGGCGGTGCCGGGTTGCACGAAGCGCCGGCCGACCTCAAAGGTCACCATCCGCATCGCGTTGTATTGCGGGATGCTCCGCTGGAGCATGTCGTCGAACACGGCAGTCACTTCCTGATCGAACTGCCAGGCTCCGCGGGGAACGACCTCATCACGTTGGGCTTCACTCATGCCCGCGTGGCGGATGTCAACGCGGCAGACGCTTAACGATCCGTGTGCCTTCGGTCAGGCAGGTGCCTTCAGGCGTCACCCAGAAGCACGGGATCGAAAACTTTGCATACATCTCGCGGGTCCGTGGGTTGCTTTCAATCGCGAGGTAGCGGGCATCATCGCCGTGAGTTGGGAATACGTCCTTCTTGAGCAGATGTTCTTTGATTGCCGGAGGATTCCACCGATCCCTTCGGCGCGAAGCACGCATCCTGCGGCCGCCATCCGGTTTGCTCCTCGATGCGGTCGAGCGTTTTGATCGTCCAGGTTTCCGGGCGGGCGGTGATGAGAACGACCGTGTGAGGCCGCACAAGTTCCACCAGCCATTGCCGGTATTGCTCGTTGGCCAGTCGCTTCTCCATGCGCTCGGGCGTGGTGCCGCGTGCCGGATTGTTCGCCACGAGTGTGTAGTTGAGATCTAGCAGGATGATCATAGGTTAATCTGAAGACGTTGAGAGAAAGAGTCCATGGCGCATTTCACGAGATCCATGCGGGTGCCGTCCGGATATCATCAGCTCACCAAATTCATACGGCCTCTACAGCCTTTCCCAAGTGCAAGCACTTCATGTGGGCACGCCGCTGCTCGCGAAGGACTCAGCTAGTGGAAAATTTAAGCTGACCATCGGGGTCGAGAAGAGCACCAATCTTGTGAACTTCTCCCCGATGGCCATCCCGGTTGGAGCCGCGACGATTAACGCACAAGGCAAAATGGAATTTGAGTTCACCGCGCCGGACAACGCAGCATTTTATCGGTTGGAGTCACGCTGAGCAGCTATTCACCGCCCCCGCATTTTCTTCACCATGCTGACGAGCGACATGATGCCCACGAGCAGGCCGACGCCGAGTGACGCCACTCGCAGGTGCCATTCGAGCTGCTCTTGATAGGACGTGATGACTCCGACCATCGGCGAGGCGATGCCGACGAAGGCTTTCATGACAAAGTCGAGGTCGATGTTGATCGGTGCGCGCATGGTTGGGAGCTAGATAGGTTGAGATCGGCTGTTACGGCTCGGCTTCGATTTCAGGCTCGGGCGGCGTTACATGGACAAAAACTGCGCCATCAAACTCTATGTCAGAGCGGCCTTGCTCGGTCGGTGCGCGGTGCGGGAACGGCGGCAGATTGAGAGCGTCGAGTGACGAGTTGACTGCACCTGCGAGCACGGAGTTGGCTTGGAAGGTTGCGAGCGTGGCAGGCACGTCGGCGTTCAACACGGCGAGCAGACGGTCGGTGGGGAATGACCAGAACCGCTCGTTGGTGGTGGCGAGCACGCTGGCAAGGTGGTGCGTAGCTTCAGCGACTTGCAGAATGAGCGAGTCTTTTACGTCGAGGTCGGTGGTTTGGCGGATGAGTTGCATGGGGTTAGGTGTCGATGTGATAATGCAGTTTGTGAAATCTTACGGTTCCAGCGTTTAGGGCAGGTGTGGCAGAAGTGGCGCGGCCTGTCAGAAAGATGGAACCTGTTGCAGAGTCGTAATTCGCTGCTGTCAGGGTCAACTGAGCAGTGGCTGGGCGGTTTGGGAATGTGGCGAAAGAGGTGCTTCTGATGTCTGCGGCTGTGCCTGGTGTGAGGATACTTAGGCCTATGCCATAGTTGCTAGTGATCTTTGCGGCTGGGTGGTCAGAGGATCCGCCGTGGATTTCCGCCCCGATGGGTGAGGCTGCCGGTCGCTGGGCGCAGCGGGCGCTCGATGCCCGGGGAGCCGAGGCACTCCGCAGCATCATGGGGCTGTGCCAATTGGCCGAAAAACGTCGTGCCAGCGACGTCAATGCCGCTTGCGCCAAAGCCATGGACACCGCCGCCAATCTGCCATCCTTCCGGACGATCAAAAACATGCTGGAATCCGGAAACCAAGCCCCCGGACAGCTCCAAATGGAGCTGCGCGAAATCGACCCGATCATCCGTCCGCTCTCCGCCTACTCCGACTTCATCCGCAATCAGGTCTCCGACTGCGACGATTTTCATCACCCCGAAACCAAGAAACCAACAGAACCGCAAACCACCTCCAAAGCATCATGAGCCAAATCGCCACCCTCAAAATCCACGCCCGCAAGCTCCGTCTCGGCGGTCTTGCCGAATCGCTTGAAACCCGCCTGCTGGAAGCCTCCTCCAATCGACTCGGCCACGACGAGTTCCTCGAACTACTCTTCCAGGACGAACTCGCCGTGCGCGAAGGACGCACCAGCGCCCGCCGGTTCAAGAACGCCGACTTTCGCGAATCACGCAGTCTCGACGGCTTCGACTTCAGCTTCAATCCCGGCATCCCTCGCGACCGCGTCCATCAACTCGCCACCTGCCGCTTCATCGCCGACGCCCGCGACGTATTGTTGGTAGGTCCGCCCGGAGTCGGCAAAAGCCACCTCGCCCAAGCGCTCGGACGCGAAGCCATCCGCCACAGCCACACCGTCTATTACCGCTCCATCTTCGACTGCCGCCCCAAACCCCGCCGAGCTGTGGCAGCTCGACCCCATTGATTTCCCCCTAAATCCCCAAGGGGACTTCTCCCCTCCCGTCCCCCAGGGGAGGCGGGGGGAGATCGTTTCAAGACCACGATTCCACCCCAACAGCAAAATCACCTTGCCAACCACCCCCTCAACCCAGCAGAAAACACCCATCCGAAGTGGTGCACTTTGAAGTGATTACAGGTGGTGCATTTTGAAGTGATCCGTGACAGCGTGATGGGCGAACTCCTTGCCGTTGTCGTAGGTCATGGTGAGGACCTTCTCGCGATGCGGATGCATGGCGCTGAGAATCGCACCACCCACAGCGACAGCTTCCTTGCTGGCCGCCAGCGCGATGAGGGTGTATCGGCTCACCGTCGATGGGTGCTTCCCAATGGCGGCGGCGATTTCTTTTTGGGACGCCCCGTTGCGCTTCATGGCTTCAAGGGTGTAGCGTTGCTCTCGGGTCAGGCGGCTGTAGTGGCTCATATGGCTTTCGGTTCGGTTTGGCGATTGAACCAGAAGCCTCACACAGCCCCTGGCCCATTGCCAACCTTGCCGATTGCGCTAGCCACTTGAATCCGCCCGATCAAAGATAGCCAGCGCATCTGGCTTCTCAGCGCTCTGCAAATGGGTTCCTCAAATCAAGATCGACGATGTGCTTGAATCCGCCATTTATTCGATGCCAAACGCCGTTTTGAAATTACCTTTCCATTCACTCTCATGCATTTCATCTTCACTCAATGACCCGCGAGAATTTAGCCGAAGTCCTCGAAGAAATCGCCCTGCTGCTTGAGCTCAAAAGCGAAGCCCGCTTCAAGATCGGCGCCTGCCCATGGTGCTGCATCCATTAGTATCTTCAATCGGATACCTTGAGTCGCAGGAACCTGCGCGGTGCGGTTGTGGAGGCCGCGTCGGCGACCGTAACGGCCTCACCAACAGATCCCGGATTGACCGCCAGAACACTCCACGACTTCAGGTCGT
>CAMBPB010000150.1 GCA_945869465.1 Prosthecobacter debontii
TCTCATGGGACAGCATCGTCACTGGAATGCCGAGATATATCAACTGCTCGCAAAAAAGTCGCAATCGCCATTTCCCCGAAACGACCTTAAGGCCTTGTAAACTCAAGGCTCAGGGCGCGCCGCGCCAGGTCTGTGGGACGGCAGTGATCGGGATCCATCGTTGTCACTGATAGATATACCGCCACCGCCTGATGACGCGCTAGTTCCGCCAAATGATCGAGATCGCGGCAAACCAGCGCGTTTTTCGTAATCACCACCACCGGATTCCGAAACCTGGCTAACACTTCAAGGCATGCGCGGGTGAGCATGAGCTTTCGTTCGATCGGTTGATAGCAATCCGTCACGCCGGACAGGCTGATCGTGCCAGGCTTGTAGGAGCCATTCGCCAGCGCTCGTTCCAACAATGCGGGAGCGTCCGGTTTCACCACGATTTTTGATTCGAAATCCAGGCCCGCCGAGAACCCGAGATATTCGTGATAGGTCCGGGCATAACAATAGGCGCAGCCGTGTTCGCAGCCGCGGTAGGGATTCAGTCCGTAGTCAAAAGATAGGTCGTCCGCCTCGTTCGCCACCAGTATCGATTGCGAATCATCCCGCAGGAAAACCGTGCGCAACGGGCGCGGGTCGTCGTCCACCCACGCGTCTTCGTCGGTTTCGAGATGCATGCTCTCAAATCGGTTCGGCGGATTTCCATCCGCACCACGTCCGCGATGTTCCATGGGCTGACCATAGCACGCGATGACCTGCCCGCAAAATATGGAACCGGGCCGTCTCGTTTTGACTAAAATCAATCGAGCAAAATCCCCAGCTCCCGCCGTATCCAAAACCCCATGAAACCGTCCCTCCTGCTCTGCGTGCTCGCCTCCTCGCTGGCTCACGCCCACGCTCAAATTCCAATCGCCCCCGGCGCCGAACTCAAACTCGTCGCCGACGGCTTCAAATTCACCGAAGGCCCGGCCGTCGATCCCGCCGGAAATATCTATTTCACCGACCAACCCAACGACCGGATTCTCAAGTGGTCCGCCGACACCCACAAAGTCACCACCTTCCTCCAACCCGCCGGCAGATCCAACGGCCTCTACTTCGATCGCGATGGCAAACTTATCGCCTGCGCTGAGGCAAAGGGCGAACTCCAGCGCATCGACCCGGAAACCAAAAAGGCCTCGGTTCTGATAGACAACTTCGTCGGCAAACTTCTCAATGGACCCAACGACGTCTGGGTCGATCCCCAGGGCGGCCTCTATTTCACCGACCCCTTTTACAAACGCGACTACTGGCAGAACCGCGACAAGCCAGAGCAGGCAAAAGAACGCGTCTTCTATCTGCCCAAAGGTGCGAAAGTCCCCGTCATCGCTGATGAAACCCTCGTCCAGCCCAACGGCATCATCGGTTCGCCCGATGGCACGCTGCTCTTCGTCGCCGACATCGGTGCCGCGAAAACCTATCAATACCATATCTCCAAAGACGGAGCGCTCACCGGTCGCAAGCTCTTCTGCGAAATGGGCTCCGACGGCATGACCCGAGACACCTCCGGCAACCTCTATCTCACCGGCAAAGGCGTCACTGTTTTCGATAGAGAAGGCAAAAAACTAGGCGATATCCCCGTTGCTAAATCCTGGACCGCCAACGTCACCTTCGGCGGCAAGGACATGAAGACCCTCTTTATCACCGCCATGGATTCCGTATTCACCTTGGAGATGGCCGTGCAGGGATCAAGGTGAGAGAGAAGAGGTTGAGAGTTGGGCGCAGAGGTTTATCTTCCTCTTTTCTTCCTCTCAACTCTTAACAATCTTCATAATTCCCGATACGCCATCGAGAAAGTGTCCCCGTCTTTGATTTCCCCGCTTTGCAAGCCCTTGGTGAACCAGCGCATCCGCTGTGCCGAGGTGCCGTGCGTGAACGAGTGCGGTATTACCCGGCCCTGCTGCTTTTTTTGGATCGCATCATCACCGATCGCATTCGCCGCCCGCATCGCCTCTTCGATGTCGCCATGTTCCAGATAGCGTTTCGAGTGGTTCGCCCACACACCTGCATAAAAATCAGCCTGCAGTTCCAGCCGCACCGAGTATTCGTTGTAATCCGGCCGTCCCTGCATTGCCGCCACCTTGTCCGAGGTTCCCAGCAGCTTTTGCACATGATGGCCCACTTCGTGCGCGATCACATACGCCTGCGCGAAATCCCCCGGTGATTGGAACGTGCGCGCCAGTTCGTCATAGAAACTCAGGTCGATATAAACCTTGCGATCTCCCGGACAATAGAACGGCCCCATCGCCGCGCTGCCGGTGCCGCAAGCCGTGCCGACCCGTCCGCGATACACCTTCATCGCCGGCAGTTCGTAACGTTTCCCATGTCGTGCGAATTCCGACGTCCACACATCCTCGGTGTCCGCCAGCACGACTTTCACGAAATTGAAGCGCTCCTGCTCTTCCGGAGTCACCTCGACCTGCTGCTGCGATCCGCCCGACGGCCCGCCACCCAGCAACATGCTCGGATCCACGATTCCCATCTTCCAAAGCACCGCTCCCACCACCACCGCCGCCAGAATTCCTTTGGTCCCGAATACCCGCCCGATCATCATCACTAAGCCCAGTCCGCCGCCGCTGCCGCCGCCGCCGCCGGATCTCTCACCTCGCGCATCCTCCACATTCGCACTCTCTCGTCTTCCCTTCCATTGCATGATCGTGATTTGGTTGAATCGAGAGAGCCTAATCCCAATTGCCCAGCACCTGCAAGCCTTCAGAAGTCAGGACCGAGGGCCCGAATCCTTGGGGACAAAATCTCTGTTGACGAGCCCTCAAACAAGCGACATCTGCCATCGGCGACGTCACTTTACCGGAAGTGTCACTTGCAACACCATCGAGTTTTCAGTTGCAGTGAGCGGCGCGGCATTGCGGGGCAGGAGCAGAAAGTGACTGCATCCGAAATGGCGGCCTGCCGCGCTTTTTAAGGCACCCTGAACCACCGAGATGATCGAAAATTTGTCCGTCTCCGGGTTGCCGATGAGTTCCCCCGCGGCGAGGGATTTTTTGGCGGTCTTAAAAAACTCGCAGGTCGCGAGGTTTTCGCCATCGGGCTGGTCCATTGCGGGTTCGAAGTCATCGAAGTCGATGCTGGCGAGGGATTGGGCAACGTGAAGCTCGCGGGCCTTGCCATCCAGGCCGAGCCGGTTCCAATCGAAGACGCGGTAGGTTGAGTCCGAGTTCTGTTGGATTTCATGGATCAGAAAGCCCGCGCCGATGGCGTGGAGGCGCCCGGAGGGGATGAAGATCGAATCGCCGGGATTCGGGCAAATGGTGTGAACGCATTTGGCCACGGTGCCCTGGGCGATGGCTTGTTCAAAGTCGGTGCGGGTGATCCCACGTCTCAGACCCACGTAGAGTTTTGCGCCCGGATCACAGTCGGCGATGAACCACATTTCGGTTTTTGGCTCGCCGCCAAGCCGGGCCGCCAAGCGCGGCGGAGGATGGACTTGGATCGAGAGGTCATCGCGTGCGTCGAGCACCTTGATGAGGATGGGAAACCGCGGGTGTCCTCCGTAGCCGGAGCCAAAAATTTCCTCACAGTGATCGCACCAGAGATTGTGGAGCGGAGTGCCGGCGAGCGGGCCGTGGTCCACGACGGATTGCTCGTTTTCGCGGTCCACGATTTCCCACGACTCGCCAAACGACTGCATGGGATCAGGCAGGGTGCGGCCATAGACACGTTCGAGTTCGCGCCCGCCCCAGACGCGCTCCATATACAAAGGCTTGAACGTGATCGGCTCCATGGCGCGCAGTCTAAGAAAGGCCGCCGTGGTTTTGCAATGGCGAAGGACGAGTGAGGCGACCTTGCACGGTCTTTTAGCCGCCGCCCTTCGATAGATCCCGCATGCTCCACAGAATGCCGGCTGCCGCAGCGCCGCTGCCACGCATTTTCCGCGCGCCGTCCTTGCGCTGCGGCCCGAAACGCTCACGGGCGCTTGCAAACGCCTCGTTCACAAAACTCC
>CAMBPB010000151.1 GCA_945869465.1 Prosthecobacter debontii
TGGTCGACAACGAGGGCGGATTTGGTCATCAGTGTTTCCATGGCAGGCTGAAACTGCCAAAACGGAGGCCAATGTCTAGTATTTTCTTAAATCGCCAATGAACATCGACCATGGCTGATTTCCGGGCAACCGCCCTGTGGTTTTGGGCCGTTTGATGGACGATTTACGGGGCTCCAGAAGCGCTGGGGAATGGACTTCCGGCGCATTGCGCGAACCGCTGCGGCGCATGGCCTGACCGGTCGGCGAGTTGGGATGATCCCGGATGGCTGCGGGCGGGCCTGCGGCCACTAATGTCCCGCCATGCGCACCGCCCCCCGGACCGAGCTCGATCACCCAGTCTGAGGAGGAAATCACGTCGAGATGATGCTCGATGACCAGAACGCTGTGGCCGGCGTCGCGCAGACGCAGAAACGCGCCTAACAATCGTTCCACATCGCCGAAGTGCAGTCCGGTGGTGGGTTCATCGAAGAGATAGAGCGTGTGGGGTGCCTGCGGACGGGCGAGTTCCACGGCGAGTTTGAGTCGCTGGGCCTCGCCGCCGGAGAGGGTGTTAGCAGCTTGACCGAGTTTCAGATAGTCTAGCCCGAGTTCCTCGAGAATGGCGAGAATCTGGCGGATCTTGGGGATCGGACGAAAAAATGCCAGCGCCTCGCTGACCTGGAGATTGAGCACATCGGCAATGGACTTGCCCTTGTAGGTGACCTCCAACGTTTCGCGGTTGAATCGCCGTCCGCCACACGCAGGACAGGTGACCCAGGCATCCGGCAGGAAGTGCATTTCGATCTTGAGGCGGCCGTTGCCCTGGCAGCGCTCGCAGCGCCCGCCCGCCGCATTGAAACTGAAGCGTCCGGGGCCGTAACCGCGTTGTTTGGAAAGCGGCAGCTTGGTGAAAAGATCGCGGATCAACTCAAACGCCCCGGTGAACGTCGCAGGATTCGAGCGCGGACTGCGCCCGATCGGTGATTGATCGGCGACCACGCACTTTTCGATCAGATCCAGGCCTTCGATCCGGTCGTGTTTGCCAGGTGCCTCACCAGCGCCGTGGAAATGCCGTGCCAAAGCCCGCCGCAGGATGTCGTCGGCCAAAGTCGATTTCCCGCTGCCACTCGGGCCAGACAGGCAAACGAGACGTCCTAACGGAATGGTCACATCGAGATTCCTGAGGTTGTGTTCGCGCGCGCCGCGGATGACGAGCGCGCCTAGCGAAAGGCCGGTCGGTGGGTGGAAGGAAGGCCCCCTCACCTCGCCACGCAGCCACTGGCCAGTGGCGGATTCAATCTCCGTTGGCGCACCCGCCGCTAGGACCATGCCGCCCGCAGCGCCCGCGCCGGGACCGATGTCGATGACATGATCCGCCGCACGGATGATATCCTCATCGTGCTCGACGACGACCACCGTGTTGCCCAGATCGCGCAAGCGCGTGAGTGCCTTGATCAGGCGGTCGGTATCGGCCGCATGCAGGCCGATGCTCGGTTCGTCGAGCACGTAGATCACGCCTGATAGACCGGCACCGAGCTGGGTGGCCAGGCGGATGCGCTGGGCCTCGCCTCCGGAGAGAGTGCCGCTCGCGCGGTCCATCGTTAGATAATCAAGCCCCACTTCCTCCAGAAACGCCAGCCGCGTGCGCACATCCTGGACGAGGCGTTTGCAGACCTCCGCCCTGGCAGGTTCCATCTGGAAGCCATCCAACCAGTGGATGGCTTCGGAGACTCCGAGTGCGCAGAAATCCTGAATGCCTAACCATCGATTTCCCGCTCCTTCGATGCGCACCGCCAGCCACTCCGGCTTGAGTCGTCTGCCCCCGCACACATGGCAGGGACGATGCGCCATCACCCGCGAGAGCCGGCGGCGGGTCAGATCGGTCTTCGCCTCGTGAAATCTCCGCAGCGCCTCGTGTGCGAGACCTTCGAACGGCTTTTTCCGCGGGGGGGGGGCCGGGCCGGTTTGCCAGCCGGTATCCAGCATTCCGCCATGAGATAACAGTTCGCGGGCAGGTTCCGGGAGATCCTGAAACGACGTCTCGTCCGGCAGTCCGAACATCCGTAACAGCGCCTGCGTTTCGTTTTGAAACTGCCCGGCACGCGAGGATTTTTCCGGCCACCAGCCGCGCACGCCGCCATTGAGCAAGGCCGCCGCCGGATCATCGATCAGCAATCCCGGATCGCAGAACATCTCGGTGCCGAGACCTTCGCAGGCCTCGCAGGCACCGAGATGGGAGTTGAAGGAAAAGTGCTTCGGCGAGAGTTCGCCGATGATGAATCCCGTGCGCGGATTCCGATAGGACGTCTGAAAGGTGAGATCGCGCCAGGCCTCCGAATCCGGGTTCTGGATCGCCGCTCGCGCCTCCGCGCCACACAACCGGAGCGAGGTTTCCACCGAGTCCGCCATGCGCGACTCCACGCCCGGACGAATCACGAACCGATCCACCACGATTTCCACCACCGGCGGTGAATCAGGCCATGATTTCGCCGCGTCCTCGATCTCCATCACCGCGCCATCCACCCGCACCCGGATGTATCCCTGCCGCTGCAAATCACCTAACAGCCGCGCGGGTTCCCGCCGTTCCTCGTCCGGCACCGGAGCCAGCAGCATCACCTTCGTCCCTTCTCCCATCGCCGCCAGCGCGTTCACGATATCCGCCGCGCCCATGCGTTGCAGCCGTTCGCCAGTTTCGGGATCGTGCGGCACGCCTGCCGCCGCCCACAACACGCGCAAGTAGTCGTGGATCTCGGTCGCCGTCGCCACCGTCGAGCGCGGGTTCAATCCGCCGCTGCGTTGCTCGATGGCGATGGCCGGGCTCAGGCCTTCGATCGAATCGACATCCGGTTTTTCCAACTGGTCGAGAAACTGCCGCGCATAGACCGAGAGCGATTCCACGTAACGCCGCTGGCCCTCAGCGTAGAGCGTGTGAAACGCCAGCGACGATTTCCCCGATCCGCTCGGCCCGGTGATCACGACCAGTCGTCCCCGCGGAATATCGACGTCGATGTTCCTCAGGTTGTGCTGTCGCGCGCCACGGATCCGGATTATGCTCACCCGCACAGCCAAGCCCCGGGGGAGGAAATTTCCAAGTGCCATCACGCCGCGAAGGGGCGAAATCAGCTTCGTCCCGGAAGATACAACCCCCATGACGAACATCTCGCCTGCCTCCGTGAACTCGACGGCCTCGAAATCTGGGCCGGCGACGGTCATCAGATCGCCCACGCCACCCACGATCCCCGCAACGCCAAAGACGCCTTACAACCCTCTGTGGAGCTTCTGAGCTTGTCTGAGCTTGTCTGAGCTTGTCTGAGCTTGTCTGAGCTTGTCTGAGCTTGTCTGAGCTTGTCTGAGCTTGTCTGAGCTTGTCTGAGCTTGTCTGAGCTTGTCTGTTTTGAGGGATCGCTAAGAACGCTTGCCATTCAGAGTAATCCGTGCGTAAAAACCACCAACGGGCTGCCGGGCGTAGCGTCCGGGAGTAGCGGCAGCTAGAAAAAAGTCCTAAGTCACTCGGAATCAATTATAGGAGGGGTGGTAGAGTGGTCGATTGCGCCAGTCTTGAAAACTGGAGAGCCGAAAGGTTCCGTGGGTTCGAATCCCACCCCCTCCGCCATCGTCTAGCACGATCTCCTCAAGTCCTTATCAATCAAAGGATTGCGAGCCATCAACGGAAGCCGCGACAGGCTTTCCACACACAATTCCACACACGTTGACGCGGAAGCCGGGTTCGATGACCCAGAAACGCAAACGACGTAGCTCAATCGTGGAAGTTGGAACAGGTCCGGCCAAAGTCCGGATCT
>CAMBPB010000152.1 GCA_945869465.1 Prosthecobacter debontii
GCGCCGGCTTGCACGCACAAAATTAATCAAAAGGCTTCCTCGGCGTCGCCATCTGCGCCTTGTTCTGCATCTTCTATTGGCTTAATGTTGGCTCCAATTATAATAAAGATCACTCCAAAAAGTATCGGGATGATGGTAAATAGCAGGCGATTTGAAGCACCGGCTACTTCAGCTGAATGCCCTGACTCGTTGATTATTAAATGAACCGAACTACCAATATGTGGCTTCCTACACGACCCATAGTTCGAAATGAACCGCATAGACCCCTCTGCTCCTTGGTATTCAATTTCTGGACTGTAGCTCACTCCATCAGCATCGTGGGATTCTGAAAAGCCCACAATCGTGCCTTGTCCATTCGTCCCCCTCCTCCGCCTCCACCATGTGAGTTCATGCCATACGGCGACTGCTAGAGCTAGGACTCCAAAGACGATAAACCCTATGACTCCGATTAGGTGCATTTCTTAGCAGAACAGTGTTGTTCGTCGCATGTCGGGAAGCGATATCCAGGGGACGCTACGTACGCAGGCTAGGCCGTAAATCCTTGATTTGACAAGGTTTTTCCTGCGGCGGCGGGTGCGTATATCAGGCGATCTGGAGGGAGCCGGGCTCGGGGGGCGATCGGAAGCGGGCGATTTCACTTCGAGCGGATTCACAGAGCCGCGCCTCGGGCTTGCCTCCGCGGCATCCGCCGGACAGAGTGGACGCAGCACCATGAAGATCCTCACTGCCGAACACGTCCACGCCGCCCTTGTTTACCCGGATTTCATTGATCGTCTGCACGACGCCTTTGGCGGGAATTTCACCATGCCGCAGCGCCGCGTCATGCTGCTGGATGAGGCCAGCGGCAGCCACGATGCCTTTGCCATGCTGCCATCGTGGAACGACGATGCCATCGCGCTGAAGGCCTTCACCTACTTTCCGGAAAACCCGGCGCCCTACCGCTCGCTCTACTCGCAGATCATGGTTTTCGACCGGCAGCACGGCCAGCCGCTCGCCTTGGTCGATGGCAGCAGCGTAACCTACTGGCGCACCGCCGGCGTGTCCGCACTGGCCTCCCGCCACCTTTCGCGGCAAGACTCCGGCACACTCCTGCTGCTCGGCACCGGGAACCTGGCATCCTATCTGATCCGCGCCCATGCAAGCGTCCGGCCGCTGAAAAAAATCCTCATTTGGGGCCGCACTGCGGACAAGGCCGCGGCCATCGCGGAAACCATGGCCGGCGAATTTCCCCACATCACCTTTGCCGTTGTGGCGGACTTGCGGCAGGCCTGCGGCGATGCCGACATCATCGTTTCCGCCACCGGGTCCGCTGAAATCCTCGTCCACGGTGCCTGGGTCAGGGATGGCACTCACACCGATTTTCTCGGCAACCACCATGCGACCAAGCGCGAGTGTGACACCGAAATGGTGACGCGCTCCCGGGTTTATCTCGATACCCGCATCAATTGCTTCAACGAGGCGGGCGAAATCCTCGTCCCCATCACGGAAGGAGTCTTTTCCAAAGAATCGGTGGTCGGCGAATTGTCGGAATTGTGCCGTGGCAGCGTTCCCGGCCGCCAAAGCGAAACGGAAATTACGCTCTTCAAATCCGTCGGGTGCGCCTTGGGCGACCTCTGCGGGGCCTTGGCCACCTACCGTGCCACCGCCCACAAGGAGTGATGCCCCGCAGCTCGGCGTCAGCGCTCCAATCTCCATCACGGGCTTGATCCCCAAGAGCATCCGTTCGATCATCAGAAATTCAAGGCGGAGACCCTGCCACTCTTTAACCAATGAACGCTTCAAAGACCACACCTCTCAAGACAGACATCGCCGACTTGGAACTTTTCGACGGACTCGGGATGGAACGTGTCTTTCTGGTGACCACCGCCCGACAAGTCGGGCTGGCGCTCGAGGAACTGATGAGCGCGGGAGCCGTGGGCTTCGATACCGAATCAAAACCCACGTTTCACAAAGGCCAGAAATCCGAGGGTCCGCACGTGCTGCAATTCGCCACCACCGAGAAGGCCTTCATCTTCCAGTCGCATTTCGACGAGAGCCATCCGGCCATCATCACGTTGCTAAAATCCACCGAACTCACCAAAATCGGCTTCGGTCTTGGTGGCGACCTCACCCAGATATCCAGCCGCTTTGGCATCCGTCCGGCGGCCATCGTGGATCTCGACCGCTCGTTCAGGCAGCTCGGTTACCGCAATGCCGTCGGGGCGAAGTCGGCGGTCGCCATGCTATTCAATCGCAAGCTGTTGAAATCAAAATCCATCACCACGTCAAACTGGGCGGCGAGGGAACTGACCGAGCGCCAATTGTTATACGCAGCGAACGACGCCTACGCGGCGATCCGGATCTTCCATGCGCTGGGTGAGGAAAAACCGGCGGATCCGCGGGCCTGAGAACATGGTGTCAGGCACTGCGCCGGGTCCGTCATCTCTCGATCCGGAAGCCGGTGTGGTTTTCCAACAGCGGGATTTTTTCAGCGTAGTGGTTCTTGATGTTGCGCGCGACGGACGACTCCACGGTGATTTCGCGGAGGAAGGATTCGACTTCATCGGGCTCGCCCATCACCCGGAGTTCGACGCTGCCATCTGCCAGGTTTTTCACGCCGCCGCAGACATCAAAGCCGCGGGACAGGTCTTTTACGGTGTAGCGGAAACCGACGCCTTGGACGCGGCCTTCGAAGATGACTCGTTTGGCGATCATGGAGGGTTCAGTCAGATTTCTCCGCCAGCGCCGCGGTGGCGGCGTTGAGGAAACGCACGCAGTTGGCAGACGGCCGGGTGATCCGCAAGTGCCGCCTGGCCGGCGTGGTGACGACCTTGCCGGGCGCCGCGCTTGCCTCCAGGCCGGCCATGGCGGAAACCCTCTCAAGAGCGGCGGACTGGAAGCGATCGGCGGCGTCTTTGGATTCGAGTTCGATGTCCCACAACACGGCGGAGGATGCCTCACCGTCCGGGACCAGCAGGTAGCGATCGCTTTTCCAACCGGAGGCGATCTCCGAGGCAGCGCCGACATCGCCCATCGGCTCCAGCCACAGGCGCAGGCCGAGCTGGCCGGCGGATTCGATTAGATAGGGCTCCTCCGGCACGGCGGGAAGTTTCAGCAGCGGCGGTTCGGCGGCGGGTGCGGCGGGTAACAGAATCGCCCGCGTGGTCTGCGGCGGATTGCGGAAAGCCGCTAGAAACGGGTCGTTGCCCCGCACGTGAAGGGTGTCGGCCAGGCCCTTGCCCTCGATCAAAGGAAAGGTGGTGAGCCCCTGGATGAACTCCGGCAGACTGGCCAGCAGTTGTTCGACCTCGGTGTTTGCCTTCATCGGGACGAATCCGCTGGCGCGGGCGTTCGCCGCGTAAAACCGCGCTTCGGAACCCGCGGCGGCTCCCTGATGCAGGGCATCCCGCGCCCGCGCGGCGTCATCGCCCGGATAGGCGGGTGCCGGAGGAAAGTGCTGGTGCAGCAGGATGCGCGCTAACAGGCGAACGAGCAGCGCTTGATCCGGAATGTTCTTCGCATCGAACCGATCCGTCACCCAGGCCTCGCCGGTGACATCGTCAAACCAGCCGCGAGCTCCGACGGCGCGGACCGCCGTGAGCTGCGCCAGCAGATCGTCGTCGGGGTCCAGCCAGCCGATCATCTGATAAGCCGTGCGGCGGTCGT
>CAMBPB010000153.1 GCA_945869465.1 Prosthecobacter debontii
TCAGCAGACAGCCGGTGCCGGGCAGGCTTCCGGAGGCGTTCCGCAAGGCGGCGGTGACTTCATCGGGCGGCATGTCGCCGCCGGTGTAAAAGTTCAGTTTCACCGGTCCGCGGGCGCCGCGGGCGGGAAAATGATAACTCACGGTGCAGGCCTTTGCGAAGCTCTCCTTGCCCAGCCCGGTTCCGCTGACATCGATTTTCGTCGGGTAGTCGAGGTTGAGGGCGCGCACCGGCATGTTGAAGGCGTGGCAGCAGAAATCCCCGACCGAGCCATTGCCGAAGTCATACCAGCCGCGCCAGCTCACCGGATGATAGGTGTTGGCCTTGAAGGGCCGCAGCGGCGCGTTGCCAAGCCAGAAGTCCCAGTCCAGTCCCGCCGGAACCGCATCGCCGCCTTCCGGGCGGTCCACGCCGCTGGGCCAGCCGTGCGGCGGATGCCAGGCGTGAATCTCGGTGATGGCACCGAAAAAGCCCGCCTGGATCAATTCCATGCTGCGGCGCAGGTTGCCCGACGCGCTGCCCTGGTTGCCGGTCTGGGTGATGACCTTCGAAGCCTTCGAAAGCTCGCGGATTTGCCGGGCTTCGGCGATGGTATGGGTGAGGGGTTTTTCGCAATAGACATGTTTGCCCGCCTGCATCGCCGCCCGGCAGATCGGCGCGTGCCAGTGGTCGGGGGTGGCGATGACGACCGCATCCAGCGTCTTCTCCTTTTCTAGCAGGACCCGATAGTCGCGGTAAACCGCCGCCTTGGACGCGCCTTCGCCGTGGCGTTTGCGCGACTCGTCGATTTGGCCGGCATCGACATCGCAGAACGCGGCCACGTTGTGCCCGAGCTGCATGATCTGGGAGACGTGCCCCTGGATTTGCTGGCCCATGCCGATGAACGCCACGTTCAATTTTCCGCCCGGCTTGCGTTCCTGCCCGCGGAGCATTCCGCCGGGAAGGATCAGCAGTGAACTGGCGGCGGTTCCGGTCTTGAGAAAGGTGCGGCGGGTGACAGGAGTGATGGGATCGGTTTTCATGAGGCGGACGGTGGGAAAGGAACTCGCGAGTCAGCAACACGCCGATTCACGGAGGTTGTTGCCGAAAATCTTCAGGAGTCCATGCACAACATGAATTCCGATGAGTCGAGCATTGTCGCAGGTGAAGCCAGCCGACCGGCTGGCTGTCGCTACAAACGGAGCGGATGTTGGTCCGCACCGTCTGTAACAACTCAAGCCCCTTGTTTGCTCGCAAGGGGGCGCGGGGATCACTTGCCGACCACACCGACCGCTGCTCCGCCGGTGGGATCGTTGAAGGGGGTGCCGGCCGCGTCGTTATAAACTCCAAATTCCGTGATGCAGGGATTGCCGCGGGCGGATTGCAGGACCAGCAGGCGGACCTTGTCCGTGGTGCGGCTGACGATTGGCGCGATGAAGTCCTGGCCGATGCCGCGGCCGTTGAAACAACCGATCCACTTCTTGTTCTTCGCGTCCCAAGCTTGAATCACGTAGCGAATGATCTGCGAGGAAGGATCTTCCTTGATTCTGAATTCGTTGATGGTGGTTGGTTCGGTGAAATCGACTTGGAGCCATTGTTCCGGAGCGCCGTCTGCCTTCCAGACGGTTCCCTCTTTGCCATCCACCACCATGGCGGCCTCGTTCTCGGCCACTGCCGATGAGGCCGTAACTTTGCCCTTGGCGGCCAGATTCGGCGAGCTGCAAGCCTGCTTGAGGTTCTTCACCACACAATCCACAAACTTGGACTTCTTGTCCTTCTCGGGATCCATCACCTTCATCAGAGCTTCGCCCGGCGAGAGATAGAAGGTGCATTTGGTCCAGGTCACTTCGGTCCAATCCGTGGTGTTGAGGATGGCGCAGCGTGGCAGGCCGATCGGGCGTTTGGACTTGCCGTTAATGACGCAATTCTCCATGCGGATGCCTTTGTTCGGATGGGCATCGGAGGCATAACAGCAGAGCAGGAAACCCGGGCCGTCGGTGTCATGGAAAAGACAGTTTTTCATCACCATGTTGTCGCAATTGCCCTCGAAGTCGAAGGCCTCGGCATCGCCGCTGCCGCCGCCGATGTCCACAAAGCCCCACTCACTGTCTTCAAAGACCCAATCCTTGCAGCGGAAGAACATGGAGCCGGCGACGCCGTTGAACGACCTGAAATTCTTGTGCCGTCCGGTGTCATGGGTGACACAGTTGCGCATGGCACCGCCCTCGACGCCGCGAAGGCCCTGTGGCCATTGCATTCCTTCGTCGAAAAGGCAGTCCTCGAAGACCATGTTACCGAAGGGATAGATAAAGGACGCGTTCTTGTTGAAGTTGTCCGGGCTGTTGGTCCAGACGCCGGAGGCCAGCCTGCGGAAGACGCAGTTCTTGATCGTGATGTCGGTCAGCACCTTCTTGTTCTCGAGTTCGAAGGTGAAGAAGCAGATGCCGAGGCCGATCTTGCGCTTGGGATAATCCTCGTAGTGCTGGTAGTGCGTCGAGTCGCGGAAATAACAATCTTCGATCCAGATATACTTCTTGGTCGGGCAATTGTCGGAGTATTCCGCGTAGATTCCGGTCATGCAGCGGGCAAACTCGATGCCGACAATCTTGAATCCGCCTTGGTCGGCGAGACGAATGCCGTTGCGGTCCTGAAGTTCCTGTTCCCGGTCAATGATCGGCTTCGGGCCCTTGCCATAGGAGCTGATGACGATGGGGTTATCAGGCGTGCCTTCTCCCTTTGGTGCAAGCTCCTCGTTCCAAGTATCGCCGCACTTCAGCAGGATCTGGTCTCCGGGGGCGAGGTTGATGGAGGCTTTCGCGAGGGTTTTCCAGGGACCTGCGCCATTTCCCGGTTCCTGGGCCAGGCCGGTGAGCGCGTCGTCTCCGGTGGATTGGCTCACATAATAGGTTTTTGCATGTGCCGGCATGGTGCCGAGCAACAGGGCGAATCCGGCGGCGAGTATGGCGGGAAATCCACCGTTGGCTTTTGGGGTTGTCATTAGTTGCGAGTTTGGTGTTTGCAGTTCTTTGGATGATATTTCCGCGCATGCGGACGGAGTTTCCAGCATCAGCGGATGGCCGCACATGACAGGTTTGCTTGCGCGGGGACGGAGATACGCGCGGGTGGGAGGGGGGCTTTCAGAATTTTCCGTCTTTCCGCTTCCGCTCGCGAACGAAAAGGCCCCGTTGGCGGTTGTGCGGTTTTGACTTTTTCCCAGCCTGCCGGGCATTCTTCCCAATGCTTGGGGTTGCAATTTTGAAAAAATTGCCCTAGTTGCCATTTTGCCTCCACCCTCAGCCCCGATGACCTTCCGCAATTTTGCCCGATGCCTGGCCGCCGCCGCAGTCTTTCTGGTCGCGAATTGCGCCAACCAGCAGCCAACCGTCAAGTTCGACAAGGACGGCAAACCGATCAATCCCTATCCGGCCGGCAGCTACGATCATTTCAAAGCGGAGCCCACCTATCCGAAAACCCACAGCGTCTGGAAGAATGAGGAACTGCTCTCGCGCACCGACCCGGAAAACTCCCACCTCAAAATCGACCTCGCCACCCAGCGCGGGTTTCTCATGAACGGCGAGGA
>CAMBPB010000154.1 GCA_945869465.1 Prosthecobacter debontii
CGGGCTGTCGCTTCCGATGTGTGCCGGAAGCGCGGCTGCGGCTGTGAGTTTCCGGCGGTGTTCGGTTTCCACGGCTTTCACCCTGCCGGTCTTGTAGTCGATCACCCGCATGGCGCCGTGTTCGCGGTGGCGGTCGATCCGGTCGATCTTGGCGACGACGGTGGCATCGCCAAAAGGGAGTTCGAATTTGTGTTCGACCTCGATCACTTCCCAGCCTTGCGCCCGCGAGCAGGCTTGGGCGCGGGCGAGCCAAGCGAGGCGTTGGCGCAGCGCCTCGGTTTGGACGCGCACGGCCAGCGGCACGCGTTGGCCGAACCATTCGGCGACGATGCGATCCAACTCGGCGGAGAGCCAGGCGTGAAGGGCCTCGGTTTTTGAAAAATCGCGGGCTTCGGTGTCGCGGCCCCAGCGTTCCATGACTTCGTGGGCGACGGTGCCGAAATCGCGGGCGTTCCATTCACCGCGGTCGGGTTCCGGGCGTTGCATGCCGAGCGCGTGTTTCAGATAATAACGGAACGGGCAGGCCAGCCAGGTTGTTAGTGAGGTTGCGTTGATGCGTTTGGGGGCCTCGACCTTACGGGGTTGCCACTGCCAGTCGGCATGCCAGCGCAATCCCGCTTCCGGCGGTTCGATGCCGCGGAAGAGGAATTTCACGCGCTCCGGGAGAGCGGCGCGCTCCGCCGCTAACAACAGGCGCGAAGGTAGCAGGGCCTCGCCGCCGGAGCCGGATTTGGCGCAAATCACGTCTGCCCGGCCATCGATGCGCCGTGCCTCCAGCATCGCCTGATAGAGAAACGCGTCCCTGGCCGCGCGGTCGGTGTTGACGGGCAATCCGAGTTGTTTTCGCGCAGCCTCGCCGAGCCAGGGATCGCCGGTGTTGCGCGCCGGGACCTTGCCCTCGTTCATGCCGCAGAGCACCAGGTGTTTGCCCGGTTCGAAAAACAGCTCCAGCCAGCCCTGCACGTCGATCACCCGGCCGTCGGGCGGTTGCGGCGCGGGGGCGGGCATTTCCGTGAGCATCAGGTCGATCCAGAACGCGGCGCCGCGTCTCACCCGAGGCATCAGCGAGACGGCTTCCGCCAGCCAGGTGGTGATTCGGTTAGCCTCGTCCGCCGTTTCCGCTCCGGTGCGTTCGAGAACGGTGAGCAAGCGTTCGATGGTTTCCATGAAATCGGCGCGCAGGAAATCCGTGCGCCACCGTTCCAGAACTTCAGCGGCTCTGAGCACTTCTGCCGCCGAGTCCCGCTGTGCCTCCGAGCGGAAGGTGGTGGTGGTGGTGCGATGTCGCAGATCCTCGGGCCGGATTGCCATCCATTCGTTCCTCAGGCGGGCCAGGCGGACGGCTTTTTCCGCGCGGCTGCCACCGACGAGCGCCGCCGTTTCCGGCATGGCTAGCAGGTCGGCCATGACCGTTAGTTTGGGATCGGCCAGCCAGACCGACCACACCTTGAACCAGCGTGTTAGGCCGGCGGTTGCCGGGACCTCCGCCGGATGGAACGCCGGCCATCCCCCGCGGGTGAAGACCCGCGCGAGCTCGTCGCCGGTTTCGGTATCGGCCGAACCCAAGGCGACATCATTGGATGCGGATTTGACTTCGGAAACCGCCCGCAATGCCTCGGCGGCTTGTTGGCGTGGATCCGCGACCAGGCGCACCGATCCAGCAACTCCTTCCGGCCAAGGCATCGTCCTCTCCGTCCAACAAGGCAGCGGTTGGCCGAGATGCGAAAAAGCGTCAGCCTGTTGTTGCGGCGCTCCGATCAGGACCGTGACAGGACCGCTCCACGACTCCCATGCCCGACCTAACAACGGAGGCGCTTCGGTGACTCCGGCCAGCACGATGCCGGTCATATCCCCGGGCAGGATTACCCCGGCAGCCAGCATCCGGCTGCGGCTTTTCAGGCCCCAGGCATGGAGTTTGCGTTCCATCAGGATTTCAAAACGTCCGAGGGCTTCCCAGCGCCCGGCTTCCACCGTTCCGGAAAGCAACCTCGCCGCGGAAACCAAAGTGAGGCCGTTTTCCTGAAGGGCGTGGCGGAGTCTGACCATTTCACGCGCCAAACCGCCCGCCCATTCTCCGCCATCGTCCGGCGATTTCGGAAACAAGTCCTCATACGCCGCCCAGTCGGTCACGCCTTCAAGGGTTTCGAGCCATGCGATGCGCTCGATCCAATCCGCCGCTACCTCAGGATCGAGGGATTTCAACAAGGACCCGGGGGTGACGATTTTCGGCGCGAGCAAGGCACCCGCCCGTTCCGCCAAGGCTTCGCGCAAGCGCCGCCCGGCTTGAGAAGTTGGCACCACCACCAGCAGGCGCGGCAGTTCGTCCCGCCGTTCGAGCAGCCAATCCGCCGCTCGCGACAAGAACGGCCGGTCCCATCCCAGAAACACTCGATTCACCATCGGCGCGAGCATCACCCGTAGACTCCGACATGAAAATCAAAATCCACGTGACCGGCATTTCGAGCGATCAGGCGTCGATCCAGTGGGTTTCGTCCTGGCAATTGGCTCCGCATTGCTTGCTTTTCAGGCACCTCGGAGAATCCGGAGCCCCCCATGAAACATCGCGAAAAACCAGAGACAGCGGAGTCTTGCGGGCGAGGGGGACATGGTCGGATTCTGAAAAGCGGAGATACCGGCGGGTCATCTGGACGACAAGCCGATAGCCCGGAAACCTGCGGCATGCCGACAAAAAAACGGGTGCCGTTTGGCACCCGTTGATGATTCCCGGATTGCGGAACCTGGGAAATTCACTCGGCGGTTTGCGAACGGTCCACAGCCGGGGCGTTCGAGTAGCGCCAACGGATCTTGTTGCGTTTGGAGGCGGAGCGGAGTTTGCGCTGCTTGCGCTCGGTGGGAGTTTCAAATGCGCGGCGACGGCGCATTTCCTCAAGAATGCCTTCGGCATCCAGTTTGGTTTTGAGGCGTTTGAGAGCGCGGTCAACGGGCTCTCCTTTCTTCATGGTCACTCCACGCATGCGATGTTCTTGGTTGGTTTGGTTGGTTCCGCGGGATTGTCGGGGCGGGTTTGATGGGGGAAGCCCCATGGCTTGTCAAGCGAGAACCCGCCGGGATTTCGAAAAAAGGAACGTTGCATGGCGGCCAATTGTTGCTTAAGTATCCGCGCCTCCCGCCGGAGGCCTGGCGGGTTGGGCCGCCCATCGCCCGCCGCCTGGATTTCAAAACGTCAAAAATCAACTATGTATCGTATTCCCTTCGACCGGGTGAACTGGATTACCAGTTCGTTTCTCATCGGCACCGCCCTCATCGCCCTCATCGGCCTGCCGATCTATCTGATCAAGGTCGGCATCGACTGGTTCCAGTTCGGCAT
>CAMBPB010000155.1 GCA_945869465.1 Prosthecobacter debontii
CCATCCAAGCGACTCTGCAACATGCGTGGCGAATGCTGGGACACTGCGGCCGAGCTTTTCCAGATAGAGTCTCGGTTCCAGATTTCTAGCACGCGCCATGTCGCCGAGTTTCGCCACCACCACGTCCGGCGCGATGGCATATAAGGTGATCAGGTAGTCCGCCGGATGCACAGCATGAATCTCCCATGGGGCGAGGGCCGTCGCACTGAAGTCACGAAGGTTGAACGTCACGATGGTCGTTGCACCGGCACGAATAGCGGTAGCCAGCACATGGCGATCCTTGACGTCGTTGATCAGCACAGGTTCCAGGCAGGATGCATCCTCTATCAGAGCTTCTGCAAAGTGTTTTTGAACCTCGTTTCGCCAGTGATCCGCTAGATCTTGCGGCCAGTTCAACTTGGTGACGTGAGTCCGGGTTGTTTCGTCCAGAATCTCATTGGACCAGATCGGCGAATAAAGACGCGGGCGTTCGGCGAGGCGTAGAAACAGGTCGCAGATGCCATGGTTGGCCAGCACACAAGCGTCGAGCACGACTCTGTAATTCGCGCCTTTCATTCACCCGTGTAACTTGCGTCATCGAGTCCGGCAGCTTGGACTTTCTGGAAGAGGCTGCTCATGCCTTCCCGTCGGGCGGCGTCTCTCTTGTTCTCGTAGTTCATCAACTCACGAAACAGGACCCGGCGGTGACTGCCCACGTAGTGAAATGGAATCTCTCCCTTTTCGAGAAGCCCGACGAGAAACGGCCGCGACATCCCCAAGTAATCCGCCGCGGCTTGCGTAGTGAATGCCTCATCCTCGGGCAGCATGACGATGGCCCGGCGCTCCCGGATCGAGCGGAGCACATGGATCAAAAGGTCAAACACCGGCTGCGGCAGCTCCAACTGTTCTCCACTCGCGCTAACCAACGCGGGACGGCGTTGTCCGAAGACCTCCGCCAACAGGCGGTCCACCTCCTTGAAATCCTCAGGTGTGAGTTCGCTCGGATCGAGTCGGTTTTGGGTCAGTTTCATAAGAATGGTGTTTCAGATCGCTCGGGATGAGAGGGTAATGCCTCGCTGAGGTCAATGCAATATACGAAATATCCGAAATAATCGAATAAGATTTTCAGCTCAAACTCAAAATCCGCTCCGCCACCGCCTCCCAATTCACCTCCGGCGTCAGGTGGCACCAGCTCAGCCGGATCGCCTCATTCGCTTCGTCGTCGCTGTATCCCATCGCCTTGATCACATGGCTCGGCGTGTAGCTGCACGACGTGCAGGCGGAGCCGTTGGAAATCGCCACCAAGTCTTTGAGGGCCACGATCAGCGCCTCCGAGTCGATCCCCGGAAACGCGAGGTTAAGCACATGATCCATCGTTTCCTCCGGCCTGCCGTGAATGCGTGGAGCGAGCGATGAAAATGCGGCAAGCGCCGCATCCTTGATCTTGCGGCATTGCTTGCGGCGCTTCTCGTGCTGCTCGAGCGCCACCTCAGCAGCCATTCCCAACGCGGCGACATGTGCCACCGGGAGCGTGTCGGGTCGCAGTCCGCGTTCCTGGCCGAAGAGGGGCTTGAGCGGCGGACGTGGCGAATGCGCAAAAACACTATCAATTTCGTGGCCTCACGAAATTGATCACAACCATTTTCGTGACGTCACGAAAATGGTCCGAGATCTGAGAAAAACGGTCACACCCCGCAAGTCACCGGGATGGTCATCTCATGAGCGGGCGTTTCATTTCTCAGATTCCATCTTGGCGACCACCAGAATTTGCGCATCATCGCCGCATGAAACAGTGCCTCCCAGATTCACGCGACGTGGCAGCGAGAAAGGCGCTCGCCGCCATGCCGCCAGCCCCGCTCGAACGCGTGCTGCAACAAGCTGAGGCTTCCCGCAAATTCATCGCCGAATGGCGTGCGAAAGGATTGCAGGACCTGCCACTCCCTCCCCACTTATCCCAACTCCAAAACCCACCGGCGGGGAATCAGAGAATGTAGATAGGAGATCGAAAGTCCTCATCCGCCCCGAGCGAAGCTCTCTTCCCTGAATGACCCGTGAGCGGTAGCGAGCAGACCCCAAAACGCGACAGCCACATCTCATAGCCGCAAGGCAAAACTGAACACTTGAACCTAGCAACTCAAACCTGGCTCGGCAAACTCGCCAACCTCAACGTCGCCCGCACGGCGGATCGCGGCGCGGCCCCGCACAAGCCGCTGATGCTGCTCACCGTCATCGACCTGATCGAATCCGGCGACATCCCGGACGGCTGGGTGAAATTCGACGTCCGTCTCGTTTCCCGTTTCCGAGATTACTGGGAACTCGTGCTCGAACGCCAACGCAATCAACCGGACATCCCCATGCCCTTCCACGCGCTCGGTGGTGCCAGGGACCGGGTCTGGCAAACTTTCACCGTTTCCGGCGAACCCTCGGAAGCCAAGGTGACCACCCGCCTCTGTCACCTCGATCCTGATCTCTTCGCCTGCCTTCAGGATGCCGACTTCCGCCACAAGGCCCGGGAAACCCTCGTCTCCATCTATTTCTCGCCCAAGGAACAGGTCATGCTCTGCGCCCGGCTCGGCCTGCCGGTTCCCGATACCGCAGCCATTGAGGCGATGAAGATGGACGCCGATGAGTTCAAGGCACGCCAGAAGAAGGGCCGCGACAGCCGCTTCAAGAGCGACGTGCTCGGCGGCTACTACTTCACCTGTGCCCTCACAGGATACCGGCTCGATACCGAAACCGCCTCCATTGTTCAGGCCGCCCACATCCACCAACACGCTGTTAGCGGCAACGACGATCCCCGCAACGGCCTCGCCCTAACACCCGACGCGCACTGGATGTTCGACGCCGGACTATGGACAGCCACCCCAAAAGGCGATGATTTACTGATTCACGTCGCCATCGGACGCTTCTCCGAATCATCACCGCACGGGCGCTTGCTGTCAGTGTTTCACGGGCAATCACTGAGCTTTCATAAGAATGCCCGGCTCACCCCAGATGTGAAGCACTTTGAGTGGCACCGCAAACACCACTGTATTTAATCTTCACTACCGGATTTTGATAGAAATACTAAAGCCAAAAGTTGTCGTGATTAGCCTAGCAAACCAGAGAAAAGCTCGCGCGGCACTTGGACTTGATTGCCGGAGGCCAAGCGCTGCAAGACTGCAGCGGCGTCGCTGTCTTTGAGCCAAGTTTCCACCCACTCCATTTTTTGCAGTTCCAGTGGGAGAGCTTGTTGGAAAATCGTCTGACGATCTGAGGTGGCGAAGCACTTTTCGGCGGCACCAAGAAGTAGATCAGGCGATGTCGGCAGCTTGGACCAATCCATCGTCTTCGGCACCACCAAGGA
>CAMBPB010000156.1 GCA_945869465.1 Prosthecobacter debontii
GCAAGCACGCCGCGCCATTGGAAAACCGCTGCCGAACTCCCGCCCGCTCCGCCGGAAAAACCCCTCGCCGGACTGCGCATCGCCATCGATCCCGGCCACATCGGCGGCTCATGGGCGAAACTCGAGGAACGCTGGCTGCTGGCCGGCGACGGCACCCCGATTTGCGAGGGCGACATGACCCTGCAAGTCGCGAAACTCCTTAAACCGCGCCTCGAAGCGCTTGGTGCCAATGTTTCGCTGGTCCGCCAGAAATCCGAACCGCTCACCCCCTCGCGACCGGAATCGCTGCTCTCACTCGCTGCGGAGACGCCCGCCGCGCCCGATTCCCCCGCAGCCTTGCAAAAACTCGCTGAGCGCTTGTTCTACCGCACCGCCGAGATCCGCGCCCGCGCCCAACTCGTCAACCAATCCCTCAAGCCCGATCTGGTGCTCTGCATTCATTTCAACGCCGATCCCTGGGGCGATCCCAACCAGCCCACACTCGTCAGCCGCACCCACCTCCACCTGCTGCTCAACGGCGCTTACACTGACGAGGAAGTCGCGCTCGCCGACCAACGTTTCGCCATGTTGGAAAAACTCCTGCGCCGCACCCATGAGGAGGAGGCACTTGTCGGGGCCACGGTTGCCGACACCTTTGCGGAGCTCAGCGGCCTGCCGCCCTTCATCTATCCGGCCGGTTCGCCCAACGCCCGCCCCGTCAACGGCCACCCCTACCTGTGGGCGCGCAACCTGCTCGCCAACCGCCTCTACGAGTGCCCCGTCATCTTCATGGAACCCTACGTCATGAACTCCACCATCGACCACCCCCGTCTCCAGGCCGGCGATTACGACGGCCTCCGCGAAGTCAATGGCAAACCACAACCCTCGATCTTCCGCGAGTATGCCGACGCTCTAACAAAGGGACTCGCCGCGCACTACTCGGCGAACCGCAACCCGGCCCGATGACACACCTTTGTGTCGCCGAGCGAAAATCCCGAAGGCACCAAATGAAAAACATTAGTCTGCACTTTTTTGGCGACAGTCATTTGCGGACGGCTCGCTCCGCCGATCAAGCCGACCACCACCTGCACCCGCAACGGGGCGGCGAGATCTGGGCGAAACGCGTCCCGGAAGCGCTGGGCGTGGAGTGATCGTTAGAATCCGCTTCAGGAAAAGCTGAGCGCATCCATGTCGAACACCACGGTGACGTCCTCCGGCAGGGTGGTGCGGGCGAGCACCGCCTGGACATGGCGGGTCAGCGGCCGGGCCCAACGCGAGCGGAGCATGATCTGGAAACGGAATTGGCCGTGGGAACGGATCAGCGGCGAGGGCAGAACCTCGCCCAGCGTAATGCCCTGCGGAAGATTCTCGGCCAGCCGCAGGTGCAGGGTTTGCAAGGTGAACTCGGCGCGGCGCTCGTGGGTCGAGCGGGCAGTTAGAACCGCGCAGTGCGCGAAGGGCGGAAAGCAAAACTGCCGGCGGAACTCCATTTCCTGTTCGGAAAACCCGTCGAAATCGTGTTTCCGCGCATACTGGATGGATGGCGAATGCGGGGTGAACGTTTGCACGATCACCTCACCCTCCAGATCACCGCGGCCGGCCCTCCCGGCGACCTGGGTGACGAGTTGAAACGTGCGCTCGCCCGCGCGAAAATCCGGCACGTGCAGGCTCAGATCCGCATTGAGAATCCCGACCAGCGTGACGTTCGGGAAATGCAAACCCTTGGCGATCATCTGGGTGCCGATGAGCACGTCGATCTTGTGCGACTTGAAGGCGTTGAGGGTATCCCGCAGCGCGTGTTTGCGCCGCATGGCATCGGCGTCGATGCGGGCGATTTTCGCCTTCGGCAGCACCTTGGCCAGCACCTCCTCGACCTTCTGCGTGCCATAACCTTGAAAAATGATAGACGGGTCCTTGCACTCGGGGCACTTGCGCGGGACGATGGCCTGATGCCCGCATACATGGCAGACGAGGCGCTCGTCGGTGCGGTGGTAGGTCAACGCGACCGAGCAATGCGGGCACTGGCAGACGTGGCCGCACTTCGGACATTGCAGCGAGCGGGCAAAACCGCGGCGGTTGAGAAACAGGATCGATTGCTCGCCCTTCTCTAACCGCTGTTCCAGCGCCGTCCGCAGTTTGTCGGATAGTATGGCGGGAGCGCCCTTGTGTTTGGCGGCTTCGAGCCGCATGTCCACGATGCGGACCAGCGGCATCGCCTGGCCGTCGGCACGTTCGTCGAGCCGGAGCACCTGATACTTACCGGTCTGCGCGTTATGCCATGATTCCAACGAAGGCGTGGCGGAGCCGAGCACGATCGCGCAGGGTTCGAAGGCGGCGCGCAACACCGCCACATCGCGGCCGTGATAACGCGGCACGTTTTCCTGTTTGTAGGTGTTTTCATGTTCCTCATCCACCAGGATCAGCCCGAGGTTCGGGAGCGGGGCGAACACGGCGGAACGCGCGCCGATCACGATGCGGGCCACGCCCTTGCGGATGCGGTGCCACTCGTCGAAACGCTCGCCTTGGGAGAGATTCGAATGCAGCACCGCCACCTGGTCCTGCATCGCGGCGAAGCGCGCTTTGAAGCGCCGGACGGTCTGCGGCGTGAGGGAAATTTCCGGCACCAGCACCAGCACGGTTTTCCCGAGATCCAGCACGTGGCGCGCCGCCTGCAGATAGACCTCGGTCTTGCCGGAGCCGGTCACACCTAACAACAAAACCGGCTTCGGGGATGGTGACTGAAGACCGGCGAGAATGGCGTCGAGCGCGTGCCGCTGGCCTTCGTTGAGAGCGAGCGGTTGGGATTCCAGCACCTCATCCACGTCGGCATCGGGATCGCGGCGGACTTCCTCGATTTCCAGCCGCAGCAAGCCGGCCTTCTCCATGCCCTTGAGGGCCGCCGCCGAGCCATCGCCCAGCTCCGCCACCGACATCCGCCGTTGCGGCGCGCAGGCCAGCAGCGCGAGAATCGCATGCTGGCGGGGCGCGCGCCTGGCGAGTTTTTCCAACACCGCCGGATCGGGCGCGGCATCGAGCACGGCGATCCGCCGGGTTTTCGCCGAGTTTTCCTCGGATCGCACCGCCTCCGGCAGCAACGAGCGGATCACCGTTTCGATGCCGCAGCCGTAATATTCCGCGATCCATTCGCCCGTGCGCAGCAGCACCGGCGTGATCAGCGGCTCCGGATCGATCAGGGATTCCAACTCGCGCAAGGCGAAATCCATTGGTTCCGCCTCGGCGATCGACAGCACCGTGCCGGTCGCCGATTTCCGCCGCAGCGGAACCCGCACCCGGCAGCCTGGACGCACGTCCA
>CAMBPB010000157.1 GCA_945869465.1 Prosthecobacter debontii
CCAAGGACAAGCAACATCCGATCAAGATCGGCGATCGTTTCGAGATCAACGACATCGAAGCCCGCGTGGTCGGCATCTGCCAGGCGATGCGCTCGTTCACCGGCGGGCCATACCTGTGGACCACCTATGAACGCGCGCTGCAATACACGCCCGCCTCGCGCAAAATGCTCTCCGCCGTGATCGCCGCGCCGATCGCCGGCCTCACCCCGGACGAAGCCGCCGCGGAAATCACCCGCACCACCGGCTTGCGCGCCTATGTGAACCGCGGCTTCGGCGATGACCCTGACGATTTCAGCACCTCCACGGTCTGGTGGTACGTGAAAAACACCGGCATCCCGATCTCCTTCGGCACCACCGTGGTTATCGGCTTCATCGTCGGCATCGCCATCGCCTGCCAGACCTTCTATGCCTTCGTGCTCGACAACCTCAAGCACCTCGGCGCGCTCAAGGCCATGGGCATGACCAACTTCCGCCTCAGCCTCATGCTCATCATCCAGTCCGCCACCGTCGGGCTGATCGGTTTCGGCATCGGTCTGTTAGCCACCTCGGCCTTCGCTTACGCCGCCCTCGAAAATCAGCAGCCGCCCTTTGTCATGCCATGGCAGATCCCGGTCGTGACCTTTGTCGTCATCCAGGGAATTTGCATGGCCGCCGCGCTGTTAGGCATCGTGCGCCTCAGCCTCTACGAACCCGCCATGGTCTTCCGCGCATGAGCGGCACTGACAATTCCGTGGTGGTCGATGTCCGCGCCATCGATAAACACTTCGGCGACGGCCCGGACCGCATCCACGTCCTCAAACAGGTGAACCTCCAAGCCTACACCGGCGAGATCCTGATGCTCGTCGGTCCGTCCGGCTGCGGCAAGACCACGCTGCTCAGCGCCATCGCCGGCACCCTGCGCGTGGAAGGCGGCGAGATCGAGGTCTTCAACCAGAAATTGCACCGCATGTCCGGCGGCGCACTCACCCGCTTCCGCGCCTCCCACATCGGCTTCATCTTCCAACAGTTCAACCTCATCCCCACGATCAGTGTCGCGGAAAACGTCGGCGTGCCCCTGCTCATCCAAGGCGCCTCCACCGGCCAAGCTCTCAAGCGCGCGCGCTCCGCGCTGGAAGCCGTCGGCCTCGGATCGCGTTGGAAAGAACACCCTAACAAACTGTCAGGCGGCGAGCAGCAGCGCGTCGCCATCGCCCGCGCGCTGGTCCACGAACCGCCGCTGGTCATCTGCGACGAACCCACCGCCGCACTCGACGCGCGCAACGGCGAGATCGTGCTCGAACTCTTCCGCAACGTCGCCCGCTCGCCGGACCGCGCGGTGATCATCGTCACCCACGACAACCGGATCTTCTCCTATGCCGACCGCATCGCCCGCATGGACGACGGTGAGATCCTCGAGGAAAAACAGCAATTGCACCTGCATCCGCCCCATTTCATCCACCAACACGCGCCGGATTGAAATCAGCAGACGGCATCGCCGGGAACGGGCGCTCGATCCGCCGTTCGGCCAGCAACGCTTCGAAAACCATACGGCTCCCGGCAGTAGCGAGCTACTTTTGATGATGGTCTTGGTGGTGGCGTTCCAACCGCCCGCAGGAGCAGACGCGGCGCTGGCGGCAGGCGGGACACAAGTGGCGGCGCTTGCAGGTGTAGGCGAGGAGGCGTTCGTCCCTGGCTACGCACCGGCCTCATGAAACCGACCTGCTACAGGTAAGCCCGCGACGACCTCCGACCCCTGATGAGAGCTCGCCACTCACTTGATTCCGTGCTCCTTCGCGAAGGCGGCGGCGGCGGCGGGCTCCTCTATCGGCCAGTTTTGATAGATCATCTTGAGCGTGGCGTCCCGGTCAGGACCGGGACGCAGGCACATCGCCCATTGCGCGGCGTTCGCGGGTTGGTAGTGGGAAAGCGTTTCGGCGTAGCTGCGGACCGCGGTGTTTTTGGCGGGGCCTTCGGGAGTGGAGGCGAGCCATTTTCCGGCGGCTTGATAGTCATTTCGAGTCCAACTCACGACGGCTTCTTGAATTCCTGATTCGGCTTTATCAGATGGAAGTGTCCTGCCGATCCAATCGATCCATGGGCCAGGTTCGCCGCTTTCGGCCACGGCATGATTCAAGCCACCTGCGAGACCCGCGAGTTCTGGTTGCTTGAAGGCGAGCTTTGGGTCTTGAAGTGCGACTCTCTCGATCACGCTTTGCTTGGCGTAATCGGTGATGAGATCAGGATAGTTACCCGCGTTCTTCCGGACCCACTCGAGCGCACCCAGCGGATCGTCTTTCGCCCAGCGCCCGAGCAATGACTTGAAGTGACCCTCGGCAATCTCGTTTCTGGTAGTCTCGGGCGACTCGATGTACAATGCCAGCATGGCTCGCGGGTGGACGTCCCAAAGGACCATGAAGGCAATGGCGAGGAGACGCTCACGACTCTCGTCCTTCAGTTCGTCGCTAGACCGAATCCCGGCGATCAGGGTCTTCAACTGGGTGGCATCCAGTGACATCATGCGTTCGATGAAGTCCGACATGCGTTGCGACATGCGCTGTTGCATGGCCTCATCGGGTGGATTGCCAGCGGCTCCATCAAACGCCTCGCGTTCCCTGCCGAAGGCAATGAACTCGGCGGCAAAACGCTTGGCAACCGCCTCGCGGTCTTCGCGTGCGTGTTTGGTGACACGAACAAAATCCAAGAGATTGGAGGGATCGATGCCGAGGCGGGCGGCCTCGGCGACGAGTTTTTCATGACTCTCGCGAGCGACTGCCACCTGCTGATAGTCATGCCAGCCGACCATGGCACCGACGGCGAGGATCAGCAGGGCAACGGCAATGGAGATTTTCATGACGTCGCGGGAAGCGACTGGATTCTTGAAATCGCAGCTTGATCGACACACGCGCTGCGTTCGGAGGAAGTCGCACCGATCAAATTCAGATATTCGGTGACTTTGGCATAACCTCCGTTCCACACCATCTGGCTGGCCTGCCGGGCGATGATCCGGGTTGGATCCGTGGCGGACAATTGCTCGCGGACCAGCTTGGCAAAGGCCGCCGGATTATCCTGCTTGAACGAGTTGACGGAGTTGTGGTTGATCACCTCTTCGCGCTGGCCTTCCGGCAGCTCGGCCAGACGGAGTGCTGCGGCAGCGGGATCGGAGCTGAGAAGACTTCCGATCATCACTCCTTCAAACAGGAGTCGAAATGAATTTCTGCCGTCGAGCGACTTGCTGGCGAATTTCCCGGCGGCGATCTGCTGGTCAAACCACTCAGCGGCCTTTTGCGGATCCTTC
>CAMBPB010000158.1 GCA_945869465.1 Prosthecobacter debontii
GCCCCTGTGGATCAGTGCCCGTGGCAAGGTCCAGATCACCAGTGGTATTGATAACAGCGATCGGGACACCGGCGGCGATGGTGCCTCGGACATCACCGTGCAGGCCGGCCAAATTGACGTCTTCGGGGTGGACACCCGCGCTTCGCGCACCGGCAGAAACTCCGGAAACATCAGGCTCAACGCCCTCACCGCGCCCTCCTACAGCACCGGCGGCGACAACACCGCCAACAATACCCTAACGGTCAGGGGCGGGCTGCGCGCCGGTGCTGCCGCAAACTCCCCGAATCAAGGGACCGTTCAACTCGAAGGCGTGATCCTGACTCTGCAGACGGACGCAGCCATCCAAACAACCAACACCATCACTCTGAATGCTGGCATTATTCAGGGGGAGGCCACCGCAGGTTATTTATTTGCAAACTACTCGACAGCCACCAACACGGTGAACCATGTCGTGAATTGGCTGCTATCGAGCCTGCCGGTCCTGCCGGATCTGCTCATCAGCGCTGGGCCGGGTGCCGGACAGGTCACGCTAACCTGGACCGCGCCTGGCTGGATCCTGCAGACGAGCCCCAACGTGGCGATTCCAGGGGGATGGACAGACACGGCCCGGACCTCTCCGGCCCTATTTAACGTCACACCGGGAAGCCAGTTTTTTCGTTTGAAATCCCAATGACGGGTTGGCCCGGAAAGGAGGCGGACGGGCCACAAAAACAATTGACCCATCAGCCTGGAAAGGAAGTTCATATAAAACTAAGCCAGCGATGGAGGCGGCAATTTCAGAACTCCGCTGGTAACGCTCGATGCCGACGCGATGACACTGAACATGGACGCACCGACCGGCGATGTGACTGTGCAAATCCCCGGCGGGAACGACAAGCCTGTGGACGGCTTCACAAGAAAGGATTGCGCATCGATTTCCGGCGATGTTCCCGCGGCACCGGTGCGATGGAAGAAGCCGTTGGCCTTATTGAAAGGAAAACCGATCCGGTTGGAATTTTTCCTGAAGAATGCGCGGCTGTTCGCTTTTGATTTGGCAGGCAGTCCGGCGAAACAATAGTTAGCCCGTAGTTCTGCCGCGGGCGGGCTTTGCTCACTTCACAACCGTTGCGCCCAACTTCGCCTCGAGCTTTCTGAAAGTAATTTGCTTGTTTTAGGCTAAACGTTCGCTGCCTGGCCGTAGCATTCAGGAACCCAGCGGCACCGGGACAAACCCGTCCTGTTGGAGAAGCCGGGGTCGGGGCGGGCAATGCCCGGGTGCCCCGGATGACAAAGCGTCGAGATTTGCGGGCCGCTCATGTCCAAGCTGCCGTTTTTCCAGTGCTTGAGGTCATGGAGTCCCCAATTGAGGAGTTGCTTCGCCCCATGGCCGCCTATTTCCAAGCTTTCAATGCGCCGCTCACGGCGGACGCGGCTTTGGCCGGGGCCATGGGTTCGGGCGAGGCGTGCAGGAGCACGCCAAACTTCAGCCGCAGCGGCTCGCCTGCGGGGACAGTGAAGGGCAGCGAGGGCACATCTTTCACACCGGATGGCGGGCCGGTGGGATTCATGGCGAGGAATCCGTAGTCCCGCGCGTGCGACCAGACGGGGCGCGGGTTGTCCGTGGCGGCGCAGACGAGGACGCCCGCGTAGCTGCCATTCGTGGTGCCGGTGTAGTCCCACCATGTTCCGATGCGGCCCCAGTTGCCCGCTTCGTTCTTGCCACCGTGACTGCTGACGATGCTGCCGGTGCCGCCTTTCACGACCAGCGGCGTGGCCATGCGAAAGCTTAGTCCCATTTCGTGCTGCGGTCCGAAGGTGAGCGGCCCGTCCGCGCGGCGCAGCGTGGTGTTCCACATCAGCAGCGTGCCCGGAAGCGCGGGCTGGAGCGTTTCGCCAGCGACGAAGCAAAACTCATTCGTGCCGCGACAGATCTCGATCCCATCCGGCGCGAGATACTTTTCCTCCACGGTGAACGACACCCGCCCGCCCTCGACGCGCGGCTCGCGAACGAAGCGCACATGCCCGATGCGCCCTTTATTGCGCCAGAAATCCACGCCATTGAGGTCACCAAAGGCAAGGGAGAGCCCCGGATGCATGGTGTCGTGGTCGGTGGCGTCCTGACCTTCCACCGGGGGAAAATTACGCGTGACCTGGGTGCCGTCGGGCGCGTGGAGCCGGGCGAAATAGGGTCGCGGAATTTTTGCGTCGCGGAAAACATAATCGCCGACGGCGCGGCCCTGCCACGAAATGGAAAGCGAATCCGCACGCTGCCCGACCTGAAAGCCATCTTTTGTTGGGGGCGACGGCGGCGATGGCGGCAGCGGGGTGGTGATAGCGGACGGCGCACTCTTTTGAGAGAGCAGCCATGCCGTGATATCGGCCACGTCTTGCGGGCCTAGCACGGCACTGAACGATGGCATGGGTGAGACGGGCAGCGTTTCGTGCTTCGTGATCGTGTCCGCAGCCAGCTCCACGGTCTGGCCGCCGGCGAGTCCGAGCTTGAGGGTCTTTCCGGAGGACAGCAACATGCCGAAGTAATTCGCGCCGGCGGCCTCGACGACGTGCGCGGAGAATCCCTCGGTGATGACTGCGTTTGGTTCGAGCATGGCTTGCACGATGAACTTTGCCTGGAGGCGGTCGCCGAGATTGGTGAGGTTGGGGCCGAAGTTGATGCCGCGCCCGCCGACGCGATGGCAGGTGGCACAGGCGGCACTCAGGAAAAACAGCGCCTCGCCGCGTAATGGTTTGGCCTCACGCATGGCTGCCAGCACCGCCTCCTCCGTGGTGGCCATAGTGCGGGATGGCAGGGGTTTGGGTTGCAGGACGACGAAGTAATTGGCGAAACCGCGGGGCTCCTTACCGTCCCAGTTGCCACCCAGCGAGACCTTGCCGACGGGAAAATCCTTCGACCATAAATGGAACGTGGTGTCGTCAGTGATGACGTTTTGATCCGTATCGGCGAAGTCGCGCAACCACGCGGGGCGTTCCTTGAGGCGCATGTCGTGGGCGACGATGACGGTGGACTCGAGGGCGAGGTCGAAAGTCAGGTAGTGATTGCCCCGGGAGCGGTCGTCCTCATTGGCGGTGCGGATCATGGGAGAGTCGCGCAATGATTCCGGCACCTGCTTGAAGACATATTTACGATCGGTGTAGCTCGGCTGGCCGTCCCGCAGCGTGCCTGCCTGATAGTCGCGGCCACTCTCCGAAGTGATCTTCGTCGCGAGCGCAAATGGCGGCGCGAGGGCTAGCTTGGCTTTCGGGTCCGGTCGCGTGCCGAT
>CAMBPB010000159.1 GCA_945869465.1 Prosthecobacter debontii
GGTGTTGTTAGCGCTGGCGAGTGCTGTGGCGTGGTGGCTGAAGGACGGCGGTTCTCCCAAGCTCGGTCAGGCGGCGTATGATCAGACGGCGGCAATTCTCGCGATCGGACCGCGTCCGCCGGGTTCGGAGGGGTTGAAAGCGGCGAGGAGCCATGTGCAGGCGGAGTTGGAAAACGCGGGCTGGGTGACGGCCAGGCAGGTTTTTGAGCGCGACACACCCGAAGGCCGCATGCGGTTCGAGAACCTCCGGGCGCGTTTTCCGGCAGGTGCGGGAGATCCCTGGACACAACCGGTTGAGGGAATCCTCTGCGCCCACATCGATTCGAAGCTCTTCAAGGACCAGTATTTCCTCGGCGCCGACGACGCGGCTTCCGCCTGCGCCGCCATCGTGGAAATCGCGCGGTTTCTAGCAAACAACAAACCGCAACAAGCGCAGCGTCTCGAACTCGTGTTCTTCGATGGCGAGGAGGCGCTCGGAGCCAGTATCACTCCCATGGACGGGCTCTACGGCAGCCGCCACTATGCCAACCATTGGCGCACCCGCGACGACAAACCGAAGTTCGGAATCTTGCTCGACATGATCGGCCACGTGAACCTGTCCATCCGCCTCTCCAGCGACACACCTCCCGATTTGAAAGAGCGGGTCTTCGCCGCGGCCAAGGCGGAGAAGGTGGAGAAACACTTCGCCATGGCTCCGGGCCCGATCATCGACGATCACGTGCCGCTCAATTTCGCGGGCATTCCGACCGTGGACATCATCGGCGAATTCGGCCGCGGCGGCTGGTGGCACACGCCGGCGGACAATCTGAAAATCATTTCTCCCAAATCGCTCGATATCTCGATCCGCGTGACGCGGCGGATGCTCGATGGCTGGTTAGAAAAGTGATCCCGCCGCGCGCGCGACCTTCCAGCACTCGATGAATCCGGTCGCGAAATCGTCCGGCCGCGCCGCGATCCAGGCCTCGATTTCAGCGCTGGGAAACCAGCCGGCCGCCTGCACCTCCGCCGCTGGAAATCGCAACGACCCGCCGTGCTGGCAGCGGTAAAGCCGGACATGCTCCCAACCGGTCTCTTCGCACGGCGCGATCCGTCCGATTTCCGCGGGTGCCTCCTCCACGCGAATGCCCATTTCCTCATCCAGTTCTCGAACGCACGCGGCGGCATAGTCCTCGCCGGCATCCAGATGCCCCGAAACACTCGAATCCCACACCCCGGGATGCACGTCCTTGAGCATCGACCGCTGCTGGAGCAGCAGATCGCCGCGTTTGTTGAAAACGAAAACATGCACGGCCCGGTGCATCAACTTGCGGGCATGGACTTCCCCCCGCGTTTCCTGGCCGATAACCTGGTCGTTTTCATCCACCACATCAAACATCTCGCCGGATTTCTGCGGCACGTTCTTGAGCGGGTGAGGGTCGCAGAAACGGGTGAGCTCCACCCACTGGCTGAGGGTCAACTCCTCGCCCCGCGCGGTGGCAGGGACTCCCAGCGACGCGGCAATTTCCTCCCATGGCGTGCCTTCCGGAAGTTGTTTCTTGAGTTGTTTCCGGCGTTGCGCGAACCCGCGGCGGATCAATTCGTCGAACAAGCGGCGGTCGAAGGCCGGCAACCCCGTGGTCCGCTGGCGCAGGATGGCGACACTGGAATCCACCCTCGGCCGCGGATAGAACGCCTCGGGCGGCACCGTTCGTTGGGGTTCCACCACCCAATCCACTTGGGTCCGCAACGAAAGGATGCCGTAGTCCTTGGTCCCGGGAGTCGCCGCCAGGCGATCCACCACCTCCTTCTGCAACATCACCACCGCCCGCTCGAACGGATGGGGGCGGCTGAGCAGGTTTTTCATGATCGCCCCGCCGCATGAGTATGGGAGATTTCCCAAAAACTTCAGGCGCCGGTGTTTGAAAAGCCTCCGCCCATCAAATTTCGCGCCGTCCGCATGATGGACCTCCACCGAAGGCTCGCCGCGGAACCGCTCCGCCAGCGAGGCGGCGAGGCGCGCATCGAATTCGATGAGAATGAGTTTCCGGACTTTTCCCGCCAAATGCTCGCTCAGCGAACCCGTCCCCGGGCCGACCTCCACGATGGCGTCGTCTTCAGCGGCGTCGAGTTGGGAAACAATCCAGCGCGCCATGTTCGGGTCGATCAGGAAATTCTGTCCGAGTTGTTTGCTCGGCAGAACCCCCGCGCGATCCAGTGTTTCCTTGATTTCCCGGCCCGTCATGGCGGGCGTTCATGACCCATGAAGGGGGGCCGCGCAACCTCAAGCATCGATCATCCGGCGATTTGACGGCGAAAGATCGCAGAAATGGATTGCCAACGGCAAATCCACTTCCTAGCTTACCGCCCTCCAAGGGCAGGTGTCAGAGTGGTCGAATGAGCACGCTTGGAAAGCGTGTGTGGCAGCAATGTCACCGAGGGTTCGAATCCCTCCCTGTCCGCCATCTGGTTGCTCAATCGACGCAACTGATACGCCATCAACAACTTGCGAGCCTTCAGAGCAAACCGGGACAGATTTTCCTGACAGTTTTTCTGACAAGTTGACTCGAAAGCCGGGGTCTATGACCCGGAAACGCAAACGCCGTAGCAGTGTCGTGGAAATCGGCAACGGTCCCGCGAGAATCAAAATCTACACGATGAACCGTCGGGATGGTTATCCCGAGTTCACGCTTTCATGGAAGGAGGCTGCCAGGCGCAAGACGCGCAGCTTCTCCTCGATGGACGAAGCACGGATGATCGCCCAGCAGATCAGCGTCCGTCTGACCAATGGCTGGACGGCCGCCGATGAAGCGACCCGCCGCGACATCGACCTGCTCCGCCACTGCGAGCAAGTAGCTCGGGAGCATGGAGTCGGTCTTTCCGCCGCGATGGACGAATGGGCCAGCGCACGGAAAGCCGCAGGTGAAATCCCACTGTCCGATGCGGTGCGGTTCTATCAAGCAAACCGGGCAGATCTATTTGCCGTCCGCACCAACGTCCAGGTAGCCGCCGAGTTCGTCGTGTCGCTGAAACGCAAGGGCGTGAGTGCCATCTATGTCAGGAATGCAACCGGCAGCCTCAAGCGGTTCACAGATGCCATGCCAGGCACCATCGCCGATGTGAGCGTGGCCGACATCAACCGGTTCCTCGATGGGCTCAAAAGCCTCGGGCCAGTCAGCAA
>CAMBPB010000160.1 GCA_945869465.1 Prosthecobacter debontii
TCCGACGAGTTACAGCCCCATTCTCGAAGCGGCCCGTTGTGGACAACTTTCAGAAGACGGAAGAAAACCTTCCGTCAATACTTCTGCCATGAGATTCAAGATGTTAGCCGTGGATTCCACCCACAGATTCGGCGGAAGAGGCAAAAAAATCAACCAATGGCATGATGCCCATGTGGGTGATTAGATAGATCACCGGCCGCGCCTTCAGCCAATTCCGGCAAAAGAACTCAACACTCATCAGTGTTAGGTAGGTCCAGGTAATCGCCAGAACGATCAGCAGGCGGATGTCATGCGCCAGCACCAAGGTGATTTGCATGAGTGCCGCGATGATGAACATCACGCGCAGTTCGGAGAGTTTCACCAATCCACGAGGCACCGGGCGGTAAGGCCTCCACCGTGCATCTTCTTCGGCGTCCTTGAACTCATCGGCGATGCGCAATTGCAAAAACATCAGCAGGCAAACGCCGAACGCCGTGAGATAAGATTGCCATCCTGGTGCGGGCGAGCCGCGCAACAGGCTGGAAAACGCCACGGCACAGGCGCTGAAGGCGGCGATCAACGGCCCATGCGCGAGCAAGGAAAATCGTTCCTTCTGATAAATCAGCCAGCGGTTCATGGCGCTTCGATTACACCGCTTTTTCCGCCGCGTTGCCGGGCCAGTTTGCGGTGGGCACGGGAGAAATGTCCGGAACAGAGCGCGGCGATGATGGATAACTCACCGGCTAACAGCAAGCCCGCGCACACCTCGGCCAGGGCGCGTGATTTACCCGTTCCATACAAGCCCATCAACTCCAGACAGGCCTTCTGCGAGGGCAATCCAGTGCCGCCACCCACCGTCCCAACCATGATGCCTGGCAAGGTGACCGAGGCATACAGATCTCCGTTTTCGGTTACCTCGAAGCGAGTCACCCCGATGGCCGACTCGGCGACGCAAGCTGCGTCCTGACCGGTCGCCAGATAGAGCGCGGCAAGTCCGTTGGCGAAATGGCCGTGGATGCCAAGCGTGCCGCTGAGCACACCACCGATGGCCGACATCCGCCAATAATCCTCCATCGCCTGCGGCGTGGTGTGCAGGTGTTTGGCGATCAGTTCCGCCGAAAGGTGGGCTTCCGCAGTGACTTTTTTCCCTCGTGCCGAGACGAACGCCCGAGCACTGGCTTTTTTGTCACCTGATAGATTAGACTCGACATAGTGGCGCTTCGGGCTGACCGGCGTCCGCTCGATGATGTCGTCGCAGATCGCCTGGGTCGCCAGGGTCACCATGTTTTGGCCGGAGGCATCCCCGGTGGTGAACTCGAAGTTGAGATAGACATGGTTTCCCTCGACCGTGCAGGCGACATCCACCAACTGACCGTGTGAGGTGGTGGTCGGGACGATTCGTTGAAATTCATCAAACTGCCCGACAGCCCAGACGACGAAACTGCAGGCCTCGGCTGCCGTTTCAAAGACAAAGCCCGGCGCGCGGCTGAGACTTTCATAAAGTACCATCGCCGAGCAACCGCCTGCCGCAGTGAGCAGACGGCAGGGTCCGCGAATCATGCGATTTCCCTTCCGGGAAAATGCCAATGGCCGCACCGGCAGCGAGTGCTTCCGCGGCTTTCGTCAGGCTCTGGAGACTGCGGCGGACCTGCGTGGGATCATCCACCGGCCGGTGGACCGGGATCATGCCGACCCAACTCAGCAGCCTGCCAAAAAGCAGCCTGCCAAAAAGCGGAGCATTGGCCAAGAAACGGACCCGCCGCCCGGCCGCCAAGCCCACCAGCACGGCATCAATCAGCGAGTTCGCGTGGTTCGCCACCAGCAGCAATGGCCCCGACGGCGGGAGATTGTTTTTGCCGATGATCCGGATGAACATTCACTGGAATGAGGGTGCTCCGATTCCCCGTTTGTGTCAATGGGGGAGGAGGGAGTCGTGGAAGTTAAAGATAAAGTGCGGCGGTCATAGACGCGTCGCTACAGTTGAGAGGTTATTGGCAGGCCTCGCAGGTGCCGCCGTTTAGCATGGCTTCGAGGGAGCAGGAGTTTTTCTCGGCGTCGCTGTATTCGCGGGCGGCATTGGCGGCTGTTGCGGCGGTTTGGGTGGCCATGACGCCGCGTTGTTCCTTTTTGACGTCGATGGTGGATTTCTCGATGTTGCTCGCCTGGAGGGTGCGGAGGTAGTAGGTGGTCTTGAGGCCCTTGTCCCAGGCGCGGCGATACATGTGCGAGAGGGTCTTCATCTCGGGGGTGGCGAGGAAGAGGTTGACGCTCTGGCTTTGGTCGATCCACTTCTGGCGGCGGGCGGCGGCGTCGATGATGTATTCGAAGTCGATGCCGAAGACGGTCTTGTGCTTGTGCTTGAGGGCTTCCGGGATGTCGTTGATGGCGTCGAGCTCACCGTCGAAATACTTGAGCTGGTCGAGCATTTCCTGGTTCCAGAGGTTGGCCTTTTTGAGGTCTTTGACGAGCTCGCTGTTGAGGACGATGAAGTCGCCGGAGAGGTTGGATTTGACGTAGAGGTTCTTGTAGTTGGGCTCGATGCAGGGGGTGGTGCCCATGATGTTCGAGATGGTGGCGGTGGGGGCGATGGCGAGCACGTTGGAGTTGCGCATGCCGTGCTTGGCGATTTTTTCCCTAACGACAGACCAGTCCATTTTGCCGCCGCGGGGGACGTCGATCTTGCGGCCGCGCTCGGTTTCGAGGAGATCGACGGTGTCCTGCGGAAGCAGGCCGCGGTCCCATTTGCTGCCTTTGTAGGTCGAGTAGGGACCGACTTCGGCGGCGAAGTCTGAGGAGGCACTATACGCGTAGTAGGCGATGGCTTCCATGAACTCGTCGTTAAACTCGACGGCGGCGTCGGAGGCGAAGGCGAGGTTGCGTTTGTAGAGGGCGTTCTGGACGCCCATGACGCCGAGGCCGATGGGGCGGTGGCGGGTATTGGCGGTGCGGGCCGGTTCGGTGGGGTAGAAGTTGATGTCTATGACGTTGTCCAGCGCACGGATGGCGACGGTGATGGTTTCCTTGAGCATCTCGTGATCGAGCGCGCCGTCACGGGTGATGTGGGTATCGAGCACGATGGAGCCGAGGTTGCAAACGGCGGTTTCGTCGGCGGAG
>CAMBPB010000161.1 GCA_945869465.1 Prosthecobacter debontii
AAAAATCTTCCGCATCCGCCGGCTCGTTTTTCTGGGGGGCAAGGGCTGCGCCGCACCATGATGAGAGCTCCGGGGGGGGAAAGAGCGATTGCCATGCAACCACTTGACTCAGCGTCTCAAGCAGCTTGAATGCCAGCTTTGCGCCGTGACGATTTTGCCACAACCACCCCGCACCCCGGGTTCCGGATTGCGGGTTGCAAATGCCGGAGACGCCTTGCATGCTCCGGCGATGCGCGCCGAGACCCGCCGCTGGATCCAAGCCGATCAATCCCATTGCTGGCATCCGTTCACCAGGCAGGCCGAATGGGGTGCGCCCGGCCACGAACCGCTCGTTCTCACCCGCGGCAAGGGCGCATGGCTATGGGATTCCGAAGGCCGCCGCTATCTGGATGGAAACTCGTCGATCTGGACCAACATCCACGGCCATGCCCACCCGGTGATTTCAGCCGCGATCCGCTCTCAGCTCGAAAAAGCGGCGCACGTTTCGTTTCTCGGCTTCACCCACCCGGGGGCGGCGGAACTGGCCGAACGACTGTGCGGGTTTTTCCCCAAAAATTCCCTGGAGCGTGTGTTTTTCTCGGATAACGGCTCCACGGCCGTCGAATGCGCGCTGAAAATGTCGCTGCAATACCGCCAACAAACCGACGCATCCGAACGCGACGGCTTCATCGCGTTCGCGGACGGCTACCACGGCGACACTCTGGGTGCTGCCTCGCTGGGGGGAGTGGGCCGGTTTACCGGGAAATTCAGAGACCGCGGTTACCGGGTCACCCATGTCCGTTCGCTGGACGAACTGGCCGAACTTGACCCGAAATACATCTCCGGCTTGGTCATTGAACCGCTCATTCAGGGTGTCAACGAGATGCGCGCCTGGCCTCACGGCATGCTCGCGGCGTTGCGTGGCTGGTGCGATGAAAACGCCGCCCACCTCATCCTCGACGAGGTGATGACCGGCTTCGGCCGCACTGGAAAAATGTTCGCCTGCCAGCATGAAAATGTAATCCCGGATTTCCTCTGCCTCGCCAAGGGAATCACCGGCGGCTACCTGCCGCTGGCCGCCACGCTCACCACTGGAAAAATCTACGGGGCCTTCCTCGGCGCGCCAGAAAACGCCTTCTACTATGGCCACAGTTACACCGCCAATCCCCTCGGCTGCGCCGCCGCCCTCGCCAGCCTCGAGGTTTTCGCACGGGAAAAAACCCTCGAAAAACTCGCCCCGAAAATCGAGCGACTGCGTGCCGGGCTCGCGGCATTGAAGGCCGCCCACCCCATCGTCCACGACGTCCGCCAGTGCGGGTTCATCGCCGGCATCGAACTCCGCCAACCCGATGGCAGCCGGTTTCCACCGGACCAGCGCCATGGCGAAGCCATCTGCCACTCCGCCCGCGCCCACGGCCTGCTCACCCGTCCGATCCTCGACACAATCGTGCTGATGCCGCCGCTTTCCACCACCCACGCCGAACTCGATCACGCCTTCGCCGCTCTCGACGCCACATTTTCCCGAAATCCGGGCATTGACACCCGCCCCGCCAGCAGGTAATCACTCGCCCCCGCGCCACGCGCACGGCGGAGTAGCCAAATGGTAAGGCAATGGTTTGCAAAACCGTCATGCGAGGGTTCGATTCCCTCCTCCGCCTCCATCCTAAGTCGCTGAAAATCAGCAGGATGTGAAGAAGTAAGGGTTGTTAGGAAAACCGCCCAAAACGCAGAAAAACGCACGAAAACGCACCCCCATCCGGAAAGTAACCGGAAAGTCATTGAGGCCGATTTTTGAGAGCGGAACCCCCTGTCAAAGATCGTGTGTTACCAAAATCCACTTTGCTGTGACGTAAGGACCGATTTTGAGCGTGGCTTCCCAAACTGCAGAAGTCCAGTGTGCCCGGACACGTCAATCAGCTTTCATGGGATGCGACGTAGTGTTCAGGTTTGATTTCGGATTCGCCTTTCCAGCGGTAGGCGACGAGCGGGCCATCCTTCGCAGCCGCATGATCGAGACAGGCGACGTTGTGGCGCTCGGGTGCCAGCGCGGACAAACCGGGCTTGAGGTAGTGGCCGAAGAAGACGGGAGGCGCGTCGAGCGGGTATCCCGGGATCTGCTCGAACGACTCCGCCCTCACGGGGGTGGCCGGAATGGCCGGGTTGTGCGGGAAAACCAGACCGTCGTATCCGATGTCCGAATCAGGCAGCTCCCACCAGCGGGCGCGGATGTGGCTGCGTGGCGAGTTGGTATGATCCTTGAAACAGATGCCATCAGGCAGTTTCACCTCGACGCCCTTGAGTAGAATTTCAACAGCCTCTCCCTCTGGTGTGTGTTTGCTAGAAGCCCCCAGAAAAAACTCCGGGCATTCCAGACTCCGGCCCGCGATGCGATCAATCATCCCTTCATGCCAGGTGGCGTGCACCGCACGGAATCCGCCGAAGTCGAAGTGGAAGGGTAAGCGCTTCATCCACGGCATCCAAACTTGGTGCCATTCACTTGCGGGATCATCGTGGTCCGGGAAGTCGTCGAGCGTGCCTTGGTGCATCGCGATGTTCTTGCTGCCGCGCACTCTCAGCCACTTCCCATCCGGCCCCTTGCTGTGAAAGTAGAGGGCGTTCAGCTCGTGGTTCCCCATCAAGCAGAGGGCGTCGCCATGGTCGCACATGGCTTTCACGGCCCGCAGTGTGGCGCTAACGCCGCCGGGAACGGGATGGCCCGGTTTTGGGTCGATCAGGTCGCCTAGGAAAAGGGAGCGGTGCCCGGCGGGCGGGATGAATCCATCGCCCTCCTTTCGATAGCCGAGTCGGTCCATGAGCTTGGCGAGCTTGTCGAAACGTCCGTGGACGTCGCCGATGATGTCGTAGTGCATTTCGTTCTTCATACGTGCGGAGCACAGGGCGGTTGCCCGGAAATCAGCCATGGTCGATGTTCATTGGCGATTTAAGAAAATACTAGACATTGGCCTCCGTTTTGGCAGTTTCAGCCTGCCATGGAAACACTGATGACCAAATCCGCCCTCGTTGTCGACCACCTCGTCCTACGCAC